>JANXMC010000331.1 GCA_025354825.1 Myxococcales bacterium
GTCGTCGACAACAAATACCGAATCGACGCCGTGCTCGGCCGAGGCGGAATGGGGCTCGTCGTCGCGGCGACGCATACCGAGCTCAACGAGCCGTTCGCCATCAAGTTTCTCTACGTGCGCGGCGGCGAGACCGAAGAGTACAAATCCCGATTTCGTCGCGAAGCGCAGGTGAGCGCACGCCTCCGAAGCGAGCACGTTGCGCGCGTGATCGACGTCGGCGTCTCGCACGGCACCATGTTCATGGTGATGGAGCACCTCACGGGGGACGACTTGCGGTCGACGCTCAAGGCCTCGTCCCCCATGCCGCTACCCCAGGTGATCGATCTTGTTGTGCAGATGTGCCAAGGCGTCGTCGAGGCTCACGCGCATAACATCGTTCATCGCGATTTAAAGCCCTCCAACGTTTTCATCACGCAGCGTTCGGACGGCACGAACCTGGTGAAGATTCTCGACTTCGGCGTATCGAAATGGTCGGCGATGACCGAGGGTATTTCCGATCTCACCGAGACGGGCGCGCTCCTCGGCTCTCCCAAGTACATGTCGCCGGAGCAGCTCTTCGGCGCGAGCTCAGTCGACGCGCGGGCCGATCTTTGGTCGGTCGCGTGCATCGTCTACGAAATGTTCGCGGGGCGGCCGCCCTACGACGAGCCTTCGCTAACGCTCCTTTGCGCCGCCCTCGCGCAGAATCGCCAGCCGCCGAGTCTCGCGGCGCTCCGTCCCGATCTTCCGCCGGGGGTCGACGCGGCCATTCTTCGTGGCCTCGTGATGGACCGCGAGAAGCGCACACAGAACCTCGCCGTCTTCGCAGGCGAGCTCCTCGCCGCAGTAGGCTCACCGGCCGCAGCCGACGTGCAGGCGCGCCTCGCAGCGACGCTCGGTCGTGCAGGCGCGCGGCCGCAGACCTCGACGACCTCGGGCGCCCACGCGGCGCTGGCGCGCACGGGGTCGAGCGCGAACGCGTACATGCCCGCGACGGAATGGGCGGCGTCCCAAAGCGGCAGTCTGCCCGGCGCGAAACCCGCGAAGTCGACCAGCACGGTCATCGCCTTGGCGCTCGTCGCGCTGCTCGTTACGTCCAGCGCCGCCTACGTGATTGGCACGAACAGCCGCGCCCGCGATGGCGCGAAGTTGGATATCGCGGCCGTGGCATCGGCGGCGTCCACGCCGTCGCAAATGGCGCCGACGCAGCTGGCGTCGCCCGCATCGCTCGCAGCGCCGGGCGCGCCGACGTCGGCTCCCGTGCCGGCACCGACCAACCCAGTGGCGAGCGCCGTCCTGGCGCCGCCCTCGAGCGCGCCCTCTGCGCCCGCGCCCGTCGTCACGCATCGCGCCGCCGAGTCGAGGCCCGCGCCACGGCCCGCGCGCGCAGCCCCGCCCGAGCCCGCAGCAGCTCTCGCGCCCATAGCGCCTCCTACCACCGCAGCCACGGCCACCGCAGCCACCGCCGCCGACACGACGCCGGCTCCACCGAAGAAAGCACGCATGCCCCTCCAGGACCGACAGTGAAAAAATCGATCACCCTCGTTGCCGCACTGTCGACCCTTCTCTGTACTGCGCGGCCGGCGGCCGCAGAACCGACGCCCGCGGGTGTCTCCTCCGAAAACCGCGTGCTCGCAGAGACGCTCTTCTATGCGGCCAAAGGGCTCATGGACGAAGGGCGCTTCCCCGACGCGTGCGAGAAGCTCGGCGAGAGCTATCGCCTCGACCCCGCCGCAGGCACGCTGCTGAACCTCGCGGTGTGCCACGAGAAGATCAACCATATTGCGAGCGCGTGGAGCGAATACCGAACTGCGCAAGCCGACGCCGTACGCCTCGGCCGCGACGATCGCGAAGCGCTCGCGAAAGAGCATATCGCGCTCATCGAGCCCGAGCTTCCGTGGCTGTCCATCGAAGTCCCCCCCGCCGTACGCGTGGAAGGGCTGCAGGTCTTGCGAAACGGGCAGCCGTTCAACGCGTCGGCGTGGAGCACCGAGGTGCCCGTGGATCCGGGCGACGTTGAAGTGACCGCCCAGGCGCCCGGGTATCTGCCCGAGAAAGTCGTTATCAAAATTGCCAAACGCGAGCACAAGAAGCTCGAGCTCAAAGCGCTCACGCTCGCCCCGCCACCGCCCGCGACGGGGTGGTCCGCCACGCGAACGACGGGCGCCGTGATTTTCGGCGCAGGGCTCGTTTCCGTGGGGGTTGGCGCGGTTTTCGGCGCACGCTCGTTCTCGAAAAAGTCCGACAGCGACGCGCACTGCGAGCTCTTCGATGGTGAGCGACGGTGCGACGCGGAGGGCGTTGCAAACATGTCGGACGCACGCAGCGCCGCGTGGATTTCGGATATCGGAATAGGCGTCGGTATCGCAGGGCTCGCTGCGGGCACCTATCTCTTCATCAAGGGCGCGCGCCACTCCAGCGAAGCCATGCCGCAGTCTGCGAAGGCGCCCCCGCGCGCCAACTCGCCGACCGTCTCCCTCTCGTTTCGAAGCGTGCGTTCGGGCGGTCAGGCGCTGCTAGTAGGCTCGTTCTGAGCGCTCGTTCGTTTGTATACGGCCTCGCGTAGCACGGCATCACTTGCCACCTTTTCGAATGACCATGATCCAGGGGGAACTGCGATGAGCGTTCGTTGGCTTAGTGTCGCCGCATTTGGGCTTTTTGCGGTCGGTTGCCAGTCGTTCGTGGGCGTCGAGACGCGCGATCTCGATCCCCTCCTCGACGGGTGCACGCTTCCGACCTCGGGCGACGGTCGCATTCGCGTCGCAAACTTGGTCCCCAATGCCGATCGCGTCGACTTCTGCGTACGACCCACGGGCGGCGAGTACAAGCGCCCGGTCGTGCGCGGCAGCGGCAAGTCGTGCCCCAAGGGCCTCGCCTTCAAAGACGTATCGACGCTGTTCGCGTCGCCGACCGGGGCGATGGACGTCAAGGCGATTGCCGCCGGGCAGCCGTGCAGCAGCCCTGCCCTCTCCGAGGTTATCAACGTCGACGTTCGCAACGACACCGCCGTCACCTTTGCGCGCATCGGCGGCGGCGACCTGCCCGAGTCGATCGTCGCCGCGAACGAGACGACACCGCCCAGCGCCGAAGACATGAAGCTCCGCATTTTAAACGCGCTTCGCGGCTCCGCTGCGCTGTACGTCGGTGTCGCGGCGAATGCCCGTTTGCCGACCGACGTCTCCGGCCGTCTGATTCCCGACGCGATCCCTTTCGGTGGCACGCTCAAGACCGGCAGCCACACCACCATCGGCACCGTCGACGCGAACGGGTATTGGGTCCTTCCTCAGAACGATTACACGTTCGGCATCGCACCGGACGGTTCGACGAAGGCGGTCTTCGTTGCGCCGATTACCAAAAAGAGCACGCGGCGCTCGCTCTTCGCGGTGGGCGATGCCCGCGACGCGCGGTACCCCGCGCGCGGGCTGATTTGCGAAGACTCGGCCGCGACGGCAGGCGGAATCACGATCACGTGCACGCAGACCGATCTCGGCACGCTCGGCGTCGGCGTTTGGAACTCGCGCCTCGACGGCGTGGGCGCCCCCGAGCTCGCCGCGCGCCGCCCCGCCATCGTCTCGGCCCTCCGCAAGTACACCGGCTCCGACGTGCTCTGTATCTCGGAAGTCGGCTCTCAGGCCGACCGCGACGCGCTCATCGCGGCGGCATTGCCAAATTATCCCTACAGCGCCGTGGCCGCGACCGACCTCGACACACCGGCGACGGATCCCGCCGACATCAACGGCCAGACGCCTGCCGCGCCAACTGCCGCTCCCTGCGCCGTCGGCGTCGACCCAAAGCTCGTCGACGACGCCTACACGTGCATGAAAAACGAATGCGCCTTCGTCCCCGGCTCGGGCACGTCGACATTGACCGACTCGCGGTGCCTCTCGACCAAGTGCGCGGGACAGCTCGTGAGCTTTCTCTCGGACGACCCCAATATCAAATACTGCTTTGGCTGCATGGTGACCTATGCCGTCACGCAGCAGCCGTTCGATGCCGCCAAGCTGTCGTGCACCACCGACAAGCGTAGACCCTTCGGAGATATGGGCCACGCGCCGACGATCATGCTGTCGAAGTTGCCAATCACGAACCCCGAGACCTACGTCTACGGATCGACGTTCTGGCGACGCGTCGCGCTCAAAGGGACCATCGAAACCGATACGAACAAGCCCGCGGACATTTACTGCACGCAGACGAGCCCGCTTCTCGGAGCGCAAATTCCTTATGTCGGGCCGTATTCGAACGGCTCCACCGATCAAGGCTGGGAGAACGAAGAGCAGCTTCAAACCGATAGGCTCATCGCGTGGGTGAAGGCGAAGAGTGGCACGCGACCGGCGATTATCTCCGGCGATTTTACGGCGAGCGTCGCCAGCGCGGGAACGGGCGCGACGTCGATTACGGACCGCAATCCCGCCGTCATCACGAAGCTCCAGGCGGCGTTCGCCGAGGCGAAGCCCGACGGCTACGTTCCTCAGTGCACGCGTTGCCCGAGCTCGATCAACAGCTATAACGGCGCCGACGTGTCGACCTGGGCCGTTCGAACGTACATGCTGAACGAGCCCGCCGGCTCGGCGGTCGATGCCAATCTCTTTTTCAACGAAGCCGTCGTCCCCCTCTCCACGGGCGCGACGGGCATGCTGTCGGACACGTTTGGATACAACGTTCAAATCCTCCGCTAACCGATTACCGAAGATTCACGGCACGGCAGCACGACCGACGGCGTTTGGGCCGATGTCGACGCGACGCTGAGGACACCGCCGGCCTTCGTGCGCGCAGGGGCGGCGAGCGCGCAGCCGCCCGTCGATGCGTTCAAGGCGGCGGGCTTGGCGCCGTGACCGCGCGCGAAAAAAAGTCTTCGACGAGGGACGGCGTCCAGTAGGGCGGGAGCGCACTGTCGCCATCCACGACGGGGCCGTCGAGGGGGCCGGCTCCGCGCACCCAGCGAACGCTGCCGAGAGCGCGCGTCTCGGCGCAGAACGCCCCGTCGGCGCGCGATGCGACGTAGCCCGTAGTCGTCGACGCCAGCGTGAGAGTGCGCCCGTCGACGAGGTTCACGAGCTCCATCGTGCTCATGTCCGGCAGATGTGCGAGCACCTTGCCGTTCGCGGTGAGCGCCACAGGGCCGAGCGCCGCGCGAGTGACGAAGCTGCCGAGAGGCGCGAGCGTCTTTAGGCTCCAGACGGTTTTGCGGTCTCCCGCCTCGGCGGTCACCAGCGCGTCGTCCTCTGTCGACGATTCGAGTGCATGGGGCGCGCCCGTGCTCTTCGTGCCGCCGGCGTCGAACAGCTCCATCGAGCTTCCGCGCGACGCGCGGACGAGAACGGCGAGCCTGTCGCCGTCGTCCGACCAGAGAAGCGTCGGCGCGAGCCGCTGACCATCGACGTATTGCGGGCCCGACGCGTCGCGGCCCACCGGCCGCGTGCGGACGACGACCCACGGCACCGCGGTCTTCCCCCACCTGGTGACGCGCGTGCTCCCCGCAGCGTCGGTGAGGGCGAGGGCGTCTCCGCTCGGCGCGATCGCGGCCTCCATCACGTTGGTGCGGGGCGGCAGCTCCAGCCGCTGCACGACCGACCCTTTCGCGAGATCGTAAACCCCTAGAGCGGCGGAATTTCGCGAAAATAGCGCGGCGTATCCGTGGGCGCCGCGCCAGACGCGAGGTGCGAAAAAAGGGCCGGGCAGCGCTTCGGGCACGCCGTCGTGAAGCTGCCCCGTCGTCGTATCGAACGACGCGAAGACGAGAGCCCGCTGCTCGATGCGCCAGACCAGCGCCGTGGTGCCGTCGGGCGACCATTCGACGCGGCCAACGCCCGCGAGCTGCGCGACGACGTGGCCGGTCGCCGACTCTTGGAACGATACGCGCGCGCCGTCGTCGCGCGGGTCGGCGTAGACGTAGCGACCGTCCGACGTAAATCGGTACGTGACGCGCGCGCTCCCCGCGGGCTCGGCTTCGTAGAGCAGGCGGCCGTCGCGCGTGGCGTGCACCTCATTGCCAATCAGGACGAGCTCGTCGTTGCCGCCGAGCGCAGTCTCTTTCGTAGCGCGCGGCAGGGGCAGAGACGAAAGGAGGCGCCCCGTCGCGCATTCGTGGAGTGCGAGGGTCCTGTTCGTGCCGGCGTCGCTCGCGTCGTCCCAAACTCCGCACACGCGCCCGACGGCGCTTCGAAGCGCGAGCTTCCCGTGGGTGGAGAAGAGCACGCGGCCGCTCGCGAGGCTGACGACGTCCGTCCCGTCGGCACCTGAGCGTGATGCGATTTCGAAGCCGTGGGGCTCGTGAATGCCGCCGTCGAATGCACCGCAAGGCGAGAGCCCCCAGCGCATGCCGACGGCGCCGCCGAAGGTCTCCCCGAGGAGCGAACGGCCGTCGCGGGAGAAGCGCAACGTCCGCGGCAACTCGCGCGGGTCGACGCGGGGCGGAAGCCCGTCGCCGATTTGCACGCGCGCGGGGGGAGACATGTTGAGATCGATGAAGCGCTCGGTCGCGGGGTGAAACGGCTCGAGTCTCCTCGCGCCCGCATCGTCGCCGAGGGGCGCCGCGACGTGGGCGTCGTCGACGAGGTACGCGTCTTCCATCATCGCGTGCCGGCCATTCGAATCGGCCTTGAACCCCTGGCGCGAGAGAGGCTTGAGCGTCGTCGCGTCGAGCACCAGAAGCTCGTCGGGGTTTGGCAACCAGGTGTCCGGCTGCTCCTCTCTGCGCGCCCGCAACGCGCCGATCGTCGCGCCGCCGCGCCCCCAGAACGTATCGGTAATCGGCACTTCGTCGTCCTCGAAATGGACGTCGCGCGTCTTCGTTTCGGAGAGCTCCCAGACCGAGACCGACGTCGACGTCGAGCCGAGGAGCGCGGTCGAGTCCGATCGAAACGTGAGGGCCCCCTCGAAGGGGTTATTTGCGAGGCGCGCGCGCACCTCGCCGTGGAGGTCGACGACCCGCACGCCCGCGAGCTCGGTCACCGCGAGAAGGCGCCCCGGCCTATCCATCGCCCGCGGCCAGTCGCTCTCGAGAACGGTGCGAACGCGCGCGCCGGTGCTCGGGTCCCGAAGCTCGGTCGTGCGTTCGAAGGTGCAGAGGAGACCGTCGGCGCTCCACGCGAAGAGCTGCACGCCCTTCGGGATAGGCCATCGAAAGAGCTCGTTGCCGACGGCGTCGTAGATGGCAATCGACGACTCCCAAAATGCGGCGACACGGCGCCCATCCGGCGAGACGCTCACGCGGAGCGCTCGGTCCGGGACGGAGAAGCGCGATCGCGCGACCGAGGCGACCGAATCCCAATAGACGATCTCGTGGCGGTTCGAGAGGACGGCGACGCCGGTGTCGCCAACCCACCCCTCGATGCTTCCGAACCACTCGGGCGTTGGCGCAGCAGGCCAGCGGGGCGTGCGCGTGGAGGCTTCTCGAGGCGTCGCCGACCCCGCGGCATGCGTCGCGGAAGCGGGCGCGCGACGGCACCCTTCGCACCCTGTGCTCGTCGAGAGAAGCACGAGCGTGCAAAGGGCGGCGGCCGCGACGACGTGCGGCCTCGCTAACGCGCCCGCTCGCGAAGGTCGTTCACCATTTCGTCGCTCGGCGTCGTCACCAGAAGTCGATGTTTGATATCGCCCCAACGCATCCCCCTCGACGCATGATAATCACGCACGCGCTCTTCCGCGCGCGGCACGATGAGAACGCGCGCTTCGGCGAGCTGGCCGAGGGCACGCGCGTGGCCGTAGTGGTGCGCCTGCGACAGCGCGGCGTCGAGCTCGTGGCCGATCGTCGCCGCCTCGCGGGAGCTCGCGTCGAGAAGCAGAACGTAGCGGTCTTGCGGCGACCGAACGGGGACGAGGGACTGAAAAAAGGCCCCGCCCAAGTCGAGCTGCGCGAGCACACCGCGGACGAAGTCTTCGTGGAGCTTCTCGCCGACCAGATCACTCGTGGCCGCGCCACGCCCTAAAAACTCGAGGCACGGCGTTCTTCGATAGCGATGCGAGACTTTCACGCGATCGCCGATGCGGTACCGAAGGAGCCCCGCCCTCTGCGAGATAATGAGATTGTAGACGCCGCCTACGTCGACCTCGTCGAGCGTGCGCAACGCGCCGCCGTGCTCTTCCTCGAATTCGAAGTAGACCTCGTCGACCAGCGGCAAATGCCCCTGAGCGCGAATCGAGGGGACCGTCATCGGCGCTTCCGTCGCGAGGAGCCCTTTGCCTTGAAGCAGCACCCCGGGGAGCATCGCCTCGAGAGCCCGCGCGAGAGGCGCCGCGCCCGCGCTCGCCCAGCACGAGACGAGTTTCAGCTCGGGCCAGAGGCGCGTCCAGGGGATGGGGTCTTGGGCGAGCGCTTCGGCCCGCGCCGAATCGCCGTCGAGGCGGAGCGCGCGCGCGAGCTCGTCGCGATGATCGCCTATCCAATCCAGGAGCACTTTAATGAACGAGGGGTTCCAAACCGACAGCACTTCGAGGCGCGGTGAGCGTACGAGCTGGGTCGCGACGATGCGCTTCCACGCCGAAGGCTGCCGCGCGTGCGAGGCCCCCGGCGGGACGATGAAGAACGGGCGTAAGAGCGGTTTGAGCCACGGGCCGAGGTAATCGGTATCGTCCTCGAGGCCGATGCTCACGCCGCGCTCGGTGACGGCGGCGGGGGCGAACGACGGCGAGACGCTGAAATAGAGCTGCCCCGTGCGAAAGCGCGGGCCATTGGCAATGAGGTCGTGGGCCCATATGGCAAACATCCGCGTGAACGAGCGTAAGAGCGCATTCGTATACGGAACGAGCTTGGCCGCGCCGGAGCTCCCGGACGTCTTCTCGTAGAAGCGGGCGGGCCCGGGCAAGAGCACGCGCCCTTCCGACGCCCGCTGACGCGCCAGCCACGGCGCGAGATCGTCCCATGTCACGACGGGCAGGCGCGCGCGAAAATCGGACGGGGAACGAATGCCGAAATGGCGGCCGTAGTCGGTTGTCGCGATGGCGGCCGATAGCTCGGACATGACGCGCGCTTGGGCGACTTCGGGCGCGTCGAGCGTTGCCTCGAACGCGCGGGCGGCGAACCCGAAGCCGGCCCTCGCTGCCACGACGGCGGGGCGAAGGGAAACGCCGATGCTCACGCCTCCGCCGCCGTCGCGACCGCCTTGTCGGCTACGGTCTCGGCCTCGACGCGCTGTGGGCGCGCCGTGACGGTCGAGAACGGGTGAACGTGATTCCCCGCACGGACGAGGGCGCGGGGCTCGATCGTCGCGCCCGGCCCCACGTAGGCGCCGGCGCCGATGAAGGCGAAGTCGCCAATGCGCACTTTGGCAACTTGCAACACGAGCCCGTCGCCGCCCGGCTTGATGATATGGCCGCTCGTCCCGCAGATGTGGCCGAAGACGACGTAATTGCCAACTTCGAGAAGCGTGCGATCGAGCACGTCGACCCGCGGAGTCCAGTAAACGCCGCGCCCGATGCGGCTCCCCCACATGCGCAGCCATAGGCTGTAGAGGCCGGGCACCAGACGCAAGAGAGCCTCGAGCTGGGGAATCGCGATATACAGAAGTTGAAAGTGATGAACGCCGAACCACGGCGAATACTCTTCGCCAATCAGGGGCGAGTCCCCCTCGTGGAGGGGCCAAAGGGCGTTGTGAACGCGACAGGCCACGACCGGCAGCAGATACAGAACGAAGACGAGGCCGAGCGCCGGAAGCGGCCCCGGTGAGTGGCCGAGGAACGCCAGGTCGACGATCACGAGGGCGACGATGAACGCCGGAAAGAGCGCCCAATTGAGCGCGTAGCAAGGGTAGATGAACCAAAATAGGTTCCGCAGAAAGCGCCGGCTCTGCAGGTCGCGC
>JANXMC010000347.1 GCA_025354825.1 Myxococcales bacterium
CTCGCGAAACCAGCGCGCCGTTGCCGTCTTGAACAGCAGTGGATCCGAATCGTACGCCTCGGCGCGCACGCGGTCGTGCGTGACGTGGGCGCCCGTCAACCCGCTCGCGAGGGCGAGCCGCGGGATGAACCGCGAAGCCACGCGCCCCGCGTATTGCTGGAGCATCGAGCGCGAGGCCCAGATAGGGAGCGCTGAGCACGAGCCCTCGCCACGCGCGGGGCGCTTCGAGCACGCTCGCAATCGCGACGAGGCCACCGAAGCTGTGCCCCAAAAGAAACATCGGGAGCGCGTGGTCCGCGCGCTCGCGAACGAGGCGCGCGAGCTCGGCGGCGTCATCGAGGTATTCGTCGAACCTTGCGCAGTAGCCGCGCTGACCCTCGGCGCGACCGTGGCCGCGCAGGTCCAGAGCCACGGTGCCGATGCCGCATTCGGCAAGCGAATCAGCCACGTGCTGGTAGCGCGCGGCGTGATCGCCATACCCATGAAGCAGTCCCACGACGGCCTTCGGCTTCGTCGCCGCCATCGTCGTGTAGACGTAGAGCGAAGGCCCGGGAACGACGCGCTTCGTGAGCGCGCCTTGTTCATGGAGGATCGGCATCGGCGTCGCGCAAGCATACCTGCGTGCGCGCCTACGAAACGTGCCTTACTGCGGCGGCGCGATGACGGGCGCGACGGTGGTGATGCCGGCGCCCGCGAAGCTCGTGACCGTCGCCGAGTGGTCGGCGATGCGGCACGCGCCGCCGCGCACATTGTCGATCTTCACGGCGTACCCTTGGTCGGAGAAGCCGAAGATATCGCCTTGGTAGGCCGCGATTCCGTACATGTGCCCGTACGTCGCGGCGAAGCTGTCTTGGCAACCGCTCGCCTTCACGACCTGGCCGCGCACGGCCTTCGTCACGCTCGCGGTGTTGCCGGCCTTAAGCTTCGAGAGATCGATCTCGATGAGCGTGTCGACGGTGTTGCAGTTGGTCTTGCTCGGCGGCGTCGGGCAGTCGCGCACGGTGGCGAAGCCGACAGGGCTCGTGCCGTTTTGCAAAAACACGATATCGCCGCTCAACTCCCACGCTTTGCCCTGATTGGCTTTTACGTAGGTGTGCCCGGCGACGCCGTCCGTCGCCGGAACGACGCCCAAGGTCCCGATCTGCGTGACGGCGCCGTTGGTCGGGTCGACCTTGTAAAGCTCGCCGTCCGTATTGCCCACGACGAGCGTCTCGACGTTCGCGTCGAGCGTGCCCACCGGCGCGAAGGAGGCTCCGTAGAAAACCGACTTCGTGTCCGCCGGGAGCGGGCTGCCCTTCCCGAGACACGCGACCGAGCCGCCGGTAATCGTCATATCGGCGAATACCATCTTCGGGCCAATCCCGTAGATCTTCCCCGTCTTGTCGACGGCGATGTCCGTCATGGAGCTGTCCATTCCGGTTCCCGTGCCGATGCAGTCGAAGTCGCCGACGTTCGTGATGCCGAGCTTGGGGTCCTTCGCGTCGACGCGAAACAGCGTCTTGCCCGAGTGCGCGTAGAACACCGTGTCGCCGCCGGGCGGCGCCACCACGCCGACGTCGCCGAAGCCTCCGCCGCCGCCGCCGCTGTCGTCGACAGGCGTCACGCCGCCCGAGTCCGTCGTCGTGCCCGGGCCTGCGTCGTCTGCGGTGAACCCGCTGCCCGTGCCGTCGCCCTTGGCCGAGCAGCCGGCCGCGCACGCGAGCGCGACGAGGGACGCGAGAGGCGCAAGTGCACAAACCGAGACGAACCGCAGCGACGACCGTCGAACAATGGAAGGCATAGGAAGCTCCTCGGCTTCCCTCCCCTGAAAGAAAAGCCCTTATGGGTCGACGCCGAAAACGCGTCGTCCGCGAAAGGGGTCGCTTTAGCTCTGCACGTGCGCCCGGGCAAGCGCGCGGTGCTCGCGAAAGGTGCTAACCCGTGACGCCCTCGCGGAGGAGGGCCTCGCGAAGAGCCGCAATCGCGCGGGCGGCGCGCGACTTGATGGTCCCCAGCGGAACGCCTTCGCGGGCGGCGATTTCGGGGTAGGTGAGCCCCTCGAAAAAGGCCACTTCGAGCGTCTCGCGCTGCGCGGTGGGGAGCGTCGCGAGGGCCGTTCGAATGCGAAGCTTCTCACCCGCGCTCGCCGTGAGCGCCTCGGGATCGAGCGCGGGCTCCACCGGCTCGTGGGCAATCACGTCGCGACCGATCTCGCCGCGGCGATCGCGGCGGCGCGTTCGATCGATGCTCAGATTGCGAACGAGCGTCACGAGCCACGCGATGACGGTGCCGCGCTCGGGCACGTACTGGCCGGCGCGATCGCTCATGGCGACGAACGCGTCATGCAGCACGTCTTCCGCTTCGGCGCGGTCACGCAGAATACGGAGAGCCAGCGGCATGAGGACGCATGCGTAGCGATCGTAGAGATCGCCCACGGCATTCGCGTCCCCACCGGCCACCCTCTCGAGAAGCTCGACGTCTAGAGCGGGCGACTTCATTCCCCTTCGCGTCGAGAGTCCCGCGGCGAGGCGTGCTCCGTCAAGGAAACTTCGCGCCATCCGCGCGCTCAACTGCAAGGCCCAGTCCCTGAGTGCGGAGTCAATTCCCTATGCTCGAGGCAAGACGCCTGTCAGCGGCAGCAGCCACGGGCTTGAGGCGACGGGGTGGTCGTTCACGAACGATTTGGCGAGAACGTCAGCGGGCCGTCGCGGCATGAAGGATTGCGCGGCGGCCGCGGGGGCTCAGGGAACGCGGAGCGTTGCCTGGACGTACGCGACGTGCGCGAAGCGCGCCGCTGCGAGCGTGGCCGTGCCGTCGAAGCCGTCGCGCTCTTTCATCGAGAGCGCCGCGCGTGCGCCGCCGCCGAGGGCTAAAAGCGAATAGCCACCGTGCACGGCGAACGACACGAACGGCTGCCACGTCGCCATCACGTCGAGCTCGTGACCTAGCTCGGCGCCACCGCCCGCCGAAGAGTTCGGTCGGCCGATGCTTGCGAGATAGCCGTTCAACCACTCGCCATCGGGCGTCGCGAGACGCGCGTATCGGTATTCGACCGACGCGCGAAGCTCGTCGGTGGGTGCCACCGTGACGCGCGCGTGGGCGGTCACGATGTTCGAGAGCGCGAAGACGTCCATCGCGCCGAAGTGCGTGTGCACGTCGGGCAAAATCGGGTCGAACTGGCCGTAACTACCATGGTGCGAGCCCGACTCGCCCGAGGCATAGGCGACGCCTACACGCAGCGTCGGCGCGAGCGGGAGCGCGTCGAAGCGGACGCTCGCATGACCGGCCGCGGCGAAGGCTGCGCGATCGCCGTCGTAGCTCGGCACGAGCGCCTCGAGCATATCGGAATGACCGAGCTGCCCTACCCCTTCGACACCGTATTCGAACATGCCGTGCTCGCCCGAGACGCGCGCCGAGGCGGTGTACGTCTCGCCTTCGGCGGCGGCCGCGGAGAAGAGCGACGTGGTCGTCGGGTCTGTGTCGGGGTTCGCGATTCGTGCAATCGCCACGATCTCGATTTTGAGAAGAGGGTCGACAGACCACGCGGCACGCGCCCCGAAGAGCTCCGTGCCGCCAGAAAATGGCCCACTCGTGTCGGTCGCCGTCGACGCTGGGGCCACAGGACGCGGAGCCGCGAGGACGGCTGCGAGAAGCTCGAAGTCCCAATTGCCTACGACGACCTGACCGCGAATCGCATCGAGGCTGCGCCCCGCAGGGGACCAATCGGCGGTGCCAAGGAGCAGGCCGTCGCCCCAACGCACGGCTTGGCGGCCGATGCGTAGGAACGTTTGCCGCGTCGGGTTGGGCGTAGGCGTCGTCGAGGGAGGCAGCGTGAGGGCGTTCTCCGTCGGCACCGTGTGAACTTCGGCAAACGCCTCGTAGGCGCCGAACCCCGCGAACGTCGGCGCGCTCGCGACCGTTCCCGCCGGCGGCACCGCACCCCACGCCCGTGCATCTTGCAAGGTTACTTGCGCGCGCAACGCGCCGCGCTCGGCGCCGAGACCGACGCGCGCGCGGTTCGTCACGGTCACCGCATCGCGCACGCGTGGCGACCACGCGCCGCTGTCGTTGACGCCGCCGAGATCGACCGGATCGCGACGGTATTCGGCGCGCGTGCGAATCTCGAGGGTCGGCGCGAGCTGAAAGTCGCCGACGGCGATCGTGAGCGGCGCCGCGGGCGGAGACTGCGCCGACGCCGTGCGCACGAAGGGCGTAATCGATGCGAGCGTGGCGAACGTGGCGAACGTGGCGGGTGCCACTGCGGCCGAGCGAAGACTCACGCCCGTGACGGTATCACGTCGTCTCGGCGTGGCGCGCAGCCATGGGTCAGGGCGAGAGCTTCTTGGCGACGATCTCGGCCGCGAGCGTGAGGAGCGCCTCGCGATCGTTGAGGTTCGGCTCGTTGGTGACCGCTTCGAGAAGCGCGTCGAGGACATCGCCGAGAATCGGCCCGGGCTTGAGCGACAGCGTCGTCATGAGATCCCGCCCGTTGATTTTGAGGTCGCGCGTCGACATCGCGGCGCCCTGCGCGAGGACCTTCGCGACGTGCACCTTGAGGCGGGCGAGGCTCTCCAAGTCGTCCTCGAAGTCGCGCCCCTTGCCACGAACGTCGGCCTCATTGAGGACGTACAAATCCTCGACGCGCGAAGGCCCCACGCGGCGAATCCACTTCCGCACCGCCGCGTCGCTCCAGTCGCTCGTGTAGTGGAACAGGTGGAAGCGGACGAGATCCGTGATGCGCGCGCGTTCGTCGTTCGAGAACCGGAGGCGCGTGGCAATCGGCTCAACCATCTCGGCGCCGACGCGCTCGTGATCGTAAAACGTGTAGTCCTTCGTCTTCTCGCCAATCGCGCGTGTGCGCGGCTTGCCGACGTCGTGAAAGAGCGCCGCGACGCGAAGAATCGCATCGCCCGTGCACGCGTCGAGGCACTCCATCCCGTGACGCCAGACGTCGTACGCGTGGTACCTGTTCTGCTCCATCCCGACGCCCTCGAGCAGCTCGGGGCACGTCACGCCGAGGATGCCCGTGCGGCGCATCACCTCGAAGGCGCGCGACGGCTGCTTCGCCTTCATCGTCTTCACCCACTCGTCGCGCACCCGCTCGGCCGAGACCTTGCGGTACGTATCGAGCGTCGGGGCGATGGCGGCCTCGGTCGCCGGATCGAGCTCGAGTCCCAGCGTCGCGACGAAGCGCGCGGCGCGGAGAACGCGCAGGCCGTCTTCGCCGAAGCGCTCGAGGGGCGAGCCCACGGCACGAAGCGTTTTTGCGGCGAGGTCTTTCTGGCCGCCGAACGGATCGATGACCTGCCCCGTCGTGGGGTCGACCGCGATCGCATTCACTGTGAAGTCACGCCGTGCGAGATCGGCCGTGATGTCATTGACGAAGTGCACGGCATCGGGGCGGCGCCCGTCGGTGTAGGCCCCTTCGCCCCGCAGCGTGGTCACTTCGTAGTGGGTGCGGTTCATCACGACGGTGACGGTGCCGTGCTCGATGCCCGTCGGGATCGATCGCGGAAAGAGCTTCTGAATGTCATGCGGCAGCGCGTCCGTGCAGATGTCCCAATCCGAGACCGCACGGCCTAAGAGCATGTCGCGCACGCAACCGCCGACGACCCAGCCGCGCTTTCCGTTCGCGCGCAGGCGCTCGCAGATGGCCATCGCATCGCGCGGAATCGCCGAGACGTCGATCGTGTCTTTGCCCGTTTCGCCTGTCGTGGTCACGCACACGGCTTAGCAGCAGGCGCGCCGCCGTGCGACGGCGACCTTACGATCACCCGAATGTGCTTTGCGCAGGCTTCGCGCGCTATATGTTTAGCGTACGAAACAATTTGCGACGGAGAACGCGAATGCTCGACTTTTCGGAGGAACACAAGCTGGCCCAAGGGGCGATTCGCGCGTGGTGCGCGCAGCACTTGGAGCCGAAAGTCGTCGCGATGGAGGCCGGCGAGGTGAGCATCTATTCGGTCATGCGGGAGATGGCGGCGGCCTTCGGTATTCCCGATATGGTGCGCGCGAGCTTCGCGAAGAGCGCGGCGCGCGGCGCCGTGGCGAGCGGGGGCGCGACCGCGAGCGCGTCGAAGACCGGCGGCCTGCCCGTCGACACCGCGATGATGGCGGTGCTCATGATGGAGCTTTCACGCGTCTGCCCGGGCTTCACCCTCGCCTTTGGCGCATCCCTCGGTCTCTTCGGCGGCGCGGTCATGGCGCGCGGAACGCAGGCGCAGAAAGAGCGCTGGGCCCTCCCCGCGCTCACGCTCGAACGCATCGGCGCGTGGGGCCTCACCGAGCCCGGCGCGGGGAGCGACGCGTTCGGCTCGATGCGTACGCACGCCCGGAAGGTCGACGGCGGCTACCGCATCTCCGGCTCGAAGACCTTCATCACGAACGCGCCGTTCGCCGAGCTGTTCGTGATCTACGCGCGCATGACGGGCGAAGGGTACGGCCCCGGCGACGTTCGAGCCTTCATCGTCGATCGCACGACGACCGAGAGCGGCTTCGCAACGGGCAAGCCGATGAAAAAGATGGGGATGCACGCCTCTCCCACCGGCGAGATCTTCTTGGACGACGTGTTCGTTCCAGACGATCAGCTTTTAGGCGGGGCCGACGCGACGAACGCGCGCTCGGCGGCGAAGTCGTCGCTTTCGAACGAGCGCTTCGGGATGACGCCGATGCTCCTCGGCATGGTCGATCGGTGCCTCGAAGAGTCGCTCCGGTATGCCAAAGAGCGCGAGCAGTGGGGCAAACCGATTGCCACGTTTCAGCTCGTTCAAGAGAAGCTCGCGAAGATGTACACTGCACGCAGTGTGATGCACGCGCTCTTGATGCGGCAGCTCGAGGCCGATCGCGCGCGAACGCCGCTGGAGCCGTCGGAAGCGTGCGCGCAGAAGCTCTACTGCGCGCGGACGACGACCGATGTGGCGATGGACGCCGTGCAGCTGATGGGGGGTGCTGGTTACATGACCGGCAGCGTCGTCGAGATGATGGCGCGCGACGCGAAGCTGTTTCAAATCGGCGGCGGCACGGACGAGATTCAGATCCTCCGAATTGCGCGCGATCTCTTGGAGAGGCCATGAGGCTGATTGGCAATTAGAGAATGACGAACGGATCGCGGTCGGCAGCGCTCACGTAAATCGGTAGATTCCGAAGGCGCGCACCGAGCGCGTCCGCGAGCTTCGCGAGGGTGACGCGCTCGCTGCGCGAATGCAGCGCACACACCACGGTCACGCCGCGCGCGGCGGCGGCAAGAGCATCGTGATGGCGCACCTCGCCCGTTACGACCACCTCGGCGCCCTGCGCGACGGCGGCCGACAGGAGATCGCCCGCGGACCCTGCGGCGACAGCCACGCGCGACACCGCCCCCTCGACGGGGCCGGCGACGAGCATCGTGTCGATTCCCAGGCCCCTCTTGATCCGCGCGAAGAGGCTCGCGCGCGACGTCTCCTCGATGCGCCCGATTCGCCCCATTCCGAACGCGGCGGCCGTGTCCTCGGCGGGCGCGGGAGCGAGGCGCACGAGATCGAACGCCGGCTCTTCGTACG
>JANXMC010000407.1 GCA_025354825.1 Myxococcales bacterium
GTGGGCACCCGGTCGAAGAGATCTTCGTCATCGTCAACGAGGAGACCGGCCGCATCACGCAGAGCCCCGTCGCCCGCGTCTTGCGCGATGGCGTCATCGTCGCGCTCGCCAACCATACGTGCCTAAAGGCGAAGGACGGCTCACAGCGCCCCATCGCCGACAGCGGCGCGCCGATCCGCGACAAGCACGGCGCGATTCAGGGCGTGGTCTTGGTCTTTCGCGATCAGACCGAAGAGCGCCGCGCGACCGAAGCGCTCATTCGCTCTCGCGCCGAGCTCGAACAGCTGATCGAGAGCATGCCCGACGGCGTCGTCATTCATAACGAGGGGAAGATCCTCTACGCCAACCGCGCCGTGGGGCAGGCCCTCGGGTATGAGAGCGGGCTCGAGCTCGTTGGGAGGCGTGTGCTCGATTACATCGACGCGCCCGACCACGCCGTCGTGCAGGGCCGACTCGACGTCGCGGCCACGGGCGAGGCCGTGGGCGTGCGCGAAACGCGCTTCCGAACGCGCACTGGCGGCCACACCGTGATGGAGGTGAAGCCCGGCCCGATGGTCACGTTCCACGGTGAGCGCGGCATCATCGTGATTGCGCGCGACGCCGCTGAGCGCACGCAGATCTTGGCGCGCCTGCAGCTCGCCGACCGCATGGCATCCCTCGGCACGCTCGCCGCAGGCGTGGCCCACGAGATCAACAATCCGCTTGCCTATGTCGATGCGAATCTCACGTACCTCGAACGGCAGTTCTACAAATACGCCGCCGCCGCGAGCTCGCCGGGCGGAATGCAAAAGGTCGAAGACGCGCTTCGCGAGGCGCGCAACGGCCTCGAGCGCGTCGCGCGTATCGTCTTAGACCTGCGCGCGTTCTCCCGTGGAAGCGACGACGAAGGCGCAGGCCCCGCCGACGTGGCCGAAGTTCTGGCCAATACCGTGAAGATGGCGTGGAACCAGATTCGCCACCGCGCGCGTCTGATTCAGGACTTACGCACCGTGCCGCCCGTTGCCGCAAGCGGCGATCGCCTCGGCCAGGTGTTTCTAAATTTGCTCGTGAACGCGGCCCAAGCCATTGAAGAAGGCGCCGTCGAGGCCAACGAAATAGGGATTATGGTCACGCAAGATGCGCGCGGACGCGTCGTCGTCGAGATTCGCGACACCGGCCGCGGTATCGCGCCAAGCGACCTCCCCCGCCTGTTCGATCCGTTCTTCACAACCAAGCCCCAGGGCGTCGGCACGGGCCTGGGCCTCGCGATTTGCCACGGCCTCGTGACAAGCATCGGCGGCGAGATTCACGTCACGAGCACCCTCGGGAAAGGGAGCACGTTCCGCGTTGTGCTACCCGTCGCCCACGGTGAGGCCGTGGCCCGCATCGCAAAGCAGGCCGCGCCGGAATCGAAAGGCGCGCGCGCGAGTGTTCTCATCATCGACGACGAGCCGATGATCGTCACCGCCGCCGCGCGCCTCTTGGAGGACGATCACGACGTGACACCGATGACGAGCCCGCGGGAAGCGCTGGCGGTGATTGCGCGGGGCGAACGGTTCGACGTGATCTTCTGCGACCTCATGATGCCCGAGATGACCGGGATGGAGCTCTACGCGCAGATTCAGAAGGTCGCGCCGGAGATGGCCGAGCGCATCGTGTTCTTGACGGGCGGCGCCTTCACGCCGACGGCGCGCGCGTTCTTGGAGGCCGTGCCCAATGAGCGGCTGGAGAAGCCGTTCTCGTTCGCGGTCCTCGACCAGATTGTGCGATCGCGGGCCAAGTCTGGCTGACGCTCTACGGCAATTGGGGAAACGACTCCCAACTACCGTGACATTTTTCGCCTAATCCAAGTTTCATATCCAAGGTGGGCCAACTTGTCCGCGCAGTGTGCCCAGGCTGGAAATTACGGCTTGTCAGGCCGCTCGGCAGGTTACCTCGAGCGCGCCAGGAATGCGTCCAGCGCGCACCGCAGCTGTAAAGTTCCTGAAAACACGCTTGCGGCTTCCGATGAGGGCGCTAAACAGGCGGCCCACACGTCGTGCGCATGTAGCTCAAAGGCCCACCAGGCCAGGGCGGGGTAGACGCGCACACGAACCCTTGCGAGGCATTGAATGCGAAGCGGTCTTTTTGTGATTCTCGGTATTGTTGGAATGGCCTTTAACGCGGGCTGCTCGTCGAGCGTCGACAGCGCGGAAGGCGTCACCGAGAGCACGTCCGAGGCGCTTGCCTCGGGTCCCGTTGCGACGTTCGTCACGGTGCGTAAGCCGTCGACGAGCCGCGAAATCAGGAACTGTAAGTCCTTCTTCGTGAAGACGATCGGCACGACGTCGGAAGTCTGCCAGCAGATCGACCTCGGCCCGACCGGCCTCGACACCGACGAGTCGGTGGCGATCACGAACGACGTCTCCCACCACATCCTCCGCGGTCGCGTTCTCGGTACTCCGGGCGCCTTCGTTGTCGACGCGGCGTGGAAGAGCGCCCAGGTCGCATCGTCGCTCCCGGGCACGCTCTACGCCGTTCGCGACACGGGCATTGTCTGCTTCGCGGCTCCGTGCCGCAGCATCGAGCAGACGAACATCAAGACCGGCAAGGTCACGATGATCGCCGGCGTCGACGTCTCGCGCTGCTCGGGCGACATGAGCAACTCGGCTGCCCTCATCAAGTCGGCGAATGGTGCGATCGTCGTAGCAACGACTACGAGCGTCAGCGGCGCCGCGGGCGATGCCCCGGGCCTCCGCGCGACGATGTTCATTGCGCCGGTCGTTCACGTCGAGAAGGAAGTTCGCTGCGGCGCGCGCTCGGGCGAGTGCGCGGGTTCGAGCTCGTACTGCGAGTTCACGGCCATCGCGGAATGCGGTCACTTCGGTGCGACGGGCGTCTGTAAGGCGAAACCGCAAATCTGCCCGCTGTACGTCCTCGACGTCTGCGGCTGTGACGGCGTGACGTACCGCAACTTCTGCTTTGCCGCCAAGGCCGGCGCGGGCGTGCTCCATGATGGCGCGTGCGAGCAGAGCTGCGGTTCGCGCGGTATGGCCGCGTGCGGCGAGGGCTCTTTTTGCGACCGCCCCGAGTCCACGAACTGTGGCGAAGGCGATAAGCCCGGCGTCTGCCGCACGATTCCGGACCTCTGCACGATGGATATGGCCCCGGTCTGCGGGTGCGACCACGTCACGTACAACAATGCCTGCTTTGCGGCGACCGCAGGTATCAGCGTTGCGAGCCAGGGCGCCTGCTCGAAGCTGTGACCAACCGCTCTACCCACTAATCTCTTAGCTCTCCACCGCGCCTTCCGCGCGGCTCTTACGAGGCGCCCACGCGGTCTATCCCCGCGAGGTGCGCCTCGTCGCTATTTGGGATTCCCTTATCGCCTATCACAGCCCCGCCGGCGCCCCTTACGGCAGCCCTTTTTTGGAGCTCTCATGCGTTCCCCCGTTACGGGCCTTCGCGCCCGCTCGATTTTCCACTTCTCGATGCTCTCCGTCCTCGCGTCGCTCGCGCCCTTCTCCGCCGCCGGCTGCGCGGCGCCTGTCGGCGCTGACACCGCCACCGAAGAGACCGCGTCCACCGCATCGGCCGCGACGACGACGACGACGAGCCTCTTCACCTCGACCTCCCTCGCTCTCCGCGTGAGCAAGACGGGCACCTTCACAGCCACGACCGCGGGCGCGCACTCCTTCAAGACGAGCGGCACGGGTGACGTCGATCTCTACGTGAAGGTCGGCGCGGCCGCCTCCGAAGCGAGCAACGACGCGAAGTCGGAAGGGCCCACGTCGGCCGAGGAGTGCAAGCTCACCCTCAAAGTTGGCGACAAGGTTTCCTACTCTGTCTACGCGTACAAGGCGTCGACGGCGGCCCTCACAGTCACGGCCCCGTCGGCCACCACGCCCCCTCCGCCGAGTGGCGGCGTCTACGCGACGACACTCTCCCTTCCGACCCTCGAGAACGCGGACATGTTCGCGACGTTCTCGGCGCCCGGGGGCACGCTCAGCACATCGGGGAGGTCGCTCAAGATCCTCATCGACAACCGCCAGCCGACGAAGAAAACCATCAACTTCTTGAATGGCAATTACAAAGCGGGCACCACCGTTCCCGAGTATGCCAAGTATCACTACGCCTTCGCGCAGCGGCGCTACGGCATCAACGAGTCGACGGCGACGTTCAACGACTCGACGTATTTCACGCAGAAGA
Organism: Myxococcales bacterium; assembly: GCA_025354825.1. Taxonomy (GTDB): domain Bacteria; phylum Myxococcota_A; class Polyangia; order Polyangiales; family Polyangiaceae; genus JANXMC01. The sequence continues at coordinate 4,168 of JANXMC010000407.1, forward strand.
AGCGCTTCTTCGCGGCGACGCTCCAGACGTACTCTCTCGGCGACGGCACGTCGCCCACGTTCGCCATTCAGTTCTACCCGGACGACGTAATCGCCGAAGAGACGATCCTCGAAGCCGTCACGGCGATTCGCGCGGCCATTGCGATTCCGAATGCCAAGTTGGCGTTCGTGGCCACGGGCCCACAGCAGACGTTCGCGACCATTGGCGACAAGGCCAGTGCGATGGGCGTGTCGCTCTATACGATCGACCAGGTGCTCGGCTCGGTGAAGTACGTCGGCCTCAACTCGGGCGAGGCGTGGGGCTACCTCCGTATTTTCCCGGCGGACGTAGCCACCCTTCGCGCGACCGACATCCCGGTTTTCAGCGAGCTTCCGCTCGATCTCTCGGTGGTTGCAGGCGTGATTACGCGCGCCTACCAAGACATCAATTCGCATATCAACCTGAAGTCGAAAGAGCGCAACACGCCGAACATGGTTCTGCGCGATGCGAGCGTCGACAACGTTCTCCTCGCCCCGTGGGCCGACAAGCCCGTGCACCTCACAGTCACGGGCGAAGGGTTTGCAATCGAGGCGAGCACCGACGACGTCGTGAAGGCGAAGCTCAAGGCCAAGCTCGACAAGCCGTGGGTTTCGCTCCCCATCGAAGATGCGACGGCGCTCCTCTCGTTCGACGAGATGTGCCCCAGCATTTCCAAGGGGTGCCTCGCGCTCAGCCCGAAGTACGGCGGCAAAGCCACGGGCCTCGCGTTCCTTTCAAACCCCTCGGCGACGGGTCGCGCGAGCGTCCCTGGCACGCTTAGCGCATCCTTTGGATACGATCTCTCGCCCCAAGGCTTTGGTCTTCCGGTGAAGCTCTATCGCGATTTCGTCAATGCCCCCGAGAATGCCGATCTCAAAGGGAAGATCGACGCCCTCGTGGCTGCGGAAAAGGGGGGCGATCTCTCCCCCGCCGATCGCATCGCCCTCGCGACCGAGGTGCAGCTGATGTTCTACAAGGCGAAGCTCACGCCGAAGACGCTCGACGAGATCACGCAACGCGTGAAGACGCTCATGCCGGGCGTCGAGAAGCTCAAGTTCCGGTCGAGCGCCACCTCGGAAGACGTCGAGAACTTCAACGGCGCGGGCCTCTACGACAGCTTCTCGGCCGAGCCGGCGAAGGTCGACAACGCCGAGCAGTCGTGCAAGCTCGATCCGGAAATCGAGAACGGCGTCGTCACGAAGCTCAGGATGAAGCCGAAGACGCTCAACTGCGCAATTAAAGGTGTTTTCGCGAGCCTTTGGAATCCGCGGGCCCTCGAAGAGCGCACCTTTGCGCGGCTCGATCACGCGACTGCCGGAATGGGGATCGCCGTCAACCCGAGCTACGACATCGAGGACGAGGTCGCGGCCAACGCCGTGCTCGTCACGCGCGTCATCGGCAGCGAGGTCTACGGCTATACGTTGTCGATCCAACGCGACAACAACCTCGTGACGAACCCCGAGCCGGGGACGATCTCCGAGCTCGACATCGCGGCGTTCTCAGACGGCAATCGCCCGACGCGCTTCACGACGGCGCGCTACGCCCAACCCAAAGCAAGCGAGGCCGTTCTCACGACGACCGTTCTCACGCCGGCGCAAATGGCAGATCTCGTGAACATCGCGAAGACCACGGAAATTGCCTATTGCAAGGCGAAGCGTGGCTACTTCACAGGGGACTGCAACCAGGTGTGGCTCGATATCAAAAAGCCGCGGTCGCTCGACATGGAATTCAAGATTCTCGCGAATGGTCACTACGTGCTCAAGCAGACCCGCGAGTTCCACGGAAAGTGACAAACGAAAGAAACGTGGCACACCCAACTGCCGGGTGAGCCACGCTTTTTGGAATCGCACGTATTACGTGACGATC
>JANXMC010000419.1 GCA_025354825.1 Myxococcales bacterium
CACTTGTGGATGAAGGGGAGCGCCGCGATGCGACGAACCTGCGCTTCGGCCTCGGCTTCGAACTGCACGCCGACCGTCCACGCCTTGATGGGGACGCCTCCATCCGTCGAGAGGACGCGGTAGCTCTTCGTCGTCGTCGTCGTATACGTGCTGTCGTTCGAGGCCATGGTCGTCGTGCTCCGTAAGATCGGCGGTCTGTCCGCGAAGAACCGTAGAGCACTGGCCGTGCCGGGCCTGCCCGCGACGGAATGGCGCGAATTCACCGAGGAACCAATCAACCTGGTTTACCCGACTTATCCCGGGAGATAATCTCGCGATCGAAAGATATGGCCCGCAAGAAGCTCGTGGTGCTCGGTCTCCTCGGCCCCTCGCTCGATGCGGGCGTCGCGCGCAATCGCTGGGAGCGGTGGAGACCGAGCATCGCGCTCTTTCAGCACGAGGCGTTGGTCATCGACAGGTTCGAGCTTCTTCACGAGAAGAAGTTCGACGACCTCGCCAACGTCGTCGCGGGCGACATCGCCCACGTATCGCCTGAGACCGTCGTTCGCCAAACGCAGGTGAGCTTCGGCGACGCGTGGGACTTCGAGCAGGTTTACGGCGCGCTCCACGACTTCGCGCGCAGTTACACGTTCAACACCGACGCCGAGGACTACCTCGTTCACATCACGACGGGGACGCACGTCGCTCAGATCTGCATGTTCCTCCTTTGCGAGGCGCGCTACTTCCCCGCGCGTCTCGTTCAGACGTCGCCGCCCAAGCGCGCAGACGGCGGCGCCTCCGCACGTGGGGCCGCGGGCTCCTACGCGCTCATCGACCTCGACCTGTCGAAGTACGACCGCCTCGCATCGCGCTTTCGCAAAGAGCAGGAGCGTGGCCAATCGTTTCTGAAATCGGGCATCGACACGCGCAATGCCGCGTTCAACGGACTCATCGAGCAGGTCGAGCACGTGGCCCTCGCCTCCCGCGCCCCCGTGCTTCTCACCGGCCCCACGGGCGCGGGGAAATCGCACCTCGCGCGGAAGATCTTCGAGCTTAAAAAAACACGTCGCAAGGTCGCAGGCGATTTTGCCGAAGTGAACTGCGCGACCCTTCGAGGCGACGCTGCGATGTCGGCGCTCTTCGGCCACGTGAAGGGCGCCTTCACGGGTGCCATCGGTGAGCGCGCAGGCCTCCTTCGAAAGGCCGACGGCGGCGTGCTGTTCTTGGACGAGATAGGCGAGCTCGGTCTCGACGAGCAGGCGATGCTCCTCCACGCCGTCGAAGAGAAAGCGTTCTATCCCGTCGGCTCCGATCGCGAGGTGAAGAGCGATTTTCAGCTGATCGCAGGGACGAATCGCGACCTCGGCGCGAGCGTCGCAAAGGGCACGTTTCGCGAAGATCTCCTCGCACGGATTAACCTGTGGACGTACCGGCTCCCCGGCCTGCGCGACCGCCGCGAGGACATCGCGCCGAACCTCGATTTCGAAATTGCGAAAGCGACGGCGTCCCTCGGCGTGAATGTCACGATGAGCAAAGACGCGCGCGAGCGGTTCCTCACCTTCGCGAACGCGTCGTCGTCGACGTGGTCGGGGAACTTCCGCGATCTCAACGCCGCGGTCACGCGCATGGCGACGCTCGCGACGGGCGGGCGCATCACGGCGAGCGTCGTCGACGACGAGACCGCGCGGCTCGCCCGCGCATGGGCAGCCATCACCGCGACGAGCGGGGGTGTGGGCGCAGCAAGCGATTCCGAAGGCGCCCTCGCGAGCGTGATGAACGAGGCCGCCCGCGCCGAGCTCGATCGCTTCGACCGCGTTCAGCTGGCCGACGTCGTCGCGGTGTGCGCGCGCGCGCGATCGCTCTCGGACGCAGGCCGCGAGCTGTTCGCCGCCTCGCGCCGCAAGAAGGCGAGCGTCAACGACGCCGACCGCCTTCGCAAATACCTCGCGCGCTTCGGCCTCGCGTTCGAAGAGCTCACGGCGTCGGCAAGCTCGTCGCGATGACGCGCGTGACTGGCGTGACCCGAGTCACGCGCTAGATTCTCCGCCGTCATGTCCGAGCCCCTCGTCATCAGCGATGCCGTCACCATCCCCGCGCGCGACCTCGCGTGGGTGGCGTGTCGCGCGTCCGGTCCGGGCGGCCAGAACGTGAACAAGGTCTCGTCGAAGATCGAGCTTCGGTTCGATCTCGCGAGCACCACCGCGTTCGACGGCGACGTAAAAGCGCGCCTCCACGCCATGGTTCGCACGAAGCTCGACGCCGAGGGGAGAGTCGTTCTCACCAGCCAGAAAACGCGCGATCAGGGGCGCAACCTCGAAGACGCGCGCGAAAAGCTCGTCGTCCTCGTCCGCAAAGCGCTCGAGCGCCCCATCGTCCGTCGCGCCACCAAGCCGACGAAGTCGTCGCAGCGGCGCCGCATCGCCGACAAGCGCCATTCGGCGAAGCAGCGCGCCGATCGTAGCCACCGCGATTGACGCCCTGAATGGCGCGGCCCGATCTTCAGCTCGAGGATTTGCGCGCGGGCGATCTGTGGACGTTCCTCGCGGTGCAGCGCGTGGGGTCGGTGACGGCCGCCGCGCGCGAGATGGCGGTCACGCCGTCGCAAGTGAGCAAGGCGCTCGCGCGGCTCGAACGGCAGCTCGATGGGAAGCTCGTCACGCGAAGCTCGCGCGGTGTTGCGCTCACACCCCTCGGCCGGCGCGTGCTGCCCGATATCGAAGATGCCGCCGGGCGCCTGCGCAAGCTGCGGCGTTCGGACGAAGCGCGGGAGATTGAGCTCACCGTCGCGGGCGCGTCCTATCTGGTGGCGACGTTCCTTCCGGCCATCGCGACGTGCACGCCGCTGCTCCGTGCACGCGGTCTCGAGATTCCGCCAGCGCTCGTGCGGGCCTACGCCGCCGAAAACATTTTCGACATCGCTCTTCTCGGATCGGGGACCGAGAAGCTCCCTTCGAGCTGGGTGAGCGAACGCGTGGGGACATTGCGAAAGCGCGTTTACGCGACCCCCGAGGTCGCAAGCTCCCTCGGCCCGATGCCGATTTCGCCGGACAAGTTGCGCGATCAGCCGTTCATCTGCCCGATCTACGTCGTCGGCGGCCGCTTCGTGATCGCCGACGACGACTGCCCGCTTTCGATGAGCCAGAGACGCTTTGGTCACGAGACGCAGACGGCGGCCGTTGCGCTGGAGCTCGCGTCACGCACCGGGCAGCTCGTCTTCGCGCCGTCGATCGCCGCCGCGCGCCACGTCGCCGCGGGGACGCTCGTCGACGTACGCGTGCGCGGCTGGAAGGTCGAAGAGCCGCTCTTCATCATTTTCAACACCGACCGCGTGCTCTCGCGCGTGCGCACGGCCGCTGTGAAGGCCGTGCGTAGCGTGATGGACAGCTTGCAGCCGCGCGATCCGAAAACGAGTTAGCGCGCTCTCAGCGTCGAGTCCGCCGCGCGCAGCTCACTTCGTTGCCGCCCAGACGTCGAGGAACGGTCCGTTGAACGGATCGCCGTGGCACGTCGTGCAGGTGTTCGCCGCGCCCGTTGCCGACACGAGACCGTTCGCGAAGTTCGTCGACATCCACGCGCCGAGCCCTTTGGGGTCTTCGCGGACGAGGAAGGTCGCTTTCCCTTGGTGGCACGAGTCGCAGAAGAGCAGCCCGCCCTGCTTCAAGCGCATCTCGCGGACGAACTTGTTCCACATGCCGGCGACGATGTTGCGTCGCGCCGTGGGGACCGCATTCTTCGCGCCGGAGTGGCAACCTTTGCATTCCAGGCCGAGCGACGTCGCGAAGAGCGTCATCACGGGCTTCGCCGCGTCGGGACCGCCACCTTCGAAGCTCGCGATGAGCGCGTCGAACTCAGGAAGGTTCGCCGGGTCGAGCCCTGCGGCTTTGAGGTCGGCGTCGAGGGCCGAGGCTCTGATGTCCGGCGCTTGCGGAAGGATGACGCCGCCGTCGACCAGCGCGCCGTCGCCCGTGACGGGGGGCGTGGTGCCGTTGCCGGCGGGAGAGTCGGCGCTCGAGCAGGCGGCCGTCGCGGCGGACGCCGTAAGGGCCACGAAGAGAAGCGCGGAACGCAGGGTGCGAGGCGACACCGCCGAAGCGGGCGCGGCGGAAGAGAAGGAATGGGAGACGGAGAAGCGCATGCGAGGAACCTCACGCCGAAAAGGGGTCGGATGCACTGGCGCACCCCAACGGCGCCGCGCGACGAGGGCCGGTGTCTAGCAACCGGCTTCGCGTCGCACAACGTTGCGAAAGCCCTCTCGAATGCGTCTCGGCCTTGTTTTCTAGGGCTTTCGCGCACTCATTTCCAACTTGGCAACGCGTCCGACCAACTTGGAAAGTCGCGATTCGCGCGAAATTGCCAATCGCGCAATCCATGTTTCGCGTCTGTTTCTCGAAGACGGCTACGCGCCCAACTGTGCTTTACGCGGCAGACAGAGCGAGGTGGGCTTGGGGCGTGGCCACTCGCGACGCTCAAGCGAGCGAACGCTTCGTCGGACGGCGGATCGGCACCGCTTGCGAGGTCGCTCACACCAAGCCACCGTGCATTCAAGGGTCACCGTGTCTTCGAGCCATCGGCGGCGAACGCGAGGCCGCCGCCGAGATTCAGACGCGCGACGCGAACACGCAGCGTCAGGCGCGGGCGATGACCATCAGTGCGCCGAGGGCGAGGACGAAGCCGGTGAACGCCGTGATGGCAAGGCGCGCGTCGCGCGAGAAGCGCGGGCTCGCCCAGAGGAGCGCGATGCCGAGGGGGAAGAAGAGCAGAAGGCCCAGCCCCACGAACAGCGGCTCTTCGGCCCAGCGGAGCGGGCCACCGTGCGCACGACGCGATCCCGTCGTCCGCGACGCCGCGCGGGGCGACGGCGCGCTCGCACGCGGATACGCGCCGGGCATTTGCGCGAACGGCGTCGGCGGCGCGAGCGGAGAAAACACGGCCATTTGGCGAACCGGGTGCGCGCCCATTCGCGGGAGCGCTTCGATGTACATCACCTCTTGGAGGCGACGTCGCGCGCGGTCGGACCGGGCCTGCGCGCCCGGCGTGAGCGCCGCGTTCGCGGGGCTTCCGCTCTTCGCGTCACCTGCTGCAACGAGCTCCGGCGACACGTTGCCCTCACGCGACGAATACGCAGGGAACAGGCCACAGACCGGGCGACGGTTCATCTCGCCAGCGCTCGCCTTCGCGGGCACGCGCTCCGTGAGCGGCGTCGTGCGCGAGCTGGGGCGCCGACTGGGGTGCTGGAACATGGGGCGCGTCACGATCGTGAGACAGCTTACGCCGCGCCTAGATTCAGTGCACGGCCCCGGCGCGAGCTCACGCAATTGGATGACGCCGCGCCCGTTCAGGCGGCCGAGGTCAGCGGAAGTAGCTGAGCGCGGCGGCCATGGCGACGGCGCCTGCCGTGAGACCACCGAGGAGAAGCGCGACGGGCGATGCGATCGGCGCGCGGGGTTCGGCCTCGCCCGCATGGGACCTTTCGAGAGCTTCGACGCCACCGAGGGGGAACGTGACAAGCTGGATGCGCTCGGCGTCGACGTCGACGAGGAGCACGCCGTCGACGTCGAACGCGACGCGGTATTCGAGGAGCTGCCGGCGCGTGCCGGGCGTCTCGACGCGGGGGGCGCGCTCACCGGTCTTCACCTCGGCGATGTACGTGCAGCCGAGCGCCTCGACGAGGTAGTCGGCGCGAAGGGCGATGGCGACCGCCTCGCCGTCGACCGCGACCTCGTACGACGTCGATACCTGACGGCCTACGACCGCGTAGCCACGCGCGATCAAGAGCGCCTCGGCGCGCGTCTCGCCGTCGGCCGCGTGATCCATGCGAAGGCGCAGACGCCGCCGCGCGAAGGCACGAGTGGCGTAGATACGTGCAGTCTGCAAAACGGCAACGAGGCACGCGATCGCGAGGGCGACCGCAAGCGCTTCCGGCGGCACCTCGCGAAGTGCCGAGGCGACGTCGACCATCGCCGTCATTGCACGCCGGTGATCTCGTACTGACGCATCTTCCGCTGCACGGTGAGCTCGAACGACTCGCCTTCGGTCTGCCCCAAGAGCTTTTGCCCCATGGGCGACTGCGGCGTGATGACCTGCACCTCGAGCTCGGAGCCGCGAGCGCGGCCGCGCATTCCGCCGCCCGTTGCGGCGAGGAAATACGTCGTTCGATGGTCGTCGCATTCGACCTCGATGAGCGCGGAGAGGCCGATGGGGTCCGACGCTCCGAAGGCTCGCAGCGCCATCATGCCGAGCACGTTGTTGGTCTTCTCGAGGTCGCGCACGCGCTCGGCCTGGGCGCCGGCGAGGTAGCCGGCCTCGATGGCGCGCGTGTCTTTGTCGTTCTCGGGTTTCGAGTCCTCGTGGGTGGCGGCTTCGCGCGTCGAGAGCGCCGCCTGCGTGAGGACGGCGATGTCGCGTGCGAGCTGCTCGCGCAGATCGTCGACGAGGGCGCGCTTGTCGATGCGGTTCATGGACGCATTCCTTGCACGAGATTCCGCGAAGGGAGAGAAGAACGCGAACCTATGCCGAAACGAAGCCTCTTCATGATGCGCCTCGCTCCTTTCGCGATGGCGCTGGCGTCCTGCACGGGCGTCCGAACCGAGCGTGCGCCGTCGACGCCCGCGTCGATGCTCGACGTAGACGACGACCGCGACGCAGGCGACACGTCCGAGTCCGAGTCCGAACCCGCAACGCCTGCCGAACCGACCCCGCATCTCGAGCCGCCGAGCGCGCCCGCCCAACCTCGGAGCTTCGATGATGCGAAGCGCCTGCTCTTGAAGATCTACGCCGAGGCCGGGCCCGCGCAGATGCGCACGCTCTACTGCGGCTGCGCCTACGCGGGGCACGTGGTCGATACGGCAAGCTGCGGCTACGCGGTGCAGAGCGACCCTCTGCGCGCGGCGCGCCTCGAGTGGGAGCACGTCGTTCCGGCGAGCGTCTTCGGGCGCACGTTTCCCGAATGGCGCGAGGGGGCGCCGGCCTGCCTGAAGAAAAATCGCGCCTATCGCGGCCGAAAATGCGCCCATTTGGCGTCCCGCGCCTTCGCACGCATCGAGGGGGACATGCACAACCTTTTTCCGGAGGACGGCGAGATCAACAACCTCCGCGGCGATCGCATGATGGCCGTCATCCCAGGCGAAGCGCGCGCCTACGGGGCGTGCGACTTCGAAATAACGAGCACGCTTTTCGAGCCGCGACCGGCCATCCGAGGGCGCATTGCGCGGGCTTACGAGTACATGGACGCCACCTACCCGGGCCTCGGCATCCTGCCCGACGGCTACCGCGCCCAGATGGCGCAGTGGGACGCAGACGACCCGCCCGACACGTGGGAGCGCGCGCGGAACGACAAAATCGCGGCTCTTCAGGGGAACCGCAATCCGTTCATCGACCGCGCCCCCTCCCGCTGAGGCCGTCGGGGTGCCGCGCGAGGGCGCCGATTTGTGGCGCGCCACCGAGCCGAAATCAGCCTGGCATGGTAGACGCGCTCTCCTCGCTTTTCACGAGTCCGCCACGACCACCGCCACCCCTCACGGCAAGGCACTAGCCATGTCCTCGACGAATCCCGAATCCCCCGATCAAGACTCCTTCGCCGCGCTCTTCGCGCAAATCGAGAAGGCGGAGCCGAAGTCGAAGACGCAAGCCCGTCCTCGTCGTGATGCCCGCGTGGGCGACACGCTCGAAGCGCGCGTCATCCAGATCGGCCGCGACACGGTCTTCGTCGAGCTGGACGGCAAACGCCAGGCGTACATGGACGCCGTCGAGCTTCGCGCCGCCGACGGGACGATGACCGTGGCCGTGGGCGACAAGATTACGGCGCCCGTCGTCGAGGTCGATCCGAAGAGCGGCAACGTCCGCCTCGGGCGCATGGTCGGCAGGCCCGGAAGCACCGCAGCCCTCGAGCAGGCGAAGGCGAGCGGGCTTCCCATCGAAGGCAAAGTCACCGGCATCAACAAGGGCGGCCTCGAGGTCGAAGTCGGCCCCGCGCGCGCGTTCTGCCCGATGTCGCAAGCCGACAACAAGTTCGTCGAAGACCCGTCGGTCTTCTTGGGCAAGTCGTTCCATTTCATCGTGACCGACGTGCGCGACGGCGGAAAGAGCGTCGTCGTCTCGCGCCGCGCGCTTCTCGAGCGCGAGGCCCGCGAGGCTTCGTCGAAAATGATCAAGGAGCTTCAAAAGGGCTCCACCGTTCGCGGGACGATCACGAGCGTTCGCGACTTCGGCGCCTTCGTCGATCTCGGCGGCATCGAAGGGCTCATCCCGGTGTCGGAGATTTCGCACGAGCGCGGCGTCTCGGCGTCCGAGCGCGTGAAGCCGGGCGACGTGGTCGACGTGCAGGTGCGCGACATCAAAGAGGTCACGCCGCAACGCCCGAACGACCCCACCGTGAAGATCACGCTCTCACTGAAGGCCCTCGCGGCCGATCCGTGGGAGCAGGTCGATCAGCACATCAGCGAAGGCAAAGTCGTCGTCGGGCGCGTCACGCGCATGGCCGACTTCGGCGCCTTCGTCCGCGTCGCCGCCGGCATCGAAGGGCTCTTGCACGTGTCCGAGCTCACGGGTGCGCTCAAGGCCGTCGCCGCGGGGCAAGAGATCTCCGTCGTCGTGAAGAGCATCGACCGCGGCGCGAAGAAGGTCTCGCTGGTCCCCGCGCCCGACGGCGCGGCCGTCGGCGCGAGCGTGAAGCCCCTGAGCCTCGCCATCGGCGCGGTGGTGAACGCGACGGTCGAGAAAATCGAGACCTACGGCCTCTTCGTGCAGGTCGAAGGGACGAAGGGGCGCGCCGGTCGTGGCCTCGTTCCGAACGTCGAGCTCGGCGTGCCGCGCGGCACCGACCTTCGCAAGTCGTTCCCCGAGGGGACGAAGCTCGTGGCCAAGGTGCTCGAGATCGGCGACGGCCGCCTCCGCCTCTCGGTGAAGGCTGCGAAAGACGCGGAAGAGCGGTCGCAGTACGAAGGCTTCAGCACAACCGGCGGCAAAGGTCCCGGCGGCATGGGCACCTTCGGCGACCTTCTCAGCAAGAAGCTCGGCGGCGCGACGGCGACACCGGCTGCGACATCCAAAAAGTCGAAGAAGTAGCGAAAAAGCGCACTTGGGGGCGGCGAGCGTTACTCTCGCCCCTGAGTCGCCATGCTCCTCGACGAGACCCCAGCGCCGACCGGGCGCGAAACGACATGACGAGCTTCGCGACATTGAAGCGCTGCATGGACATCTCGCAGCGCGACATTGACGACTCGATGGAGTCGCGGGACGCCATCAAAGAGCTTCTCGACGCGGCGTCGGCCGTGTCGCGCCCGGCGGACGGCGCCCCTCGCGTGCTGCTCGTTTTCGCTCAAATGGCAGGCGGCGCCTGCGAGTGGCTCGACGGCGAGCTGCGCGTGGAGCTGGTGGAAGCCGACGACGTCACAGTCATCGAATGCATGACCGACCTCGGCGGCGGATACCGCGAGCGCGTCTTCCCGCCCATCGTGATGCGCGCGCCCATCGAAGAGTTTCGTCGCGCGTCGACGGTGCCCGAGATGATCGCGCCGCTCATCGTGAAGTCGTCGCGCGACCGCCGATTCGTCCTCGTCGCCGAGCCGCAGGCCGAAGCGCCGTCGATGATGGCGCCGGCGGTGGAGATTGGAAAAGAGAACCTCGTGCAGGGGCATCCCGGAACGGCGCACGACACGACGGCAACGTCCGGGCCCGCGTCGGAAATCCCGGGTGTGAAGCCCATCCCGCGAGCGCCCGTGCCGACGTTCATCGACCGCGTGGAGCCCGACGACGAAACCCACGCCGAGCCCGAGGTACGAGGCAACGCAAGGGCGTCCACGCCTCCTCCGCCCACGGTCCGCAGCGAGGGGGACGACTTCTTCGACGAGGCGGTCCCCGAGTCCGTCACGGCATCGGGCACGATGATTCCGATGGGGCTAGGCGCGCCTCCGCCGCCGCCCATCGTCCACGCCGAGAAGCGCCCGTCGAAGGGCGGCGCCGTGCGCCCACGACCGATGCGCGCCGATCCACGCGCCGAGCCGAGCGAGCCCGGCGCGAAGGCTGCGCGCGCTCCGTCGAAGTCGCCGCGGCGATAGCTCGTTAGTGAAAAACCGCGTCGTCGCCCGCGTGAAAAGCGACGGGGCCAACGGCATCCGGTCTGCGGAGCGCGACGACCTCGCCCGCAGCGCACGCCAGCGCAAAGGCTGGGGACGACGTGGTGAGAATCCACTGCACGTGAGGGAAGCTCGCGCGTAGCGCCTTGGGAAGCGCTCGCGTGGCCTCGAGATCGAGCCCGACGTCGACGTCGTCGATGAGGACCACCCCCTCGGCGGTGCGGGCGTCGCGCGCGGGGTACGCGCCGTGGAGCGCGCGAAGCGTGAGCGCCGCGAAGCTCGCGAGGTGGCGGGCAGCTCGCGGAAGCTCGTCGAACGACACGCGTGCGCCGAAGAGGTCGAAGACCGGCTCGAGGGTCGCGCCGTCGACGCCGACGAAGGTCACCGACGCGAGCGCCAGGAGCGGCGCGAGAGCCCCCCGGAGCGCCATGTCGAGGGCGAGGGCGGCCGCGACGGCATCGGGCGCGGAAGGGTCGGACGCGACGCGCGTGAGGCTCGACTGCGCGAGGGCCGCGCCGAGCACGGGGTACGCGAGCGCCTGCTTCGTCTCGCGGGTGAGATCCGTGCGGGTCGGGTCGTCGAACGACGACGGAGCGCGCACATCGAAGCGCGCATACGTGCGGTGCGGCGTCGTGAGAACGGCGGGAGTTCGCGAGAACCAGCGTGCGCCCGAAAAGGCGACGAGGCAGAAGCCCCCTTCGACGGCGCGCCGATCGAACGCCGTCTGCTCACGCCGACGCGCGAGCGCTTCGTCGACGCCATCGCCGGGCGGCGGAACCGGCGCATTGGGGCTCGCCACGCGCAGCGTGTGCGGGCGCGCCTCGTCGTCGATTCCGAGAGCCCATTCGGCGACGGCGTACGCGACGCGGTTTGGCTCCGACCCGGGCGCGGGCGACAGGCGCGCGCTGCTCGTGACAGTGGGAGGCGGCGACGGCGGGAGCGCGTGCCCCGGACGCGTGCTCGCGATGGTGGCAAGGAGCGCCGTCTTGCCGACGCCGCTCGCGCCGAAGAGCACGGTGAGAGGGCGTCGCGTGCCTGCGAGAGCGAGCCCGAGTCGCGCGTTCGCGTGGCCGTCGTCGTCGGCATCGTGAACGTCGCCTTCGAGGGTGAGCTCGGCGTCGGCGAAGGGGCCGATTCCTACGAGGCGAAGGCGAGCTAAGCGCATCGCCCGAGCCTACCGCTCTCGAGGCCGGTCAGTTCATCGAGCCGACGCCCGACGGACCGCTCTTTTTCGGCGCGTCCTTCGGAATCGGCACCGGGATGTCGAGCAGCTCGATTTCGAAAATGAGGTCGGCTTTCGACGGAATGCGCGGCGGGTTTCCGCCGACGCCGTAGGCGAGCTTCCAGGGGACGTGAATCGTTCGAACGCCGCCGACCCGCATGCCGACCATGCCGCGCTCGAACCCCTTGATGACCATCCCGTGGCCCATCGAGAACTCGAACGCTCCGGGCCGGTTGTGCGAGTTGTCGAACTCGACGCCCGTGGCCGCGAGCCGGCCGATGTAGTGAATCTTCGCGATGTCGCCGAGCTGCGCGGACTGCCCCGCGCCGACCGCGATGTCGGTCCACGTGAGCCCTTCGTCTTTGGGCGTGTTGAAGATCGCGTTGAGGCTGTCGTCGTCGGCGTCAGGATTCGGGGTCACCAAGGACGCGCCCGCATCGCCTCCGCCTGCCGCGCTGCTCCCGCCGGGGGGCGGCGGAGGCTGCGTCAGATCGACGCCGGGCTCTTTCGCGGAGGCGTACGTCTCGGCGCATCCTGGGAGCGAAGCGCATGCGAACACAGACGCGCAGAACAAGCTCGCCACACCGAGCGTATGGGAAGTGACTGATCGCTTCATGAGGCGGGGTCTGTACCGCCTGGCGGGGCGAGAGACAACGTACGTAACGGCGGTTTTACCCCGTTAGTCGGTACAGGCGACGTTCGAATAGCGACGATCCTCGTCGGCGAGCTCTTCGGTTCCGACGCTGATGCGGTGGGCGCGCTCGGCAACGGGCTCGAGGGGCTGGCGCTCCTCGACGCGGGACGCGGCGTGGGTCGCTTCGTTCGTCGCGTTGGAAATCGACGGCTTTACTTCGCCTTTGGTGCTGCTGGCTGGACGTTGCATGAACGCCATACTGAGCAACCTGCGTGCCCTTTCCCAATCTTCGTCGTCTGCCCGCGTTGGCGCAGAAGGACGTGGGCTTTCGCGCCGAAAAATACACGGCAGCGTAACGCGGTCGCCCGTGTGCCGCGAAGTGTTCTTCGCGAGCGAGCCGCGCAGCCGCGTCCACACGCACGCGCCCTCCTGCGTAAATCTCGCGTCATGTTGCGGCGAAGCCCCCGCAAAATGGCCGAATCTCCTGTGGTACCGTTCCGTGACCGCCACTCCGGCGGGGATCTCGGCCACCCTCAGCACAGTACAGTTGGGAAGCATGCCGGCGCGACTGCTCATCGTCGACGACGACGTCTGGGTTCTCAAGATGCTGCAGACCGTGCTCGAGAAGCACGGCTACACCATCGACGTGGCGCACAACGGCGCGGAGGCGCTCGACCGCGTCGAGGACTTTACGCCCGATCTCGTCATCACCGACGTGACGATGCCCAAGATGGATGGCTGGACGCTCGTTCGCATTTTGCGCGCACGCCCCGAGACCGCGTTCACGCCCGTAATTTTTCTCACCGCGCTCGGCTCGGACGAAGACCGTATCCAGGGGTTTCGTCTCGGCGCCGACGACTACATGCAGAAGCCGTTTCACTTTCAAGAGTTCGACCTCCGCGTGCGCAGCGCGCTCCGCCGCGCTCAAGGCGCGCGCGAGACGGCGAAAGCCACGGTGGAAGAGCCCGCGAAGGCGGGCGTCCACGGCTCGCTCGACCAGCTCGGGTTGTCGTCGCTCCTCGTGATGCTCGAAATGGAAAAAAAGAGCGGCATCCTGCGCCTCACGCGCAACGACGAGGTCGCGCAGCTCTATTTCCAAAGCGGTCGCGTGATCAAAGCCGTCCTCGAGGGGAAGGACGATCCGAAGGGCGCCAAGGCCGTCTTCCACGTGCTCTCGTGGACGAGCGGTCACTTCGGGTTCACGCAGCAGAAGATCGATCAGCCCGACGAGGTGAGCTCGTCGACGACGCACCTGCTCATGGAAGGCGCACGGCTGATGGACGAGGCGAACCGCGGTTAGCCGGCACCTCGAACGGCGCGTTACCTCCGTTCGGCAACCACGAGACGCTCGTCGACCATGAGCCGTCGCCCGCGCGGGTTGTCGAACCTCCTCGCCCAGTCGCGAACGCCGTCGTCACGCAGCACGCGGTACGCGACCATGTCGAGCTCGGCGTGGAGCTGCCGTGGCGCGATAAGGCCGTAGAGCGGCTCGCCGAGAATGCGAAACGCTTGAAGCGCGGCGATGCCCACGAGCGGCGCCAGGTGCCGCCCGAGGCGCGTCATGTCGGGCGTGCCGTACGTAATGGCAGCACGGCTGCCGGGGGACGATCGCTGGCCGATGGTCTCGAGCGTGGCGCGGATCGCCGGCATGTGGAGGTACGGCGTGACGCCCTCCCAAATCCAGAACGTGTGCTTCGCGTCGTCGTGGCCGGCTTCGGCGAGCTTATCGCCCAGGTTCATGCGTTCGAAGTCGACACCGACGTAACGAACCTCGCGGGCGGTGGGCATGCGCGCGCCGATGCGTGCCCGTTTGTACGATTGCGTTCCGGGGTGGTCGACCTCGAAGACCACGGTGTTGGCGAGGTCGCGCAGGCGGTGCGCGCGCGCGTCGAGGCCGGCGCCGAGCACCACGAGCTGCGGGAGCTCGCCCTTTAGCGAGAAGGCTGCCTCGCGGAGCGCCTCGTCGATGGCGCGCGTGCGAAGTGCCATGTGATCGGTGAGGCCGAACGACAGAAACGAGAGCAAGGGCGGCGGCGCGTGGGAGGCCGCGCGCACCCACGGCGCTGCGACGTCTGGTAAAAGCTCGGCCGCGAGCGGATCGGCGGGGGGGTCGCCAACGCCGCGGGCGGCGGCGACGATCGACGCCGTAAGACTGGGATGTCCTTCACGCATGGCGACGCGCACGATACGCCCAGAGCCCCGGGTTCGGGGCGCCAGCGCTTGCCCCCCGGGGAACAAATCGCGGTGACCCTGAGGCTTTCGTCACGGCGACGCTCGCATTCTCCGTGGAGCAATGCCAAGCTCGCGCGCGAATTGCGCGGGGCACGATAGACCGAAGGAATCATGTACGAAACGAAAGCGCACGCGGACGAGAACTACCTTTACTTCTGCCTGAAAGGGCTGATGTACAAGGCCGAAGCGGAGGAGGCCGTCGCGGCCATCGTCGCCGAGGGCGCGAAGCTCAAGCCGGGCTTCACGGTCATCAATGACGCATCCGAGGCCCGCCCGTCGAGCCCGGAAGTCGCCGAGGTCATCAAGACGGCGCAAACCCAGCTCTTCACGATGGGCGCAACCAAGCTCATTCGGGTCGTAGCGAACGCGACCAAGATGCAGCTCGCACGCATGGCGCGCGAGACGAACGCCGCCTACGAGACGCACATCGCGGCCTCGCTAGACGACGCTCTCGAGCTGCTCTG
This sequence comes from Myxococcales bacterium, assembly GCA_025354825.1. Classification (GTDB taxonomy): domain Bacteria; phylum Myxococcota_A; class Polyangia; order Polyangiales; family Polyangiaceae; genus JANXMC01. The sequence continues at coordinate 14,605 of JANXMC010000419.1, forward strand.
ATCGCTTTTCGAATGTGAATCTCGCCCCCGCATTGCGATCTCGGTCGCGTGCAGGAACAGCGAGGGGGTGGCGCCGACGACGTGCACCGCTCCCAGGAAATTTCGCGCTGCGACGCTGCGCGTGACTCCTTTTTGACTACAGTCTCCGCAAATTGAGAACGCGCTCTTTATCCGGGCGCGTTTGCGGAGGGCGTTTTGGCAATTTCGGTTCGCGCAGCGTTAGGTCTGGTTTCGGTTCCCGCGCGCCTGGGGCTCGCACTTTTGGTGGGGGCCGCGGCATGCAGCGCGCCCGCCGAGCCGAAAGACGACGCTTTGGAAAACGCGGCCCGGCACGACGACGAGAGCACCGCTTCCGAGCGCGTCGGCTCCGTCGAGGCAGAGCTCGGCTCCGACTGCCCCACCGCGCCCGAGTGGCTCCCGGTCTCTGTCTTCTGGTGGCGCACGACGCGCTCTGTCGACAGATTCGTCTGGTCGAGCGACGGCTCGGAAATCGCGGGGCTCGAGCTGCTTCTCGAAGAGAAGAAACCGTGGCTCCAGGTGACCGGCGCGACCGAGAAGCGGAAGCCTTGCCACCGCCTCTTCGTGCAAAAGGCCGACGGCTCGGGGAAGCGGTACATCGGCGCGACGGCGCCGCTGCAGAACGGCGAGCTGTTCGACATGCTCCCGGCGGGCTACTTCGTCGTCGAGTCGTTCGATAAGGGAAACCTCGTTGCGCACCGATGGGCGCCGGACGGCACGCGAAAGCTCCTCGCAACTACGCCCGACAGCTGCTCGAGCACGCGCGTTCTCCCCGCGCCCACGGGCGCGACCATGGCGTCGGTGACCGTGCGAACGCCGTGCGGCTCCCTCGGTGACCCGTCGACGCCGGCTTCGGTGAGCGTGCAGATGCTCAACGCCCAGGGCGACGTGATCTCGCAGCCGACGGTCGTAGCGCTCACGGGCTACGTGCAGCCGGTCTGGACCCGTGAAGGACGCTTCGTCGTGACGTCCCAGACCGCGGCCTTCTCGTTCGCGGCGACGGGTGACTCGGCGGCGTCGGTGGCGGTGCCCGCGTGCACCTTCCCGCCGACGACGAGCAGCGACTTCGACGCGACCGGGCGGATGCTCGGAATCGTCGACGGCGGCATCGGCGTCGCGACGTCGGATCCGACCCGCGCCTTCGGCTGCGGGCTGTAAGAGAAGAAGCATGAACAGCGACGCCGCCCTTCGCCCGATTCGACCCGAGGACGATGCCGCGGTCGCGCGCATCATCCGCACCGTGATGCCGGAGTTCGGCGCCGACGGGCCGGGCTTCGCCATTCACGATGCCGAGGTCGACCACATGACGGCGGCCTACCCTGCCCCGCGCAGCGCGTACTTCGTCGTCGACGACGGCGGGCGCGTGATCGGCGGCGGCGGCGTGGGCCCGCTCGCGGGGAGCGACCCGTCGATTTGCGAGCTTCGGAAGATGTACTTCCTCGAGGAGGCTCGCAATCGTGGGTTGGGCAAACGCGTTTTGCTTCAGTGCATCGAAACCGCGCGCCAAATCGGATATGCGACGATGTACCTGGAGACGCTCACAGGGATGAGCGCCGCGCAGCGGCTTTACGAGCACGTCGGATTCACGCGCATTGCCGCGCAAATCGGCGCGACGGGGCACTTCTCGTGCGACAAGTACTACACGCTGGCGTTGCGCTGATCGGCGGAGTGCGCCGATTGGCAATTAGCGACTAGAGCGCCGAACGGTTCGACGGACCGAGGATTTCAAGATGTTCGGTCGCATCGCGAGGCGCGAGTGACCACGAATGCTGAAACATTCGAGGAGCGAGGCGGCCGAAACCCATAGAAAGCCGACGGGAGTCAAACCGTTCGGCGCTAGCGCTCGGCGTGACGCATCGCCGCGAATGCGCCTTTCGGCAGAACGCGCGGGTCGCGAACGACCTCGCCGTCGTCGCGAAGGCCGACCCAAATGGGGTCGCGGCCGCGGCGCCCCTCGATGTAGAGAACCATGAGCTTGGGGCTCTTGCGCGGCGACGCCCACAGGTCGAACGCCGCGGCTTCGTCTTCGCGGTAGTAACGCTGAAGCGCCGTGCGGGCGGCAGCGAGCGGCACGCCCTCCATTTTACCGTCGCCCGCGACGCGCGACGGCGTCCCTTCTTGGGATTTCCAGGCGGCGCGGAGGGCGTCGAGAAGCACGTCTTTCGCGCGGCCCGCGGCGCGCGCCGTTCGAAGATGAACACGCGCGCGCGTTTCGAGCGACACGATGGGGTCGTGACGACGAAGCAGCGGCACCGCGGCGATGCCCACGGAGACAAGGCCGACGGCGAGCAGGACGGAGAGCTTTCGCAGCTCTCTTACGTGGTGCAGCGCGACGACGCTGGTCGCGATAGGCATGAGAAACGCCAGGACGACGAACGACTCGATGACGAGCGTGAGTGCCAGGAGCGGTACGAACGATCGCCAGTCGAGCTCCGGGCGCCAGAGGCGAAAGTAGCGATCGACCGCGGTGACGACGAGGATCACCATGCCGAGGGCGTTGAACCCTTTGTAGAGAACGAACTCGCGACGCCCGTCGGCCTTGAAGAGCCAATAGGGCAATAGGACTGGATAGAATACGTAATAGAGAAATGCTTTGGGCGGCACTTCGCGGTAATAGGCCTCGAAGGCGAGCTGCCGCCGCAAGACGACGCCGAGCCACTTCGACGTAGCAACGCGAGTGCGCACGGCTTGGCCGAGAATGCAGACGGTGAGCGCGATTCCGACGCTGACGAGGGCGCCCGTGATGGGCACGAGGGTCGCCGCGCCGACGAGGCCGAAAGGGGCGACAGCGAAGAAGACGAGGCGGAGCGCGAAGTCGATATTGCCGCCTACGACGGGCGAGGTAATGCGTACTCCCATTACAGGCGCGGAACGCGAGACGAACGCGGGTGGCGCTTCGTCCGGGCGCCACCTTGAATGCCGAGAACCAAGAGCGTCACGAGGAGCCCGGCGGAGGCCGCGATGATCGCGTGGGTGGGGCGCTCGGCGGCGATGCGCGCAAGAGGCTTTATCCAACCTAGGTATCCGATGACCGCGCAGATCGCAGCGACCGCCGAAGCGCGGACGACGGTGACGGCGCGGTAAACGAAAAAGAGCGGGACGATGCCGAGTGCCACGAAGGTGGCCGGGACGATGAGCTCGGTCCGTACGCCGAGGAGCCGCAGCTCGCCTACGCGGGCAACGTATTCGCGGGCACCGAGCACGGCGACGTGCCCCGCGGCGATGGCGACGGCGACGAAGACGGAGGCAAGGGCGAACGCTCCAACGCCCGGGCCCCACGCTAGACTGCTCGCGAGGCGGGGCGCGATTGGCCCGGCTACTGCGGGCACGGGGGCAGCTGCGGGGGCGGTGACCGCGGGCGCGGCCGTGGGCTCGGAGCGCGCGGGGGCGCGGACGTGCATCGCGGCGGCGGACGGGGTCGCGGGCGGTGCGGCACCCGGCAGCTGGTAGCCGTAGGCGCGGGCCTTACGGAGCGCTCCGCCCTTGTCCGCGGCCGAAACTTCCGGATCGTGCTGCACGAGCAGCGCATACCGCACGCAGCCAAGCTCGGACATCGCGCGAATGTAGAGCGGCGAATCGATCGCGCCGGAAACCTCGGCTTGGCGCGCAACGTTGCGGTACCAGACGCTCGCTTTTTCGGTATCCGATTTGTAATAGACCCCGAGCTCGTACAGATTCGCGACGTAGATTTTCGCGGGCAAATACCCTTTTTCGCCCGCGGCGCGCATGCGAATGGCGCCTTCTTTGAAATCTTGAGCGATGGCACGGCCGGTCAGATAGAAGAGCCCCGCGCCGTAGTCCCCTTCGGCGCTTCCGAGGCGTGCGGCGGCCACGTAGCAGGCGAGGCACTTTTCGAGATCCTTCGGGGCGCCGTTTGCCCCTTTGCTGTGGGCGCGGGCGAGCGCGAGGAGACCTTCGGCGTCTCCCGCGGCCTCGAGCTCTTCGACCGTCGCGCGCGAGAGGTCGGCGTCGGCCGCGTCGTCGGACGAATCGGCATCGCGGGGCTCGCGCGGAGCTGCTTCAGGCAAGCGTCGCGACATCCAGCTTCTCGATTTCGCCAAGCACGCTCGTCAGCCGCTGCGTCGCCGCGTCGGCCGTCGCGAGGGAGCCGTAGCCTGCGCCCGCCTTCGCGCTATTGCCAATATAGAGATCGCCGAGGCGCTCGCCCCAACGTTTGAAATACCGACTTCCGGCAAAAATGATCTCGACGCCGTCGGCGCGCTCTTCGCCCGAATCGTCGCTGAAGTCGACGTCGCCCCAGTCGACGCCCGACGGCCCGTCGCCCGCGGTGGGCACGTCTTCGGCGTAGGAGAGGCAGACGGGGACGGTGGGCGTTGCCCGTTCGTCTTCCACGAAGAGGTGCACCATGCCGTCGGACACTTTGATGGCGATGATGGTCGCAACGATGCTGCAGTCGACGATATTCCGCGTGAAATAAGGGAATACGGCATTACCAAGTTGCTGAAGCACGCTCCGCGAAGTGCAGACTTGGCGAATGAAGTCGTCGATGAGCGCGGCCGGGATGCGGCCATCGGAAGCGCGGTAGCGCTCTTGAGCCTTCGTCGTCCACCACTTGAGGACGTGGACGAGCACTTTTTTCACCTTGTCGCTCGCCTTGATCGACATCGGCGCGACAAGAGCGTGGGCCTTGCGAACCTCTGCCTCGAGCTCGTCTTCCGGCGCCGACAGCAGGCGTACGAGCTCGCCGAAGACGCTCCCGGTGCAACGCCGCGCCATCTCGCTCGTGACAGCCGCCGAGAGCGCTTTCGCATTTTCCAGAAGGCGCGCGCGCTCTTCGACCTCGTCGCGCGCCGGCGTGAGGGCGCGCAGAACGCTCAAAAGCTCGGTTCGTACGAGGGCCGCTTCGGCGTTCAGCTCGCGTGCCTTCACGTTTTCGGAGAGCTTCTCGCGGAGGTGCGCGGCAAGCAGGGGGATGCCGCTCTTCGGCAGTCCGCGATCGTCGTCTCCCTCGACGGCGGCCCACTTTTCGTCGGCTCGCGCAACGTGGCGTTGCACCGCGCGCGCCTCGAGGTAACCCGCCTTCACCGCCGCGAAATCGGCGTCGCTCGGCTTGAGGCTTCGCATCTGATCGGCATGGGGGTTGCGAATCCAGAAGAGATTCGTGAAGGGCTGCCCCTTGCCGCCCCAGTTGACGATCCACGATGCGTTGTTGCGCGCCCAGAAGTCGACGCACGCTTCCTGAACGCGCGATTCCCAACGGTCGCGGGCGTTGTCGCTCCGCAAAACGCCGAGGCTCATATCGTATTTCGTTAATGCCAAAAAGAGGCTCGGGCTCGCCACGTCGTGGGCGGCGCTCGGCGTTTGCGCCCCGTAGCGAATGCGAAGCCACCCTTCGACTTGGCTCTGAAGCTGAATCGCTTCGGGCTTGGTGGGGCCAGGCGAGCAGAGGACGAGCGCCGTGATTTCGCGATCGAGAGAGAACTGCTCGAAGAGGAACGTGAGCTTGCCACGCTTGTAGACCTCGATCGCGTTCTCGAGCTTTCCCGACGTCAGCTCGGCCTGGCCGAAGCCGTTGATCCCTTTGAGGGCGCGACCGCCGGGAAAATCGAGAATGTCGGAGCGCTCGAGGAGCGAGCCGGGCGCGCCGCGGAAAACGAGGCGTATTTCGGCGATGAGGGCCGAGAGAATCCCCGGCTCGACGGAGACGTCGCGGCTCGCGAAGGCGCCGCCGCGCGCGCGGATTTTCACGGGGCCGCGGGGTGTACCGAGAGCGTTGAGGCACGACGCGTCGATGACACTCACGCCGTGGCTCGACGCGCGCACGTGGTCGAGGGCAACCTCGACGCCGGGGGCGTGGCCCACGGCATCGAGCCCTTGGGCGAGGAGGCCCATGAGGCGATCGACGTCGGGCGCATAGCCGGGGCCGCCCCACAAAAGCGAATAGGCGTGGAGCCAGCCGGGCACAGTTCGTATTTCGGATTTCCAGGCGCCCGACTGAAGAAAGCTCTGACGACGCAGCTCATTCAAATAGGGGTGACGATCTTGGTATTTCTTCGACAGCGAATGAAACACCGCGTCCCACGCCTCGGCGTACGCGGGAGGCGCGACGGGCCCCACTTGCAGGCGTGCGTCGCGTAGGCAGCGTTCGATGCGATCGGTATCGAGGGCGGGCGACGTGCACTCGACGAGGAAGCCCGTGGCGAGCGACTCGAGCACCGACTCGAGGTTCAAGAGTTGGCAGTAGAAATCGAGGGCCTCGAGGGGCGCGCCGACCGACGTCGTGAAACGGGTGACGACGCCCGTCGATTCGACACCTTTGGCGGGGTTTATCTCTTTGAGAAAATCGACGCTCCCTTCGCGGCAGAGAACGTCGAGACCGCCGAGCTCGTGGGCGAGAAGCGCGCCGACCAAGAACGATTTGCCTGCTTGCGAGGGGCCAAAAAAGCCGAGGCACGGCGGCCTGTCCCACGCGTAGGCGAGCTTGCGTGCGCGCACCTGCAGATCTTTCAGCGTGAGCGCATGGGAGGCGCGCTCGGGCCCCGCGCTCTCGGCGAGGGCCGCCACTTCGGCCACGCGCTCGGTGAGCGTCGTTACTAATGCGTGTGCCATTTGCCCGCCTTGTCTTGGTACTGCACGCGCACTTTTTCGAAGGAGGCGCCCTTCTTCAACGTGACCTCGAAGGTGTCGCCTTCGGCGGTCGCGGGGGAGCTCGGATCGAGAAGGTCGGCGCCGGAGATGAGTTTCCAACGAAGCGCATCGGGGTGGAAATCGCTGCGGTGCGGTCGACCGTCGGAGGGTGCGCCTCCGGCCGTCGCGGCCCCGCCTGCGGAGGCGCCGCCGCCGTTCACGGTGACCGAGCCGCTGCCCGCAGAGCCGCCTCCTCCGCCACCGCCACCGCCCGCGCTCGATGCCGAGCCGCCACTCGACGCGCCGCCGCTGTCGCCGGCAGACGCATCGCCGCTCGAAGCGCCGGCGTCGCCGCGCTTCCCGTCGGTCGCCGCGTCGCTGGGACGGGCCGCGCCGTCGGCCGCGCCTCCGCTGTCGTCGCTGCTTCCGCCTGCACCGCCTGCACCGCCGGCACCGCCACCTGCCGATGCCGCGCCGCCGCCTCCGCCGTCATCCGACGCGCCGCCACCCGTCGCACCGTCTTGGCCGACAGAACCGTCGGCGCTTGCTGCGCCGTCGGCCTCGAAGGAGGGCGGAATCGGCTTCGCGCAGGCGCGAAGCAACATGAGAATCAGAAGGACGACCCCGAGAATTCCGAGCACCACGAGAAGCCAAATCCACCACGGGCGCCCCGCGGCGACGGCTTTCTTCTTTTCCTCGTCCGCCTTCTTCTTCTCGTCTTCGGCCTTCTTCGCGCGCTCCTCGTCGGAGAGCGACGTGACGACCGTGGCCGCGGCCGCCGCCGCCATGACGGGCGCGTGGGGGACGCCGCGCTCTTTGCCAATCAACGCGCCGAAGCTGCCGTACCCAAAGACGAGCGCTTCTTCGCCGCCGAGGGTTCGTGGCGAAGCCCCCCAGTTGATGACGCGGAGCTTTCTGGCAGTAGGGTCGAAGTAGTAATTGCGGGCCCCGGCCCCCTCGAGGGCGGGCACAGTGAACGCTTCGCGGTATTTCGAATAGCCCGACGAGGCATTGGCGAATTCAGCGGCGACCTTCTCGAGACAGGCGAGAAAATCGGCAATTGCCACCTGGGTTTCCTCGGGGCGCGACGCACGCGCTTCGGCTAGCGGAACGAGGCCCGCGACGTCCCACGTCACGCGCGCCGGGAGGCTGTCGGAGCCTTCGGTCTCGGGGACGAGGAGGCGCCCTTCGAAGAAGCGAGCCTCGTTCAAGTCCGGCGCGAGCTTCCACATGGAGACGCCGCCCACCAGGTTGGGGAGCCACGTCGTTTTCGGATCAATCTCGGTCACGTCATCACCATCGCGCGAATGCGCACCGCAGAGCTTTTCGCGACACGGCAAAGGAACGTCGTCGGACGCAGCAACGTCGCACTTTGGGCGTTGGCGGCAGGCTCGCGTTCGTGGAGGGACGAATCGTAAATACCGACATGGTCGACGCTCTCGAAGCGGACCCGTTCGAGCTCGCTGTTCATCAGCGCGGCGAGCAGCGGCGAGGTCTGCGCCGTGGCGCCCGGCTCGGTGAGATGTGTGCTCGCAAATCGGTAATAGCCGCGGCTCACCTCGACGCCGAGGCGCATCTTGACCTCTTCGTCCATCGCGGCGCGGAAGTAGAAGTTGAGGCCGCTCGCGAGGGCGAACGCCGACTCATCGGCCAGCGCGCCGCCGAGGGCGCCGAAGAGCAGGCGGAGGGGGAACGACTTTTCGCCGGGGCGCGCGCCGAGGATCGCGTCGTCGAGCACGTCGGCGAGAACGAGCTTGTGGAGCGCGTCTTCGGTGACCTTCGTGACGCTCACGGGCGCCTCTGCGGCCGCCGCGGAAGGCGTAGCTGCGGGTACCAGGAGCCGCCCGAGCTCGGCGCGGAGCACGCCCACGTCGAGGGCTCGCGTGACGGCCGCGAGCAGGCTTTGGAGGAGCTCGTCATCGGGGCCTTTTTGGGTCATGACGGGATGGCTCAGAGATATTTCGATATTGCCCGAAAGACGCCGCTGTCGAGCCAATAGCGAGATTCGTTCGTCGTCTTCAGGTGCAGGTGGAAGTCGTCCGTGCCGAACGAGTAGAGGTCTCGCTGCGACGTTACGGCCGCAATCGTGATTTGGCCGCTGGCGGCGAGCGCGAAGGAGAGGCTCACGCGATCTTCGAGAAGAGCGGCTTCGACCTCTGCGCTGCGGGGGCGCACTTCGAAGAGCGGCGCGCCGTCCATCTCTTGCGAATCGACGTTTCGAAATCCGATGGTCATGCCGTTGGTGTAGGAGAACGCCCGGCTCGTCGCGCCGTCGCGAAAGAGCTCATTTTGCCGCGCAATGTGCGGCTCCGTCTCTTGGTAAAGGCCGTAGATAGGCTTCTGCACGAGGTCGTGGACCTGGTCGAGAAGGAAGCCGGGGATACGGTTTTTGCCCGCTTGGTGAAGCACCGCGGCGCCCGCCGTGACGGTCGACTTGGGGTCTTTGATGTACCCGAGCTCGCGCCACTTCGACGGGTACCACTCACCAACTTTGTAGCTCGACATCGTCTTGATGCGCGCCGGCGAGACCGGCATCTCGGCGACCAGGACCTCGCGCACGCAGCGCAGGGCCGACGCGCGCCCGGCGAGCACGAGGACGTCGACATCGAACTGCGCGATGATGTCTGCATATTTGCGGAGCGGCTCTCGAAGCACCGAGAGGGCCGCGCGGTCGACCTCTTCGCGGTCGAACCGGAAGACGAGATTTCGCATTCCGGGAAAGTCGAAAAGAACCCCACCCAGAAACTGATCGACCTCGGCCAGCACCGCGTCGGACCATGAAGGGCTTTGCCAAATACGGCTTACGTCGGAAAGGGTGTAGGCCTTGTCTGGCGCGTGATCGGGAATCTCGAACCCTTCCGCGAGGGCCCAAAAGGCGCGGGCGAGGGGCAGCCAGAGGTACGGGACCATCTTGGCTTTGAGCGTTCGCCACGATGCGCCGTAGCCGCCCTCGCCGTCGCCGAACAGGTGAACGAGCTTGGCGCGCGACGCGGGCGAAGGGATTTGCGCCAGAACTTGCGCGAAAATAACATCTTCCACGAGGGCGCGGCAGACTTCGTCGCCCGCGATGTTCACGCCGTCTTGAAACAGCTTTCGAATATGGAGCGACGTACCCGTGCCCGGGAGCTTGTCCTCGTATTCGGCAATCATCACGTCGCTCGTGCCGCCGCCGATGTCGAGGGAGGCGACGCGTAGCGAGGCCTTCTTGCGGCCGTAGATTTGGACGAGCTCCTCCATGCTGCCGGCGAAGCGGTTCGCAACCTCCTCGTAGACGTAAACCATCTGCGCGGCGAGGGCCTCGTCGACGAAGAGGAACGGATCGAACTGGCCTGTCTGCGCATTGAGGTTCGGCCGGTGCTCGTCGGGGATATTCAGCATATAGGCCGTGAGGAGAACGGCATTGCGAACGAGCACTTCGTAAACGGCCTTCTCCTCGTCGCGCATCGCCGACGGATAGGTGAGGACGACGTGCTTCAACACACGCGGCGTTGCCTCTTTCCCCTGAAAGTGCCGGTAGGGGAGCGCGTTGAGCTGCGCATAGGCCTGCGTGAGAATCTCGACCAGCGCAAAGAGCATGATCGCCCGCGGCGCGTAGCGCGGATCGGCCGGGGTTGCGGGGCCGTCGGCACGGAGCGCGACGCCGCCGCCGTTGTCGTCGATGTATTTGAGAATACGGCCGAAGACCGGCTTGTGATCGCCGTTGAGGCGCGCGGCGAAATGCCAACGATCGTCGACGTTGCGATCGTCCCACAAATAGCGCTTTGGGCCAGAGAGCGTGCAGGCGTAGCGGTGGGGCGTCTCGAGGGCGCGATCGAGCGCCTCACGCCCCATGCGGGCAATCGAGGGCATCGAGAAGGAGTCGCCCGTGGCGACGGCGCTCGCCGATTTGTCGAAGGGGCTCGGGTAGAACGTGACGCGCGAATCGAACGTGTCGTCCGTTACGCGGAACGGGTTCGACGCGCTGCGCACTTCGAGGGGGACGGCGAACATCCCTTTGTCGCGGCTCTCGACGAGAGCGGCAGTCGACCGGGAATTGCCGAGATCGAGAATGAGCGATACCGCAATAGGCGTATGGGCGGCGACACGCGAAAGCTGGAGACGCGGCAGATAGGGGCCGAGCGTTTCGAGCAGCGCGATGTACTTCAGAGGCGCCTTCTCGACCCCCGACGCCTCGATGCGCCGCAGGAGATCGCGCGTCTCGGGGTGCTCCAAAAAGGCGACGGGCTTTTCGAGGGGGCGGAACGGGCGCCCTTCGTCGAGGGCAGCGTCGAGATGACGCCCTTGGGACCCTGCGCGCTCGAGCGTGTCGACGGCCAGCATGGCGCGGAGGCGCGGCTCGCCCTCCACCACGTCCATCGCGAGAAAGAGCTGCACGGCGAGCGGGCACGAGAGCTGGTACGGGACGGGAAACCAACGGTTCGACAGCTCGGCGATGTGCTCGACGAACGAGATTTCCACGTCGGGATCTTCACCGGCCACGGCGCGGCGGATCGCCACCGGGGCGCTCGCGTTGGCGTTCGCCGCGTCGCGCACGACCATGAAGCCGCTGACCACGTCGGGGAGATCGGCAGGCAGCGCGACCTCATGGAAAATGGGCCCCGTGTTGAAGAACAGCTCGATCGTCTCCGGGTCGGCCGCAACGCCGCCCGCTCCTCGCGGACGCGCAGACGCCGAAATGCCATCGCCGGTATCGAGGGACAGTTTTCGCTTCACCATCTCCGCGCGCCCTAGCCTAACACCAGTCGTCGTGAACGCGCCTACTCGCCGAGGTAGCCCACGAGCAGCTCCGCGATGCTCTCGACCTTCACGAAGTCGCCGTGGGTGGCGATGGCGGCGTGGGCCGCGGGGTGCGAATCGGTGCAGACGATGCGCGAGATGACGCCGCTCGCGCGCAGCTTGTCGATAGCGCCGCCCGGGAAAACACCGTGGGTCGTGACGACCGACACGCTCGTCGCGCCGGCGGACTTGTAGGCTTCGGCTGCGTTGATGAGGGAGCCGCCGGTGCGGATCATGTCGTCGTAAATGACGACGCGCGCGCCACGCACGTCGGCCGATAGGGCGACGACCTCGGTTCGTTCGCCCGAGAGGCGGCGCTTGAGAATGAAGCCCGCCGAGACGCCGAGCTCGTTGGCGAGCGACTCGACCCATTTCGCGCGGCCGGCGTCGGTCGACCCCAGCACGAACGCATCGCCGCCCAGCTCGCGCGCGGCATTGAGAATGATCGATTTCGCATAAAGGTGCACCGGACGAACGTCCCCCTCGAAGTAGTGGGGAATCCCTTCCGAGTGCAGATCGAGCATCACGACGCGCGTACCATCGGACGCGTGGGGGAGCGCCGAAAGCAGCCGTGCCCGTGTTTTCGCGGTCACGACCTCGCGCGGCATGACGGCCCGTTCCATTGTCGAGTATCCGAAGTACGGAATGAGAATCGTGAGCGTGCGCGCGCCGTAGGCGGCAATCGAGCAGGCGAGGTCGTAGAGCTCCAGTGTGTCGGAGTCGGAAATGGTGCCGCCGACGATCACGACGTCGCGCCCCGCGACCTCGTTGACGATCCGTTGGTAACGCTCGCCGTCGGGGAAGATGCGCTGGTGCACCTCGCCCTTCTCGAACAGCCCGCGCGCACATATCGCGTCTTGCAGATACGCATAGGCATGGGTTCCGAAAACCAACTTCTGCCGCCGGGCGCTAACGCTGTCTGCCATGGGCGCAGAGTGCCGGAAAGGCGCCGCTTGCGCATGGGGAAAGGCGGTTACGCCGAGCGGACCTCGATCGCTTGGAGCGCGCGACTGGTGACGACGCGGTTTCTCCCCTCTTCCTTTGCGCGGTAGAGAGCGCGGTCCGCACGCTTGATGACGTCCTCGATGCGCGTCGCCGACGTCTCGGGAAAGCTCGCGACGCCCAGGCTCGCCGTCATTCGAATCGTGTGGCCGTCGATGGGCACCTCGGCCTCTTCGAGCATCCGTCGGCATCGCTGCGCGACCTCTTCGGCGCCTTCGAGGCCCGTGCTGGGCAAGAGAATGGCGAACTCTTCGCCGCCGTAGCGCGCGACCACGTCGAGCTCGCGGACGCTCCGTTTGATAGCTTCGGCTGCGGCGACCAGAACGCGATCGCCCGCGGCGTGGCCGTAGGTGTCGTTCACGCGCTTGAAGAGATCGAGATCGACGATGACGCATGCGAGCTTCGTTTGGTAACGCACGGCCCGCGCAAATTCGTATTCGAACAGCTCGAGAAAGTGGCGCCTGTTCACGATGCCGGTGAGCGCGTCGGTCTTCGAGAGAAGCTCGTAGCGCCGCTCGCGATCGCGCCACCGCGTGATGATGTAGCTCGACATGCCGAGGGTGAGCGTGGAGAACGCGAGGGACGTGAGCCCCATGCGAACGGCCCACGGGAGGGTGATTTTCTCCCCCTGTTGCGAGAGGCCGGCGAGGAGCGGCGCGGAGGGCACGCCGCCCGTGGCGCCGAGAAGGGCTGCGGTGGAGATCAGTGCGAAGAACGTGGCGATTCCCAAAATCGTCACGTGCCATTCGAAGAGAAGGAAGCCGACGACGGCGCTACCGAGAAACGCCGTCCACCCGGGCGCGTAAAAAGGGCCAATCAGGTACGTGAAGAGGGCAATCGTAATGGCATAAAGCTGCGTCGTTGCATAAACGAGCGCACGCGAGCGCGGCGCACGCTCGCGTAAGACGAAGAGAAGGAAGAGCAGCAGAAACCAAGGGCCAAAGGCGAAGCGCGCGAGGCGCGCAACGAGACGCATGAGCGAAGGGTCGACGTCGGGAGGCAAATAGGGCCAACCGTCCGCGTATTCGACGGTGAGCGCGAAGATGGCAATCCCACACACCAAAATGACCGACGCCATGAGGCAGCGATCGACCTCGGTGTAGCCCATGGGGTCGATCAACCGGTCGAGGAAGCGGCGAACCGCTTCCCCCCGTGCGCCGCCGATTTTCGTGCCGGAAGGGCGCTCGCCGGCCGACTGAAACGGGCGGCGGGCGCTCATCGTTGGGTGAGGGTACCACCCCCTCGTATCACTTCTCGAGGGTCGGACGGAGCTTGGTGACGAGATTGTTGATGAGGGGGCGATACCCAAAAAGCGGATCGCCAGGTGTAGTCTCGAGGATGTGGAGGGCGCATACCGAAGCGACCACCGCTTGGGGGCCGAGCCCCTTGGCGACGGCAAGCTGACGGATGCTGGGGTAGGCCTTGCCGCGCACCTGCGTGGTGTTCACCGGCGACTCGCAGAGCGGAGTGCCCTTCACGCCGTCACAGTCGCATGCGTTTTTCGACGCGGGCTGCGTGCAGTCTTTCGGCGTGGGGAGGTCGAACGTGCAGGCGTATTGCAGATCCTTCTTCGCCGTGTCCCATTCGCGGCCGCTGATCGGATCCGCCGTGTCGCTCGACGTCGGCGCCGGGAGCCCAGCACGGGGCGTGAGCGATTCGAGCATATGAGGGTCGGCGCCCGTAAAATCGTAGGCGATGGGGTCGCGGCCGAAAATCTTCTCCCAATCGGCCGCGCTCAGCGTGCTCTTGAGCGGCCCCGCCGCGGAGCCGTCGGTGCTGAGCAGGTTGTGAGGCACGCCACCGATGAGGGCGAAGAACACCTGCTGCGGGCTGCGAGGCCCCGGTGTGAGGTGGCAAAGATCAGCCGTCGCGCTCGTCGGGAGGTTCTTCGCGAAAAGCGGGTTCACGCAGTTGCCATTCCCCACGTAGCCCTCGCTGTCGGCGGGGTGCTCGCCATCGCGGTTGGGGACGCTTCGATTTCCAAACCCGCGCACGTAACGCGAAATGGGGAATTGCACTTCGACGCCGAAGCGCTTTCGCGGATGGAAAAAGCGGATGTTGAGATTGTCGTCTTGATCGTCGTAATAAGGGGTCGTGCAGCCGGGAGCGTCCTTCGCGAATGCGCACGACGTGCAGTCGAGGCTGGTCGGGTTGGTATCGCAGGTCGCCGAGCCGCGCGCGGCCGTTCCCGAGGACGACCCGGGGAAGCTCGAATTCTCGAACGCCCACGCCTGACTGTTCACAGCGAGCGGATCGACCGTCGATTCGTTCTCGTCGGTGAGCATGACGACGGCGACCGTCGAGTCGGGTCGCAGGAACGCGGCGCGCTGCTTCAAGACGGTTTCGTCGACGCCCGTGAGCTGCGCTTTCGCCGTGCCGGTCGGCCGCTCGATGGCTGCGTAAGGGTCGGGCTGAACCAGGAAGCGGTAAACGCTCTCGAGCTGCGCTTCGAAGCCGCAGCCGTATTCGTGCACCCCCGAGATGATGTCCTGGACGTCACGCAAGAGCGGCGTTGGATCTTGCCCGACGGCCGTTGGCGCCCACGTGAGAAAGCCCTGGGAGGCCGAAAGCACCGGGTGCTCGTCCGCACCGCCGCGCGTGACGAGATGAGCCTGGTCGTCGTTGTGCGCGAGCAGCGTGGGGTTCGTAGGGTTCTTCGCGTCTGCCGCGCACTGGTCACCGCCGCGCCCACCGAGGGACGACGTCACGACGCCAATATGGATATCGGTGAGGGGCTTGAACTCGAGAGTCCCAGCCATGCACTGCCCGTTCACGGACTGCCCGACCACCGCGGGAGGCGTGGCGTCGTCGAGGCAGAACGGATTGACCAGTCGCGTGACGAGTGAAACGGCCGACCGGCGGAGGACCTCTTGTTTGTCGCCCATGGACGACGAGTTGTCGATCATGAAGAGGAGATCGAGCTTCCCCGTCACGACCAGCGGCTGCTCCCCCGTGTCACCCGAATCGATTACCTTCCCGCCGCCGCCGCCGCCGCCGCCGCCGTCGGCCACGCCGCCGTCGTTCGGGACTTCGTATACGGTTTTCGAGCTGCAACCCGGTGCGAAGGACGCGAGTGCGGTAAGTGAAAGAACCAGCGAGAGCGCGGGCAAATAAGATTTTCTCATGCGTTGACGGAACACCTTTCTCAGATGCATTACCAACAGCGCTAAAACCAGCGCCAATCACTATCAATAGCGATGCGACAGCGGTACCACGTACAACGTTGCGACCACGTGCGGTTAATTTGGTA
>JANXMC010000461.1 GCA_025354825.1 Myxococcales bacterium
GTGAGCTCGTGGGCCGTGTGAACGCGCTCGCGGGCCGCCGCCGCCGGGGGGCCGGGATAGAACGCGAAGGCCGCCGTCGCGAGGAACCCGGGGACCATGACGGCGATCATCGGCTTGAACCAGGTCGGCGCCTTCGCCGTGGCAAGCACCGGCACATCTTCGTGCGGCGGCGGCGGCGGCGGGTTGAGCATCATCGCCGTGAACGAGTCGCCGCTCAGCGGAGGCGGCGGCGAAGAGAAAAGCCCGTGCCCCGCGCCCTGGGCCTTGAGTCGCTTCATCGCCTCTTCGTTGCTCATGTCGTTGGTCGCCACAGATACCTCCGGCAAAAAACTCCGCCGTCTACGGAACACTTCGAGGTGTCATGGGAACGGTCGCCCGGCGAGGAACGTGAGTCGATTTCCCGCAGTTTCGTAAGAGCTGCGCGCGCGCTGTAGGCGAAGAGGCGCGCAGCGCTAACCGTGATAGACGCGCGACGCCACGATGACGCCTTGCTCGATGTCGAACACTTCGGCAACCGGCATGTCGGCGTCGCCCAGTGCGTGTCGCACGTATTCGAGGAAGACGCGGTCGTCGTTCGCGGTGAGGGCCGTCGCCTCGTACCGGAGGCCCGGGATGCGCGCGTTCGCGTCGTGCCACCAGGAGGCGAGCGCCGCTTTGCCAACGAGCTTGCCGCCGGTCGTGGGGTGGAGCGCGCGGATTTTCGGCGACGTGTGCGTCGCGGTCTCGGCGTACAGGGCGACGAGCGCGTCGACGTCGTGGGCATTGAACGCGCGGAGCCATTCGCGCGCGATATCGAGATTACGGGCAGCGTTCATGACGCGAACCGTAATCCGAGCGCGCGTGAACCACGAGGGGCGCGTCTACCGGTGGCGACTCGCATGCCGCGGTAAATACGAAATACCTCGAAGCGTCCCTTTTCCGTCCGCGACCTCTTCGATCGGCGCGCCCGCGTCGCCCTTCGTAACTGCCTCTCGCGTCGTTCGTCGCAGCGTAGACGTTGCTCCCGGCTCCGTGGAAGAGTACCTGCCTCACCCGATGGCCGTGACCGCGCGAACGCATGGGGACCGCATTTCACCTCGCGAGCGCTTCGCCTACGACGTGCAAATTCGGGTGGGGCACCTTGCCTTTTTCGGCATCGGCCCCGCCGCCGTCGTCTTCATGCGGCTGCTCCGAGGCAACGCCTTCGAAGGCGTGGACGAAGTTCGCCGCGTCTACCACGAGGCCGCGGCGACGGGTCGACCACTCCTGATTTGCGCGAACCATCTCACGATGTTCGACTCGGTATTCCTCCACTACGCGCTCGGGTCGGTGCCGTCGTACCTACGCGATTTCCGCCTCCTCGCGTGGAACGTTCCGGCCGTCGAAAACTTCAAGCGCGACCCCTTCTTGCGCGCCCTCACCTACCTCGCAAAAACGATTCCGATCGATCGCGGGGGGAACGCCGCGCACTACCGCGGGGTGCTCGAACGCATCAAATACCTCTCGGCGCGGGGAGAGATTTTCACAATCTTCCCCGAGGGCGGGCGCAGCCGTACCGGGCGCGTCGAAAAGGAGAAGGCGGCGACCGGCGTGGGGACGATCGTACGCGACCTCGAAAACCCCCTGGTCCTTTGCGTCTACCTCCGCGGTGCACGGCAAGAGAGCCTCGGTGTGCTCCCCCACCGCGGCGATAAGCTCTACGTTCGCGCCGAGCTCATCGCGCCCACGACGACGGCGGTCGGGCTCCGTGCCGCGAAAGAGCTCTCCCGACAAATCGTCGACAAGCTGGCCGATCTCGAGGAGGCCCACTTCGCCGCGCTTGCGTAACTCGGTAAGCTTCGGGGCATGACGGCCGACGGTTCTTACACGCTACTCGTCACCAAAGGCGCCGGTTCGGCCATCGTCGAGGCGCTGATGGACCTCTCCGGTATTCGGTATTCGCTCGACGACGTGAATTACGAAATCGAAGGGCCGGGGCTCGCGCGCTTACGCGCGAAGAACCCGCTTGGTCAGGTGCCGACGCTCGTCATGCCCGACGGCTCGATCATGACCGAGAGCGCGGCGATGGTGCTCCATTTCGGTGACATCGCGCCCGAGGCGGGGCTCGTGCCGAAGCCTGCGGACCCGGAGCGCCCGCGCTTTCTTCGATATCTCATGGTCATCGTCGCAAGCATTTATCCAACGTTCTCCTATGGCGACGACGTTGCGCAGTGGGTAACGGACAAGGCCGCCGGCGAAGAGCTTCGCGTACGCACCAACGCCCGCCGCGAGATGCTGTGGCAGGCGATGGAGGGTGAGATCGCGCCCGATCCGTGGCTGCTCGGCACAGCGTTCTCGGCCCTCGACGTCTACGTCGCAGTGATGACCCATTGGCGTCCTCGGCGCGCGTGGTTCGAGAAAACGTGCCCGAAGCTCTTCGCGATCGCGACGCGCGTCGACGCTCTTCCAGGCGTACAAAAGGCGTTCGCGCGAAACTTCGGCTGACGCGGCGCTCGGCGCTCCCTCCGCGATTCGAGCTCCCATGGTCGGCTTAGCGCTCGTGTTCGGCTTCACACTGGCGTTCGTCAGCTCGATGGCGCCAACGGGTCCCATTTCGTTGCTCGTCATCGAACGCGGCCTCTCGCGCCGGTACCGCGAAGGGCGCGGTATCGCGGCCGGCGCCGCGCTCGCCGAAGGGCTCTACGCCGCCCTCGGAGCGTTCGGGGTGAGCGCGCTCTTCGTACGCTTCCCCAGCATCGAGCTCGGCGCGCGCGTCGCCTCCGTGGTGATTCTCGTGGTCCTCGGAGTTCGGTTCGTCCGGTACCGCGCAAAGCTTCCGAGCTTCGAGGTCGGGGTGGAGGTCGCCGGCGGCGACACCACGAGAGCTCCTGCGTCGTCGCAGCACCCCGCGAGGTCGTTCGCCCTCGGCCTCTCGATAGCCCTCGCCAATCCCGTCCTGGTGGTCGCATGGTCGACGACCATCGCGTTGCTCTTGTCGCTCGGTCAGCTCCGTTTCGACGTCGCCGACCGCATCGCGTTCGCCGCCGCCGTCCCTTTCGGTATTACGATGTGGTTCACCCTGCTGCTAGGGCTTCTGCGTCGGCGCGAAGGGCAGGTGACCGTGCAGATCGCCCAACGAATCTTGCAGGGTGCCGGCGTGCTTATTCTCGCGACGGCCGCCTTCTTCGCAGCATCGATCGTGATGAAGGCGCTCGGCTCATGACGCGTCCGACGTGTCTGACGCGAGGGTCGCATCTAGCGCGTTAGGCCCACGACATACGAAGCACGAAGCTCGTCGGGTGCCCGCCTTCGTTCGGCAGATGTCTGAAATAGGCGACGGTGCAAAAGAGCTTTGCGCTCGTGTGGAACATTCCGCGCCACGCGTTACGGAAATAGGCATACCGCACGAGGGGAACCCCTCGAATCTCGATGCGCGCCTCCTTCGGCCCCAGTTTTTTGACCTCGACGGTGCCGCCAATGAAGATGCGCGCCATGATCGTCTGAAGATGCAAGAGCCCCGTCCAGGGCGTAACCCCCGTGGCTTGGGCCATCCGAATCATGTGGGAGAGCGACGATCGCTGCATCCGCGTCGTCACCTCGTCTCCGATGTCGGCGGCCACCGTCGTGGGTAATAAGAGCCTGTCGATCGACGCGTAGTGCGCCTCGCCAATTGCGATGGGAACCCACATTGCGGGGACGAGCGCGCGGATGCTCTGGTGGTCCTCAGGGGGCAATGCATCGAAGTATGCGGCCTCGAAACCTCGTGACTTGAGCGCCTGAAAGGATGTCGTGAGCAGCGTCGTTCGCACGCTCGTGGCCATCGGCGTCAAGCCGTTCACCAGCCGAAAAGGCAGCACGACCTCCTCGGTTAACCGGCTCATCGGCTGTCCATAATACGTCCCGACGTGGCGCGTTGGGCATAGTCGAGACGCGCGTTGGGCGAATTTTACGCCGATATCCTTGGATCGGCGAATACCCACATTGGCGGGCGTGGTGGGGCGAGTACGCGACGAGCCCGTCGTCATTGCCTAATTCCACTTTGACGGAAGCTCGCGAAACACGCCGGATCCTCGCCCTATTGGAACTTTCGCGACTGGGTCCTTCTCACTACCGAATTGCGGGATTGCTCCTTCCTGGCCGGAATTTCTCTCGCGTCTCTTCGATATTGGGGTGTCGCCGATAGATGGGATTCCGGTAAACACATTGTCTCTGAATGCGCGCATCGTGTCGGCGACGTCGTGAGGTGTGGGGCGAAGGTCCGCGCCCCCCCGTACAGACGTCGCTTGCCGGTCGCGGGTGAGTCGTCACTGGTGATGACTCGTGCCCGCGTCTTTGTGGTGCGCGCTTGAACCCCGGATGAGGAGAGCTCGATGAAGAATTGGACGCGCGCAGCATGGCTCGGATGTGTCGCCATCACCGCCTGCAGCATCGAAGCACCCAACCCGGCAGCCGTGACGTATCGTGGTTTGCACCCGGCAGACTCTGATCAGTCCGAGCCCGCCTCCGAGTCCTCGCCGGAATCTGCCGCGAAGGTCTACGCGTTGGCGCACATCGTTGGTGGCGCGCTCAGCCGCATGGATTTGCAGACGCTTTCGTCGCGCGTCGGCCAGGACGGCCTCACGCACGTGCGTTTGCAGCAGACCCTCGACGGCATCAAAGTCTTCGGCGGCGACGTCGTCGTTCACGCCGTCGACGGGAAGATCGCCGGCATGGGCGGCAACGTCGGGCTCGATCTCGACAAGGTCGACACCAAGCCGACTGTGACGAGCGAGGCGGCCATGGCCACCGCGAAGCACGACTTCGTCGGCGGGGACGTCGGCTCCTTCGTGTTCGAACGCGAAGCGAGCGAGCTCACGGTGCTCGCGCGCGAGGGCGAGGAGCCGCGCCTCGCGTGGCAGACAAAGTTCTACAATGAGCAGCAGAACGGAAAAGATCCGGCCTACTGGAATTACTTCGTCGACGCAAAGACCGGAGTCGTTCTCCAAAAGTTCAATGCCATTCACACGCTCTCCCAGGCGAGCGGTCCGGGCGGGAACGCGAAGACGGCACGAACGTGGACGAATGCCCTCGACGTCGAAGCGTCCGGCTCGTCCTACAAGATGGACACGACCAAGTTCCGCACCGTCAACATGAACAGCTCCACGACGGGCAGCGGCACCATCGTCACGGGGCCGCTCTCGCCGATCAGCGACGCGCCCATCGACGATGCCCACGGCTTCGCCGAAGTGACGGTCAACATGATGCAGGACTGGATGGGGTACAACTCCATCGACAACGCCGGCTTCAAGATCATCAGCCGTGTTCACTATGGAAGCCGCTACGAGAACGCGTACTGGGATGGGACGCAGATGACGTACGGCGACGGCGCCAACACGTTCTACCCGCTCAGCGGCGCCCTCGACGTCGCGGCCCACGAGATCAACCACGGCTTCACGTCGTTCCACTCGAACCTGACCTACTCGGGCATGTCGGGCGGTATGAACGAGTCGTTCTCCGACGTCGCAGGCACGATCGCCGAGTTTTACTACGAGGGCACCGGCGCCGACTTCGACCTCGGCAAAGAGATCTTCAAGTCGACGACAGGCGCGCTCCGCTACATGTGCAACCCGACGCAAGACGGCGCGTCGATCGACAACGCGGCGAGGTACACGAGCTCGCTCGACGTGCACTACTCGAGCGGGGTCTTCAACAAGGCGTTCTGCATGGCGGCGCGCCGGCTCACGAACGGCACGACGAGCGGGACGGCGACGCCCGCCGCGGTTCGTCGCGCTGGCAAGGCCTGGTACGAGGCCAACGACAACTACTGGACGGCGAGCTCCACGTTCACGCAGGGGTGCACGGGCGTCCTCGCGGCGGCCACGGCCCTCGGCTACACCACCACGGAGTACGCGGCGCTTCGTAACGCCTTCATCGACGTCGGCGTCACCTGCGGCACGGCCGGCGGCGGCGGCGGCGGCGGC
>JANXMC010000488.1 GCA_025354825.1 Myxococcales bacterium
TGGCGGCGCGGCGGAATAAGCCGTACGTCGAAAAAGCCGAGCTCTCGGAAGCCGTCGAACGCGTTGCGGCCGGCGGTCCTGAGCGCAAGAGCCAGAAGATTTCGGACAAGGAAAAAAAGATTGTCGCCTATCACGAGGCCGGTCATGCGTTGGTCGCCGCGATGACGCCCGGAACCGATCCCGTGCATAAAGTGACGATCATCCCGCGCGGACCCGCGCTCGGCCTGACCTGGTACCTCCCGAAGGACGATCGTCTCAGCTACTCGAAGGAGCAGGCTGAATCGAGCATCGCCGTCGCGCTCGGCGGCCGCATCGCAGAGGAAGTCATCTACGGCCGCCTCACGACGGGCGCGGGGAACGACATCGAAAAGGCGACGGACATCGCCCGCAAGATGGTCTGCGAATGGGGCATGAGCGAGAAGCTCGGGCCGCTCGCCTACGGGCGCAAGGAAGAGCAGGTCTTCCTCGGACGCGACTACGGGTCGCGGCAAGCCGACTACTCGGAGCAGACGGCGCAGGAGATCGACTACGAAATCCGCGCCATCGTCCAGCGCCAGTACGCCCGCGTGCGCGAGCACATGGGCGCGAATCGCGGGAAGCTCGAAGCCCTCGCCAACGCGCTCATCGAGCGCGAGACCCTCGACTCCGAAGAGATCCACGCCGCCCTCGAAGGGCGGGAGCTCCCGAAGCGCGAGAAGGTCATCATCCAGAGCTACGCCGACAAGGACAAGGCCGCGAAAGAGCGTCGCAAGGTCGCAAGCATCTTCGGCGGCCCGCCGAAGCCCGCGACGAGCGTCTGACGCTCACTCCGCAACCAGACACCGCGAGGTGCCCGAAGCCCGCGACCCCGAAAGGTGTCGCGGGCTTCGCGCTTTCTGGCCCCCCTTGCCCCGAAAAGACGCTGCGGCTACGTTCACCGCCCCCGGAGCCGAGGCACCCTCGTGCCCTGCCCGCGAAGGAGTTTTGCCATGCCCACGAAGATTGCGATCAACGGGTTCGGCCGCATCGGCCGCTGCATCGTCCGCGCGCTGGCCGAGCGGGGAGTCAAAGACCTCGAGCTCGTTGCCATCAACGATCTGACCGACGCGAAAACCCTCGCGCACCTTTACAACTACGACACCGTTCACCGGCGCGCGTCGCATCGGGCCACCGCGTCGGAAGGCGCGTTCACGATCGACGGCAAGCAGATCAAAATCCTCGCCGAGAAGGATCCGGGAAAGCTCCCGTGGAAAGCGCTCGGCGTCGACATCGTTCTCGAGTGCACGGGCCTCTTCACCGAAAAAGAGAAGTGCCAGCCGCACTTCGACGCAGGCGCGAAGAAGGTCATCGTGAGCGCCCCCGCGAAGGGGCAAGACGTGACGATCGTCCTCGGCGTGAACGACGAGCTTTACGACAACGCTAAGCACCACCTGATGTCGAACGGTTCGTGCACCACGAACTGCCTCGCGCCGGTCGCGAAGCTGATGCTCGACAACTTCGGCATCAAGCAGGGCCTCATGACGACGGTCCACGCGTACACGAACGACCAAGCCGTTCTCGACATCCCGCACCGCAAGGGCGATCTCCGCCGCGCGCGTGCTGCTGCGCAGAACATCATTCCGTCGTCGACGGGCGCGGCGAAGGCCCTCGCCGAAGTCGTTCCTGCGCTCAAGGGGCGGCTCGATGGCACGTCGCTGCGCGTTCCCGTCATGGACGTGAGCATCGTCGACCTTACGCTCGAGACCGAGAAGCCGGTCACGAAGGACGCGATCCACGCCGTGATGAAGGCCGCGGCAGAAGGTCCGCTCAAGGGGATCCTCGGGTACACCGAAGAGCAGCTCGTCTCGAGCGACTACATCGGCGATCCGCACTCGTCGATCTTCGACGCGACCCAGACGCAGGTCATTGGCGACAAGTTCGTGAAGATCTTCAGCTGGTACGACAACGAGTGGGGCTTCTCGAACCGCATGATCGAGCTCGCGCAGCTCGTCTCGTCGAAGCTCTGACCCTCTTGCGCTAACTGGCCGTAGCCCTTCGACTCGTCGACCTTAAGGAGAACACCGTGGCGTCACCCCTCGACGGCATTCGTACGATTGCCGAGCTCCCCATCGAGAACAAGCGGGTCTTCATCCGCGTGGACTTCAACGTCCCTCTCGAGGACGGCAAGATCACGGACGACTCGCGCATTCGCGAGGCCCTTCCGACGATCAAGCATGCGATCGAGCGTGGCGCGCGCGTGATTCTCGCGAGCCATCTCGGTCGGCCGAAGCCGGGCAAAACCAAGGGGCTCTCCCTCGAGCCGTGTGGGCTTCGCCTCGCCGAGCTCCTCGGCATCGAAGTCCACATGCCGGAGGAGTCGGTCGGCGACGCGCCCAAGAAGGTGATCTTCGATCTCCGCGCGGGTCAGGTCTGCCTGCTCGAAAACCTCCGCTTCCACCCTGAAGAAGAGAAGGACGACGACGCGTTCGCGCAGCAGCTCGCCGACCTCGCCGAGGTCTACGTCGACGACGCGTTCGGCGCGGTTCATCGCGCCCATGCGAGCGTCCACGCCACGGCCAAGCTGTTTCGCGAGCGCGGCTGCGGGATGCTCCTCGAGAAGGAGATCAAGGCCCTCGGCGGTCTCCTCATCGGCCCCGAACAGCCGTACGTCGCCGTCCTCGGCGGCGCGAAGGTCTCGGACAAAATCGCCGTGGTCGAAGCGCTCCTCGAGAGGGTCGATGCGCTCATCATCGGCGGCGCCATGGCCAACACGTTCCTCGCGGCCAAGGGGTACAACATGCAAGCGTCCCTCGTAGAGGTCGACAAGCTCGCCCTCGCGCGGACGCTCCTCGAGAAGGCCGGCAAGAAGAAGGTCGACGTCCTTCTCCCGGTGGACCTCGTCACGGCCGCATCGCTCGCGGCTTCCGAAGGGAAGCTCGTCGATGCGAGCGCCGTCCCCGAGAACACGATGGCCCTCGACATCGGCCCAAGGTCCGTCGCCGAGTTCGCGAAGCGTATCGCCAAGGCGAAGACGGTTTTTTGGAACGGCCCCATGGGTCTGTTCGAGAAGAAGCCGTTCTCGAGCGGCACATTCGGCCTCGCGCAGGCACTTGCAGATTCGTCGGCGTTCACTGTCGTCGGCGGCGGCGACAGCGCGGCGGCCGTTCACGCGGCGGGCGGCGATCTCGCGTCGAAGATGGGTCACATCTCGACGGGCGGCGGCGCCTCCCTCGAGCTCATCGAAGGGAAGAAGCTCCCGGGCATCGAGGTCCTCCGCACATGAGCAACGAGAAAAAAAGCCGCAAGCCCCTCGTCGCGGGCAACTGGAAGATGCATCACGGCGGCCTCTCGGGCGTCGAGCTCGCGGGCGCCGTCGCACGGCTCGCCCGCGAAGTTCCGCATGTCGAGCTGGTCATCGCGCCTCCGTACACAGCGCTCGCCGCGGCCGCCCACGAGTGCGACGCCGAAGCCGCCGGTGGGAGGGGGGACGTTCGCGTCGCCATCGCAGGGCAGAACATGCACGCGTCGCACACGGGCGCGTTCACGGGCGAAATCAGCAGCGCGATGTTGAAGGACAGCGGCTGCACGTGGGTCATTCTCGGTCACAGCGAGCGGCGTCAGCACTTCGGCGAGACCGACGCGGCGGTCGCTGCGAAGACGACGGCGGCCTTCAAGCAGGGGCTCGTTCCGATTGTTTGCGTCGGCGAGACCCTTGCGGAACGCGAAGCCGGCCACACCCTCGAGGTCGTGAAACGCCAGCTCGACGCCGTCCTCCCGGTGCTCCACGCCCACGTCGCCACGGCCGCTGCCATTGCGTACGAGCCCGTTTGGGCGATCGGCACCGGTAAGCACGCGGGGCCGGCCGAGGCCGAAGAGGTTCACGCCGCCATCCGAGGCTGGCTCGCGGCGACGTCGGCCACGCTCGCCGCGCAGACGCGCATTCTGTACGGCGGCTCGGTCAAAGGTGATAACGCTGCGGGACTATTGGGTTGTCCGAACATCGACGGCGCCCTCGTAGGCGGCGCGAGCTTGGATGCCGTGTCATTCGGTGCTATCGCCCGCGCAGCCGACGCGCTCGCTTCATCCTAAGTCGAAGGACTTCCCCCACCATCGGCGCAGATTGCCGCGCCGGGACTCTCCATGCTCACCACGTTCCTCGACATCGTCCACATCTTCGTCTGCCTGTTTCTCATCTTCGTCGTGCTCCTTCAGCAGGGGCGTGGCGGCGGGATGGGCGCGGCCTTCGGCGGAGGCGCGGCACAGCAGGTCTTCGGCGGACGCGGAGCCGGCAATCTCCTCACGCGCGCCACGGCCGTCTGCGCGACGATCTTCATGCTGACAAGCGTTTCGCTCGCCTACCTCTCTTCGTCGGGTGACCGTGCGCTGCGCGACCGCGTCGCGGCCGAGCAGAAGAAGAAGGCCGAGCCGACGCAGCGGCCGAAGGAGACGAGCGCGGGCGACGATAAGAAGCCGGCCGAGGGCGCCGCGACGGGCGCCGGCGCGGTCGACGAGAAGGCCGCCGAGCCAAAGCCCGCCGACCCGGCCCCCAAACCGACGCACTGAGCGGCGAGCGCCGAGGCGCTCACCCCGCTGCATCCACGAATCCTGCCTCCGTCGTGACGCGCCGCGAAGCCGTCGACGTCGCGACCGTCGCCGCCGCAAAGCTCGCCGTTGGGATTTACGTCCTAACCGCGGGCTTTTCCCATATTTCGGACGACGACTACGCCCGCGTGGTCATCGCCGAGCAGTTCGCCCACGCGCCGAGCCTCGACCCGAGCGGCACGAGCTGGCTCCCCTTCCCGTTTTGGACGACCGGCGCCGCGATGCTCGCCCTCGGACGCTCCGTCGCGACGGCCCGCGTCGTGTGCATGCTCTTCGCCGTGGTCGCCACCGCCGGCCTGTACGCCGCCCTCCGCGCCGCGAGTCATCCCCGCGCGGTCGCCCTCGGCGCGGTCGCCTTGGGCCTCGCCGTGCCGCTCGACGCGTGGGTCGGCGCGGCCGCCGTCCCCGAGGCGTATACCGGCGCGCTGGTCGCCGGCGCGGTCCTCGTGGTCGGCGCGAAGGCACACGCTTCGTCGAACCCTCGCGCCGCAACCCCCTCGGTGGTCGTCACGCTCGCCGCCGCATTCGCCCTCTTCGCCTCATCGCTCTCACGCTACGAAACGTGGCCTGCCTGCGGGACATTTGCACTCTACATGGGGTTCCTCGCGTTGCGCCCTGCACCGCCCCTATGGCGGGAGCCCCGCCGCGCACGCCTCGTCGCCGCGGCCGTCGCGCTCGCCGGCCCCCTTGGGTGGATGGCCTGGAACGCCTACGCCCACGGGAGCGCGACGCACTTCGTCGACCGCGTCGCGCGCTACCGCGTCGCCATTCACGCCGCCCCCGAGTCGCTCCACGCTCGCCTCCTCGGCTACCCCACGGCACTCGCAACGACGGCGCCCGTCGTCCTCGTCGTCTTCATCGTGGGTGTCGTCGCGCTCATCGCGCTTCATGGGCCGGCGCTCCGCAAGCTCGCCTTCCCGCTCGCGACGGCGGCCGCAACCCTCGCGTTTCTCATCTACGGCGACGTAAAGGACGGGGCGCCCACGCACCACCCCGAACGCGCGCTCCTCGGGATCGTCTGGATTCTCGCGGCGACGGGCGCTGCGGGCGTGCATGCACTCTACATGCACTACGGCGCGACCTTCCGCGCGCGCGCGTCACTACGCCGCTTCGTCATGGGCGGCGCGATCGTCGCAACGCTGGTCGTCGTCGGGAGCGCGGCCCGCACGATGCGCAACGCCCCGGGGCGCGACCCCGCCACCGATCGCGCCGCCCA
>JANXMC010000517.1 GCA_025354825.1 Myxococcales bacterium
CGAAAATTGATGTCGCGTCTACGAGACTTCGGTTCCGATCCAAACTGGCGACGACGACCGAGTGTGCTCGATTCAATTCAAGGTCTGACGGCGCCGCCGGGGCCCCGCCGAGGCGGCCGTGTTGCGCGGTCTGCGGCGTGAGCGTCGCTCCCGCTATCCGATCACCCATGGGTGTCGAGCCTTCGACGCCGAGCTGGTCGCGGCATACGAGGAAAATGGGAAGCTTCGTCATGCCGAGGTGAAGATCAACGGCGGTCCCGTCTTCCTGACGGATTTCAGCGTGGAACCTTTACCGGAGTTCCAGCCCACGCCCAGCATCGCTCTGCACCTGGAGGTTCCCGACGGCAGCGACTGGATGGCTCGTGGAAAAGCTGGAGGCTGCCGGGTTTTGACGCCCTGGCAGAACATGCCCTTTGGCGGTTTCGGACGGCTAATCGACCCCTTCGGCGTCATTTGGTCCATCGCGAGCCCCAAACCTTCCGCGGAAGTAGGAAGTGGTCGCTAATCACGACGAGAGACACCAACGCAACGAAGCTCGATTCCCATCGCGCATCCACTCGTAGGCTCCTCCCCCGATCGGCGACGGATGCATCTTCACCATCCCCGTCGCCAACGGCGCCGTCCGAACGGTCCTCGCGCCGCTTCTCGCGTAGGCCGCCGCGCTAGAACGGTCGCATCGACACCCTGTGGGTCGTCGACTGGACCGGATATCCAAATTGCGCGCTCGATCGCGCGAGCACCGTGGCGAGCTCGGCGCTGTCGATGCGCCCTTTGAAGACGAGCCGTCGCGTGTGGCCGCGTGCTGCGACGAGCAGGTAGTATCGAAAGCGTACGGCGTGGTGCGCGATCCAGAGAGCCACTGCGAAAACGAAGACGCTGGTCACGGGGCTCGACGCCCATGAGATAAGGCTGATCAGCAACGCGCCCCCCGCGTACCCAAGCTCGCGAACGGGGCGCTCGGAGATCGAGCCGTAGTCGACGAGGACGCTGCGAATCTCGTCGCGAGGCACGAAGCCGGTCTGCCGCTGGCCGGAGAGCTCCGTGATGCCGGCGTCGGAGAAGAGGATCGAAGCGTATCGAAGGGAGTCGGTGGCGTCCGGCACGGGCGCGAAGCTAGCACCGACCTACTTGTGCGCTATGACCGCGCCGGCATTCT
Organism: Myxococcales bacterium; assembly: GCA_025354825.1. Classification (GTDB taxonomy): domain Bacteria; phylum Myxococcota_A; class Polyangia; order Polyangiales; family Polyangiaceae; genus JANXMC01. The sequence goes on from JANXMC010000517.1 coordinate 1,157, forward strand.
GCGTTACTGCGCCGGCATCGCGACGCTCCGCGGGCCCGCGTGCGCGTCGCCGCCGACGCCTGTCACGAGCACGGCGCCGACCGCCGTGACGAGCGCTAGCGCCACACTGAGCATCGCCACGCGAGACGGGCGGGGGCGCGCCGCGTTCGGGACGATATGGGCGAAGGGGAGTGCCTTTTGCGCGGGCCTCGTGGCCAAGACTTCGGTATCGAGGATTGGCAAGTACGCCGCGTCGAACGCTGGCAGTCGCGGCGCAGACGGAAGCGCCACGATCGACGGCACCGTCGCGACGGCCCATGCCGGCACGGCGGCCTGCGCGGCTTCACGGGCAGCGGTTTGGGAGCTCGTGTGAATGTCTTCGAAATCCATCGACGAGAAGTCGACGCTATGGCGCGCCACACCGCCGTTGTTTCCTATGGCCGACGCCGCTCGAAGCGACCGCTCACTTCGGCTCGCCGAGGACGCCACCGCGACCGCCCGCAGTCGGTTGCTCGACGGCATGAACATCGCGGCGACGCTGTCGGGCGCCGCCTCGAGCAGCATCGACGCGACAGCGCGTGCGTCTTGGATGCGCCGCGTGCGGTCGCGCACGAGCATTCCATCGACCACCGCGGCGACGGCGGCGGGGACGTGGGGCGCCACGCTGCGAAGGGGCGGCGGGCCGTCGGTGCAAATGCGCCCGAGCATGCGGGTCATGTCGCCGCAGTCGTGAATGGCGGGGCGCCCCGAGAGCGCCTCGAAGAGCACCGCGCCGAGGGCCCAAATGTCCGTGCGCTCGTCGATGTCGCGCACGGCGACGACCTGCTCCGGTGACATATACTGCGGCGTTCCCAAGGTGATTCCGCAGGGGGTAATCGACGTCGTCACGCCGCGATTGAGCTTCGCCACGCCAAAGTCCAAAAGCTTCACGCAGACCGCGGGCGCTTCGCGCGTGACCAGGAACAAGTTGTCCGGCTTGAGATCGCGATGCACGATCCCTTTGCCGTGGGCGTTCTCGAGAGCCCACGCGGTCTGCACGCCGATGACCACCGCTTCGTCGACGCTGAGGCGCGTCTCGCGTGTGAGGCGCGCGCCGAGGCTCTCGCCGTCGAGCAGCTCCATCACCATGTAGAGACCGAGCTCAGGGTCGTCGCCCACGTCGAAGACCTGCACGGTGTGATCGCTCGCCGTGGCGGCGAGCGCGCGCATCTCGCGGCGGAAGCGCGCGACCGCATCGCAATGGGGGCCGCCATCGCGCGTGAGGAACTTCAGCGCGACGCGCTTGCCGAGATTGAGCAGCTCGCCTTCGTACACCGTCGCTTGGGAGCCGGACGCAAGCTCGCGCACGATGCGATACCGCTCTCCCACCACTGTCGATGCTGCGATTCGAAGGCCCATGCCGCTCACCATTCCGAGAGAAACCGACGACCGATTCGCCTGACTTCGTTTACCGATTTCGCGTGAGATGCGGTGCTGCTCGCGAATGCGGAGCCCGCACTCTACGGAGGCGATTTTGCCTAACAAGGATCTCCTTCCGTTCACGGGAAGCGCGTCACGTGCTCCCTACGTGGCCAATGAACGTTCGCCTCCTCCTATAGGCGTATGCGTGCGCACTGCATGGAACCTCGGCATTCGAGGGGCGGGCCTTCGCGTCGTCACGGTGGCGTGACCCGGGAGACGCTCAGTCCCCACGTTTTCCACAGGTTTCCCCAAGGGCTCGCGTGCGCGAAGGCGCCGAAAAAATCGTCCTTTGAGCGTTCCACGTGTCCACCAAAGCGAACGACCGGTGCGCGTGGAGGTGTGGACGGAGCTGTGGAGCGCTCGGCGGACGAGGCGGCGGCCGCTTTCGCCCGTGTGCACCTCCCCATCACGGTGTGAGAGCAATCGCGCCACCTGAATGAATGGGCGCGGGACAAGGGACGAAAACCTCGTATTCCGAACTGTTGGAGACATTTGAATGAGACGTGCTCGGGCGCTGGACGATATCGAAGAAAGCGGTGGACGCGACGTGCGGCCGTCCCTCCCAATTCCGGCTTCGGGATTCCGGCCTCACGCGCTTCGATTTCTCTCGGCCACGAATGGCAAGCCCGTAGGCGAAGCGCTTTCGAAGGGGACCAACTTCCTCCGCGTGCGCGCCTTCCTCACGGCCCGCTTCGGCCCCACGGCGTGGAAAGACCTGGTTGCAACGTTCTCCGTCGATGAGCAGAGCATTCTCGCGAGTGCGGTGACAGTGGGCTGGTACTCCCAAGACCTCGATGCGCGCCTTTTGCGAAAGGCCGACGAGGTCTTCGGTCAGGGCGATACCCAACTTGCGAGCGAGCTCGGTCGCTTCGCCGCCGAGATGGATCTCAACGGCATTCAGCGCATGTTTCTGAGGCTTGCAAACCCCGTCATCGTGCTCGAGAAGTCGCGCGACTACTGGAGCCGCTTCAACACGACTGGCATGTGGACAGTCGATCGCCTCGGGCCGCGCGCGGCGCGCGGAACGCTCCGCGGCTTCGGCACGCCGTCGCCATGGAAGTGCGCGCTCGTCACGGCCTACATTCAACAGATGTTCGAGCGCGTCGGCGCGGAGCGCGTCACATTCGAGCACTCGGCGTGTCGCTGCCGCGGCGACAGCGCATGCGTCTTCGAGGGGAGTTGGAAGTAGCGAGCCCGAGACGCGCGTTGCCGACGCGAAGTCGCTAGTCGTCCGCCGCGGCGAGAGCGATGCGTGCGCCGATCTTCAGGCGCGTGCACGACGTGACTTCCGGCTTCGAGGCGGGCAGCGGCGCGACCGACGCAGGGGGCGCCGTCATGGGCATCGGCATCGCGACGACGATGCCGGGGTCGCTGATGCGCGGCGCGCGCGGCGGCTCGTGGCCAAGACGCGCGGGCGGGCGCGACAGGACGACGGCACGAAGCCCTTGATCGTCCGTCTCTTCTTCAGCGCCGGGCGCAGACCAGATTCGCATGCGTGTGGGCGTATCGGGATGTGCGCCGGGACACAAGGCGCATGAGATCGTCGCGACCAATGACCGAAGGTCAGTTCCTATTCGGAGTGTGACGCAATGCGGTATGGGGATCACCCCTCCGCTCTTCACCGTGAGAACGGTATTTCGCGACGGAATGACATGTTTCGTGTCGGTCTCCGGAAGGAATCGTGGACCTCACCGGCCGTCCTCTCGCGTACGTTCAACATGACCAACGGTCATGATGGGCTCCGCAGCCCGCGGGGAGAGGAACCGTACCGATGAAGAAAGATGCGATGAGCAGTGGGGCGTCCGCCCTCGCGGCGGTGGTCTGGGCGAGCTGCGTGCTCGTGGGCGCGTGCAGCGACGGCCGCGCGTCGTCGTTCTCCACGCCGCCCGCGGCGACGAGCCCGACGACGACGACCGGTGCCGACGCCGACGCGAGCGCGTCACCAAACCCGAGCGGCGGTGGCGGCGAGAGCACCACCTCCACGGGGGGAGGCGCGATGAACGACGCGGGCGCCGGCAGCGGTGGCAGCGACGCCGCGTCTGCGCACGACGCGAGCGCGCCCGCGCTCTGCCCGAAGGCGACGACGCTTGCGACGGACGGCACCGTCTCGCTCACGCATGCGGGGGTCGCGCGCACGTACGTCGTGCACGTCGGCAGGGCCGTGAAGCCCGGCGTCGCCGCGCCGCTTTTGGTGAACGTTCACGGGTTGAACAACAGCCCGGCGATTCAATCGGCATTCTCCCAAGTGAACCCGCTCGCGGACACCGAGGGGTTCATCGTGGCCTATCCAACCGGGCTCAATTCGTCGTTCAACGCGGGCTCGTGCTGCGGAACGTCGTCGCAGAACGGCGTCGACGACATCGGGTTCATGCGCGCCATCGTGGCCGACGTCGAGGGAAAGGCGTGCGTCGACGCTTCGCGCGTCTACGCCATGGGGTTCTCCAACGGCGGCTACATGGCCAATCGCCTCGCGTGCGAAGCCTCTGATCTTTTCGCGGCCGTCGGCATCGTGTCAGGTGCCGACGGCCTTGCGACGTGCACGCCTTCACGCGCCGTTCCGGTCATCTCGTTTCACGGGTCCATCGACACGATCGTCCCGTATGCCGACGGCAAAGCGTTGAGCGCCGGATGGGTTTCGCGCGACGGCTGCACCGGCGAAGCTGTTCACACGGTGTTCGGTGCGTCGTCGTGCGACGCATGGAACGCCTGCCGCGACGGCGCGAAAGTCGAAATGTGCACCATCACGGGGGGCTGGCATTTGTGGCCCGACGCGACGACCGCGATCCCGGCGACGCCGGCGATCTGGTCGTTCCTAAAACAGTTCACGCTCTGAGCCGTCGATCCATAGTGGCGCGATGCCCACGGCCCGCGCCACTGCGTTTCACGCTCTGCTTCTCACGACGCTCGCGGCTTGCCATCGCGAAGGCGCCGCGCTTGCGCCCATGCCGCGCAACGCCGAGGCGCGCCTGGTCACGCTTCTTCACATGACCGACTACCACAGCCACGCGACGCCTTTCGCGAGCGAAGGGCGGCGCGACCAAGGGGGCATTGCGCGCCTTCTCGGGTATGCCAAATCGGTGAAGAGCGAGGGGCACGCGCTCGTTCTCAGCGGCGGCGATATGCTGAATAAAAAGACGCCGGCGTGGTCCGACAAGTACAGATGCGTCGAGTGGCCGTGGCTCGACGGCGTGGTCGATGCGATGGCCTTCGGCAACCACGACGCCGACTATGGATACCGCGCGTTCGCGGCGTGCCGCGCGTCGGTGCGCTACCCGGTCCTCGCGGCCAACGTCGTCGACGCGTCGGGCGCGCGCATCTTCGACGACCACGGCGCTCCGTACGCCGTGCGCGATGTGAACGGCGTGAAAATTGGTCTCTTCGCCCTCGCGGGGCCCGACTTTCCGGGCCTTTTGAGCGCCGACGCGCTCCCCTCTGGCGCGCACGTCGAAGACCGCGCGGCGTCCCTCGAGCGCGCACGCGCTGTCGTCTCGGCGCTTCACACGAAGGAGCACGTCGACCTCGTCGTCTTCCTCGGCCATGAAGAGGCAGATGCCGACGCCGAGCTCGCGAAGAGTGTCTCCGGGATCGATCTCGTATTTGGCAGTCACGCCCACACCAAGGTCCCCTTCGGCAAAATCCAAGGGACCGGCACGTACACCCTGGGCGCGTTTCAATACGGCGCCTACATGGCCCGTGTAGACTGCACGTTTGGTCTCCCGGGCCAACCGCCCGCGTGCCGTGGCGCACTCGTGGCGATGGACGAGGCGGTACCGACCGATTCGGCCACGGCCGCAAAGGTCGCCGAGCTCGAAGCGCGCCTCGAGGCCGACCCGCTCTACGCATCGCGCTTCGTCGTCGTCGGCAATCTCCCGGCGAATCTCGAGGTCGACGGCGTCGTCCGCGACGCATCGCCGCTTGCGTCTTTCGTACTCGACGCCGTTCGCGATGCGGCGCACGCCGACGTCGCGTTCATGGGCGCGAGCTCCTTTCGCGCGCCGCTCACGAAGGGGCCGGTCCGCCGCGACGACATTCTGACCGCCCTCCCGTACCCGAATCGCATCGAGACGTTTCTGTTCACGGGTGCGCAGCTCGATGCGCTGATGGCGGCGCGCAACGCCCACGTCGGTACCAACGCGTTCCTGGCCGGATCGAAGCTCCCCGAGCCCCGCGACGGCGCGCGCACATACCTTGTCGCCACGACGGATTTCACCGCGCACAACGCCGCGTCGCCCTACCGCGCGATCTTCGAAGGCGCGCCGTCCGACCCTCGCGCGCCGAAGGTCACGCAGACCGTCGCCGAGATCGTCGAGGCGCAGATCGCCGCTTCTTCGCGCGCGAGGTGAACGCCGCGGTCGCCCGTCGGATAGACTCGGCGTGTGAACCTCTCGCTCGCGTCGATAGGCTCTTATCTCGGAGCCACGTCTTCCGCGCCGGTCGCGTGGCTCGTCGGCGTTTTGCTTCTCGTCGCCGCGCGCACCACGTCGCACAGCGCGAAGTCCGTGCGACTTCCGGCGGCGCTTCTCGTCGCCTCCTTGGGTGCGCTGCTCCTCGAGCTCGCCCTTCCCGAGAGCCTCGGCTTCACGCGCGCGCTGGCGCTGGCCTCGCTTCTCTTCACGCTCCTCGCCATCGGCCGAAGCCTCTTTCTCCTCCTCGTCGACGCCGTTGTCGGGCGCCGCCTTTCGACGCCGATGCCGCGGATTCTTCGCGACATCCTCCAGGCGATCTTCTTCATCGTCGCGCTCTTCGTCTTCTTGCGTGCCGTGGGAGTCGAGCTCGGGTCGCTCCTTACGACGTCGGCGCTTCTCACGGCGGTCATCGGTCTCGCGCTGCAAGACACCATCGGCAATGTGATCTCGGGTCTCGCGCTGCAGTTTCAACGCGTCATCGAAGTAGGCGACTGGATCCAGTTCAGCGCCGAGAAAGATCTCGTTGGCCAGGTCATCGAAATCAACTGGCGTGCTACGAACATCATGACGGTCGACCACGTCGAGCTGGTCATTCCAAACAGCATTCTTGCAAAAACGCCCGTGCGAAACTTCACGCGGCCAACGTCGGTTTCGCGCCGCTCGGTCGAAGTCTCGTGTGCCTACGACGTCTCGCCCGCCCGCGTTCGTAGCGTCGTTCTCGCGTCGCTGCGCGGCCTGCCGTCCGTGCTCTCCGAGCCGCCGCCCTTCGTCTCGACGACGGAGTTCGGCGACAACGGCGTCACATACATGATTCGCTATTACATCGACGACTTCGCGCGCCACGGCGTCATCGACTCGGCGGTGCGCGAGCGCGTCTGGTATGCCCTCAAGCGCGCGGCAATCACCATCCCGTTTCCCATTCGCACGCTGCAGCTCGATTCGTCGGCGAGCGCGACGAGCGCTTCGTCGAATGCTCATCATGGGCGCACGGTAGCCGCGCTTCAGAGGGTCGATTTCCTCGCCGCGCTACCGGCCGACATGCGCGACGAGCTCGCCCACGCCACCCGAACCGAGCTGTTCGCGGCGGACGAGATCATCCTCCGTCAGGGGGAGACGGGGAGCGAGTTCTTCATTCTGCAGCACGGCGAAGTGAGCGTTCTCGCCGGACGCGAAGGTGGCAGTGTGATGGAAGTCGCGAAGCTCGGCGCAGGCGCCTTCTTCGGAGAAATGTCGCTCATGCTGGGCGAGCCGCGACGCGCGACGATTCGCGCCTCGGCCGAATGCGAAGTGCTCGTCGTCGACAAAGACGCGCTTCAACCGATCTTGACCGCCCACCCCGAGCTGGTCGAGCGCATCGGCGAAGTGCTCGCCACCCGCCTCGAGCACCTCGACACCCACCTGGCCGAGCGTGCCAAACTTGCCGCATCGCGAGAGAGCACGCCCGAGCAGACCGAAGATTTCATGAAACGCGTTCGCGAGTTCTTTTCGCTTTAGCCACCAATCTAGAGCGCCGGATTGGAAGAGCACCGCCTCCGCACCCGACGAGGCGGTTCGATCCGCCGACGGGCGAATCATCAACAAGGGGCCGTCGTGGATCTCCGCGATCCTTGGGTCGTGCGTCTGGCTCCCCGCGATCCAGACCGTTAGAGCTGCACGCGGACGGCGCGCGACGCCTCGGTGACGCCCGGCCCGGCGCCGAGGCCGCCGCCGGACGCCGATCCCCAGCAGTAGGCGCCGCCGTCGCTCACGCGCGCGCATGCGTAGAAGAGCCCAACGGCGAGATCGACGGCACCTTCAAGCGGGACGCCGGGAGCGACTTCGACAGGCTTCGCGTCCGCCGACGAATCGCCGACCGCTTCGCCGCGACCCAATTGATGATTTGCGTTGGCGCCCCAGCAGAGGACGCGACCGCCCGCGAGGGCGCAGCTCGTGTCCCCGCCGACGGCGACGTTGGTCGCCCCCTCGACGCCGGCGACGCGCATAGCAACTTCGGTGCAGCCGACGTTGCTATTGGCAACTTCGATATCGTGGCACGTTCGGTCGACGACGGTGACGCCGAGCTGCGCGTAGTCGTTGGCGCCCCAGCAAAACACGTGGCCTGCGGCGTCGACGGCGCACGAGTGCCAGCCGCCCGCGGCCACGCGGCGTGCGGCAGTGATGCCGGCGACGACGGTGGGCGTCTTGACGCACGGCGAAGTGCCGCAGGCTTCCGACGTGGCGCTGCCCGATTGCAGAAGATCGTTTCGACCCCAACAGGCGACGTGGCCGTCGCTTTTCACGGCGCACCCGTGCTCGTACCCCGCGGCAATTTGAGCGACGCCTGCGAGCGACGGGACGAGCGTGGGGACTTCGCGGTATGCGCCCGCGTCGGGGCTCGCAGCGCCGGCGAGCTGTCCGCGCTCGGCCAAGCCCCAGCACCAGACGTCGGACGCACGACGCGCGCACGAGAACGACGCGCCGGTGGTGAGGTCGAGGATGCCCGTGAGAGGCGCGCCGTCGTTCACCGGGAGGCCGCTCGGCCCCGTGCTTCTGCCGCGCGCCCCGTAGTTCGCCCCTCCCCAACAGTAGGCGAGGCCGTCGCGCGTCGCGCACGCGGTGTAGTCGCGGGCGGTGACGTTCGCGGGGTGGTCGAAGACGCCGCCGGAAGGGCCGCGTACGGGGCCCGGCCCGACGACCCCGCCGTCGGTATCCCGCGCGAGGAAATCGGCGTTGCTCCCCCAGCATTTCACCGTGCCGCCGTGGAGCGCGCAGGTGAACCCCTGGTCGCCGATGGTGATGGTGCCGAAGGCGCCGAGAGGCGCGGCGTCGGCATCGTTGCCCGTCGCGGAGTCGCTCGCGGACAAGGCACCGCCGTCGCTGCCTGTGCCGGGCGTCGTCGCATCATGGGCGGACGTCGACGTCCCATCGCCGCCCCCGTCGGCGGCTCGCGTGTCGTCGAAGGCTACGCTGGGGAAGCACGCGGCAAGGGGTGCCGCGCCGAGACCGGCGATGACGCAGACGATGCGTGCGTAGTTGGATATCGACATCGTCTGCGTTCCTCCGTGACAGGCCCAACTATGTGCGTAGCCTAGTTTTTACCTTTCAAGAACCCGATGTACGCCTCGTCGTTCGCCGGCCGCCCGAGGAACTTGGCGACGATCGCCTGCTCGTCGGTGCCGCCGCCCTTGGCGAGAACCTCGTTGCGCCAATCCGCCGCCGTCTTCTCGTTCAAGAAACCTTCTTTCTTGAACCGTGTGAGCACGTCTTGCGCGATTGAGAGGGCCCACTGGTAGCTGTAGTAGCCGGCGTCGTAGCCAATCAAATGGCCAAAGCTCGACTGCAGGTGAGTTCCAGGGACGTACGCGAACGGGTCGGTCTTCCCTTGGACTTCGGCAATCACAGTCGTCGTGTCGAAGCCCGGCGCGCGCGAGTGGTACTCCTGATCGAGAATCGCCAGAAAGAGCTGACGCTCCGTCGCGAGGCCACGGCCGAAGGCGCGAGACGCCTGCATCCCCTTGAAGAGGCCTTCCGGAATTTTCGCGCCGGTTTTGTGGTGGCGCGCGAACAGATCGAGAACATCGCGTGACCACGCCCACTCTTCGAACATCTGCGAAGGCGCCTCGACGAAGTCGCGCACGGTGTTCGTCACCAATAAGAGGTCTTTGTAGTGCAGACACTCTTGTCTGCGTCTTTTGCAAAACTCTTA
>JANXMC010000527.1 GCA_025354825.1 Myxococcales bacterium
CCTCGACGAGGTGTTTCTCGCGCAATGCCTCGCGGGTCCGTATCAGCCCATCGGAGACGACCTGGTCGGAACGAGCCTGGCCGTCCCCGTCGGCGTGGAGCGTCTCACGGGCGTGAGCGAGGCGCTGGCTCGCGCCGCTCCGAAGCGGGCACAGTAGCGCAGCGCCTTGGGGGCTTTCGGCGCGACCGCGGTACCATCACTGGCGGACACTGCTGCAAGATTCGCGAACGCGCACGGGCCGGCTGCACTGCATGCACTTCGACCCGAGTGCCGCGGCGGCGGTCATGTTGGTCGAACCGCCACGCCCCCTCGTTCACATATGAATCCCGTCGTCGATGAGCCCGCGCTGCTCGACTCTCGTCGAAGACCTCGGAAGCGTGACTACTGCTCTATTCGCTCCATCTCCTCTCGGCGGAAGCCATTGGGAAAGAGGCGTAGGTAATCACGCGCGGCCGCCTTAGCATCTGCGGCCCGGCCCGCTCGAAGGAGCTGAAGAGCATGGAGATATGCTGCGTCTTCAAGCTCGGAGTTCGCAGGTAGTCCCGAGGCGGCGGTGGGATCGACTGCAGGCGCTCGGGATACCTTCGAACTTGATCTCGTCGTCGGGTGGGGAGTTAACGGCGCACCGAGAGACGAAGGAGCGACGCTCGGCGAACCGCTAGGGACCGGGACCGCGTCGCGCGGTCGCTCCCATGTTTGCCCGGAGGAGAGTGCGATAGGAGCTCGGTTGAGAAGGTAGAGCGCGACGCGTCCCTCGTCGACGGCGACATGCTCGGTACGGCCATCCCGAACGACGACGTGAAACGTCGTCCCGACGTCTTCAATCTCACCATCCGGGACGTGCACGACCAGCCGACTGCTCTCGCGAGCTTTCATCACGTGGAGGCGCAGCGCTCCATCCTTCAGATCGATTCGATCAATCTCCCCGTCGGAGCGTCGCGTCCATTGTGCCCCGCCTTCGTCGACGGCTTCGAGGGCGGTTCTCGGCGTAGTGGCCACGAGCATCCCCGGAATGCGTAGGAACGAGAGGACAGTGACGAGGATGACCGCGGCTGCGACTCGGGTCCGCCCCAGGTTGCGGATCAGTGCACGCCAGGCCGGTTGTCGTGTCCTTCCCGTCGACGCATTCCCCGTCGGCACCGTTGTCGTTCTGCCCGGTGCCGTTGTCGCAGGTCACCGTGGTGTCGTCGTCCGCGCACGCGGCTCCTGTGCTTTGTACGAAACCGGCGACGCATTCGCTCGCGTTGCCTTCATTCGAAGCTTCGCCAGCCGCTGTCGTCCCCGCCGTACCGGTCGTCGGAGTGACGACGAAAAACCCGCCCGTGGGCGCGGCATCCAAGTGCCGAATCGCGCCGAGAGCTACCGTGGCCGCGCCGGACGAAACGTGAATCGTCGTGTCGAGCCGCTTCGAGACACGCGGGAATACCAACGGCTCACTCCCAGCGGCCAGAACCACGGCGAAGCGATACGTGTGTGCTTTCGCCAACGAGAGCTGGAAGCGGCCCGACGCGTCGACGGTTGCGCGGACGCTCGCACCCGTCTCGTCCACCGCATCGACCGCGCTCGGCTTCGAGGGGAACGACGCAACGGACAGCGCGCCTGAGACCGACGAGGTCGTGTCGGCTGGTTGGCTCGCGCTTTTGCTACAGCCGCCGAGCAGCGCGATTCCGGTCGCTGCGAGAACAAGAGTCGTTTTCATGATCGATCTCCGGGTGAGGGTCGGGCATCGCGCCCTACGCCCTGGTGCTTGGCCGATGGGCGACGCTTCCTTCAAACGGGTTTGACGAAGGGTCGCCAGAGCTCGAAGTCTCGTTGCCACTCTGCGAGCCGCATAGCGCCCCTTCGCGGCGTCAGCGCACGGCAACGCTGCGCGCGTACATTTGTGTGCGTCACGACACATGACGCACACACTAAAGAGAGGATCCAACTGGAAATTCCCAAAAGGGCCCCGTTGACATTCGAATTGTGCTGACCGCGTTTCCCGCCAGGACATGAATATCCTCCCGACCGCGACCCGCGCCGCCATCGAGATGAGAATAAGAATTCCTGAACCTGTCGCGCGGCGGTAGGGGGGGCCGATCATGCTGCAACGGGGGTGGCGCCGTGACCCTGCAAAAAACCGCCAGTCCGTGGCCCCGTGAGGCTGCAGCCCGGCACCTCCGTCGAATCGCGACGAGCCACAAATAATTCTGAATGCATACGAAGCGGGCAGAGCGAAGCGCCGACGCCCGGCGAAGCAGTTGTGCGCAGGACGAACGCGTCATGCGTATTCGACGTGCGCGCTTCCGATTCCGATTGCCCGCAGAGAGCCGCCATTCCACGAACGACTGGCCCGCGAAGAGCTCGCGGGAGAGGAGATTGCTTTGCGAGCCAAACGAATTTGGATGAGCCTTGGGGCCACGGCCTTAGGGCTAAGTGTCATCTTCCCGTCCCTTGCGATTGAGCGTCGCGCCAGCGTGGTCGCGGCGCCCGCCGGAGAGGAGGACGTCGGTCCGCGCGAGCTTGTGGCCGCGCGGCAGGACGACTTCCCTCAGCCGAATACAGCAGTGGCGGCGCAGTGGGACGCAATTCGA
>JANXMC010000386.1 GCA_025354825.1 Myxococcales bacterium
TACGAGGCAGGAATCAAAGTCCCCGATGACGTCGTCAGTGCGTTGCGAATCAAGCCGCACAAGTTTCACGGCGACTGGAACTACAACGTTGAAGCGCACTAGACATATGCGCGGGCTTTATTTTCGCGCGGTGCCTTAGCCGGACCCTGCACCTTCTCGTCCAGTCGGCCATCCGTTGCGACGTGTCGGTTGCCCTTGGTTTTTACGCGGGAATTTCCAGTGGTGTGGATGAGCGAGTGTCCCTCGGTGCTAGCCACGAGATGATGCCCGTCCATCGGCGCGCCCATGTGAATGCGCGTGTCCTCCGTCGGCGTCGAAAGATGCACGTGCTGGCGCCCCTCACCATCCTCCATCTCGAGATGATTGTGCCCCCCGGTATGAATCACATTCTTCGTGTGATTCTCCGCCGTCACCACGCTCGGCTTCTGCGCATTCGGCGCCACGCCCGCGATGATCGGGCGGTCCGGATCGCCCCCGAGAAACAGCAACAACACCTCGGTCCCCTTCCGCAGCGGGAAGTGAAACCCCTCGCTCGACCCTCCGTGCGGTTGCAGCATCCGCACGAACGTCGATGCCTTCCCATCCGCGAGGTCGCCCTCGTCGAACTTCACCTTCACCTTGTAGCGCCCGTGCTTGTCGATTTGCGCGTACTGACTGTCCGCCGGTCCATCGACGACGGCGCTCACGGTACCGTCGATCCTCGGCGTCGCTGTCTCCCGCTGCGGCCTGTACTGCGCACTCGAGGGCATCGCGACGAAGGTGCAGCGATAGACCTCGTCGTTCTCGTACCCGAGCATGTCGTCCACGCCCATGGCGTGCGCAGCCTGGTTCGCCGTGTGGGCGATCTGCACGAGCAGGTACTTGGCATTGAATGCAGGCCGCGGATGCTCCTCGATCGAGAATAGGTATCCCGGTCGCAGGTAGAGCGCGGTCGCCATCCCCTTGAACACGCGACGAGTTGCCGCCATCATCTGTGCGCGTACGCCCGCGAGTCGCTTGCCTTCGTCGGGGGAGCTAAAGTTCTCCCCGTAGACCCGCACCTCGCCGACGCCGCGCGGAGCGACGGGCGCGGTGCCCGACACATCGAGATCGGGCCGGTGGTAGTCGTAGTCCTTCAGCTTCACCGACCCCGAGCCTTGTAGCTGCCGAACGGTGAGCGCCTGGATCGCCTCGCCGCGCGTGAACGCTCCTCCACTCGTCGAGGCCTGCGGGACGTAGCGGATGGCTCCGGGTAGCAGCTCGTGGTGATGCGCGAGGTTGTCGGTGACGATGAGCTTCTCGCGGTCTTCGCCCTGCTCGAAGAAGTAGTAGATGCCCTCGCGCTCCATCCAACGCGATGCGAACGCGAAGTCCGTCTCCTCGTATTGGCAGACGTGCTCGAGCGGCTTGTACGTGGCGCTGAGACGCAGCTCGTAGTCGCTGGTGTCGAGGCCGCCTTCCTTGAAGATGGCTGCGAGGATCTTCGGCGTCGTCTCCTCGACGAAGATGCGGCTGTGGTGCGAGAGCGTCAGGCGCCACATCGTCGGGACGAGCAGCAGCTGGTAGACGCCGGCATCGGCGAGCTCGTGAAGGAGCTCGAAGCTGGCGATGAGGCCGTGCCACTGAAGTGGCGGGCGACCGTCGGCGCGATCGAACGTGAGCGTGAGTCGCTCCCCGATGACCTTGTCCATGTCGAGGTCGGCATCGCGACCGACGAGGAGGTCGATCGTGAGCTCGTACATCCGCGAGAGTCCCTCGGGGCCGTGAAATCCGATTACGCGGTGGCCGGGAGGGAGCGCGGGCGAGGCGACGGTGAGGATGTCCTGCATGAGCGGCTCCTGCTGCGAGTGTGCGCCGGAGCCTACCGCAAAGGATGTGCCGATCGCGTGATTGGCGGTGCGTGCGGCGGCACGTGGGTGCTCCGACTGCTAGCCAGGTGCCATCTCGAGCTTTCGCGCGAAACGTAAGAGGACTCGCGTGAATTCGCGCGAAGCTGGGCCCTGTCGAGGCGGGATCGCGCCGCCCGTGCGAGCGGCGCCGCGCGGTACGAATCATGCTGAAGTTGCGGCTCTGCGGGACGGCGAGATGCCGTCCCGCCTGCTACACCTTCACCCGCTCGCCGCCAGCTCCTCATGACGATCGCTGACATCCCGCCCGAAGGCCTGCCGCTTCCTGGTGCCGAACGGTACCTCCTGCGCAAGCTCCTCGGCCGCGGCGGCTTCGGCGACGCTTACCTGGCCGACGACAAGGCCTTGGCGCGTCGCGTCGTCGTGAAGCTCCTCATGAACCTGACCGAGCCGACGATTCGCGAGCGCTTCACGCGCGAAGCGCGCATCGCCGCGAACATCCATCACGCGGCTGTCGTGCAGGTTCACGACATCGGCGCGCTGCCCGATGGCAGGCCATTTTTCGTGATGGAGTTCGTCGATGGGATGTCGCTCACCGACTACATCAAGCAGCGCGGTGCGCACCTCGCGCTCTCGCATGCTCTGACGCTTCTCGCGGAGGCCGCCGAGGGGCTCGCGGTCGCGCACCGGATGAGCGTCATCCACCGAGACATCAAGCCCGATAACATTCTGGTCACAAAAACAGGGCATGCGAAGCTGATTGACTTCGGCATCGCCAAGAAGGCCGTGCAGGAGGCCGACAGCTCGACGGTCAAGCAGACCAGCGTCGGAACCGTGCTCGGCACGCCACGCTACATCTCACCCGAGCAGGCGACCGCAAAGGTGCTCGCGGGTGCGAGCGATCTCTACTCGCTCGGCTGCGTCATGTACGTGATGCTCACAGGTCGCTCGCCGTTCGAGGGCTCGCCTCAAGAGCTGATGATGCACCACGTGTACACGCCGCCCCCGACGTTGGCGGCTGCGACGCCGGGGCGCACGTTTCCGCCCGAGATCGAGGGAATGGTCGGCCGGCTCCTCGCGAAGGATCCGCTGCGCCGGTACCAGAACGGCGACGATCTCGCCGCAGCACTCCGGACCGCGGCGGCGTTGGCGCGTGCCAACGAAGAGACCGACGCCACCGCTGCGCTTCCCTCGCTCGCGGGCGAGCCGACGCACAAGGAGCTCGCCGCCACCGGCGCGACCTTCAGCAGCATCGAGTCGTCGGCGTCGAACCTCACGCCGCCACCAACGGCATGGGATGGCGCGACCGACAACCTCTCGCAGATGGGCATGAGCCCACTGCCTGCGCCTGGTCCCGCGGCGCCGCGCGCGTGGGGAAAGGCCGAGGGCGACCACACCGCCGCGCTCGATGCGCCGGCGAGCCTCGTGCGCAAGGACGACTCGTTCCCGTCACCAATGCCGGTGATGGAAGACCTGACCGGCCGGACGCAGCCTCGATCGAGCGGCCGCGCGATGGTCGTCGTGGGCGTTTTGATCCTCGTCTTCTCGGCCATCGGAGGTACCGCCTTCGTGATGTCCAGGCGCGGTGCTTCCGGAGGACCGCCGACGAGCCCGCCGCTGGCCAAGACCGACGAGAAGCCGCCCGGGGTGGCGGCGCCCTCGGGAGATATCCCCGCGGGGAAGGGCTCGGCGGCCTTGCCCGCGGAAACAGCCGCGCCCAGCGTCGAGTCGACCACCACGGCCCCGCCCAAGTCAGCGGCCGTTGGAACAACGCCGAAGGCAGTGGTGGCCCCAACATCGATCGCGAAGACCACCGGCATGCCCGCTGCTAAGGCGACGGCGCCGTCGGTTGCGGCTCCGCCTCCAGGAACCACGGCGCAACCCAAACCGGCCGCCACCTCCGCAACTCCGCCGCCGCCCGTGCCGAACTCTGGCACCGCCATCGACGACCGTCTCTGATCTCTCGCCCTGTCACCGGCCAAGGACACCGATGAAACCCCGAATGCACACCCTCGCCGCCGCCACGTTGGCAGGCGTTCTCTTCGCCACGACCGTTGCGCCCACTGCGCTTGCCGACAACAAGACCGTCGCAACCCAGCTCTTCGATGACGCGAAGAAGCTGATGGACGCGGGGAAGGCGCCTGAGGCGTGTCCCAAGCTCGAAGAGAGCATGCGGCTCGATCCGGCCGACGGCAGCGAGCTCCGTCTCGCCTACTGCTACGAGCTCATCGGTCGCACGGCGACGGCCTGGACTGGAGCTCCCCCGCTGTCGTGGACGGTGGGGCTATGCTGCCAACTGCGTAACTTTCTTGTTCATGAAATGCAATTCAAACTCAATTGGACTGACGTAGTCGATCGCCGAGTGCCGACGAGAAGGGTTGTAGAATCCATCG
>JANXMC010000556.1 GCA_025354825.1 Myxococcales bacterium
ATGCGCATCGACGACGTCTTCATGCTCCTCCGCGGCGCGCTCGCCCACCGCTCGCGCACGGCGCTCACGCTCCTCGGTGTGATCATCGGAACGGGCTCCATCGTGCTCCTCGCGTCGCTTCTCAAGGGGGGCGAAGAGGCGCTCTTGCGCGCCAACCAGGGTGCGACGGATTCGGATCTCGTGCAGGTGCGGCAAGACGACGTGCCGTTCGCGAGCCGCGAGAAGACGCAGCGTGCGCTCTCCCGCGGAGACGCAACGGTGCTCGCCGGGAGCCGCCTCCTCGGCAACGCGATGGTCGCGGGCGAAGGCTCACGCGAGACGCGCGCCTATTACGAAGGTCGACGAAAGCGCGTGACGTTGGTGAGCGCCAACGCCGAGACCGCCGCGCTCTACAGGCTCGACGTCGATCACGGCCGCTTCGTCGACGACGACGACGTGATCATGCGTCGCCGCATCTGCATCGTGGGGCAAGAGGTCTGGAGCGAGCTTCTCGAAAAGCGTGCAGACCTCACGGGTCTCCGCCTGATGATCGACGACGAGCTCTTCGCCGTCGTGGGCGTGCTGAAGAACAAGCCGATGATGGGCTCGACGAGCGGCACCTCCATTTGGAACCGCAAGGTTCTGATCCCCGAGACGACCTACGACGCGACCCTCGAGACCGCCCACGCCGTGAACCGCATCTACGTGCGCACCTCGACGCTCTCCCAAGACGCGACGCGGTCGGTGGTGCGCTCGACGCTCTTGCGGCGCCATTTTGGCGTCGAAAACTTCAAGATGAAGCCCCCCGCCAACAGCGGTCAGGAGCGGCTGATCTTGAACATCGTCAAGCACCTGCTCCTCAGCACCGGGCTCCTCGCGCTCTTCGCGTCGGGCATCAACATCATGAACGTGATGCTCGTCACCGTGACGGAGCGCACCCGCGAGATCGGCGTACGCCGCGCGGTGGGCGCGACCCGAAGCACGATACTCGGCCAGTTCCTCCTCGAGTCCGCCTTCGTCGCAACCCTCGGCGGCGTGCTCGGCGTTCTCGCCGGGCTGGGCGTCGCGTGGGGCGCGTCGCGCCTGCTCGCCCGCGTCCTCGGCCGGTGGGAGCTCTACGTCGAACCTTGGAGCATTGCCGTGGGCCTCGCCCTCGCGCTCGCCACGGGCATCCTCTTCGGCTCGTTCCCCGCATGGCGAGCCTCACGCCTCGACCCCATCGAAGCTCTCCGCTTCGAATAACCGCGCGTGATCACGAGTCGTTGTGATGCGGCCGCGGCGGTTTGATCTCTTTCATCTCCGCGCTGTACGAAACCCACACCATCTTCGTCTCGCCCGGCGCGACGGTCTGCAGGGCCTCGCCCGAGTTGAGCGCGTCGGGCGGCGACGTCCACGGCTCGAGGCAGACGAAGTCTTTCCCCGCGATCGTCCAGACGACCCAGGTTTTGAACTCTTTCGACGCTTCGACCGTCACGCGATCGTCGGCCCATTGAAGCGCGCTACGGCCCGAACCGTGGTTCAAGAGGCGGAGGTCGACCTCCGGGAGCGCCAGCTGGAAGCGTGTAATGTGCACCTGTTTCTTGGCGACGTTGTCGTACGCGGCGGTGGCCGCCGTCTCGACGCGGGTGCCGGGCTTCTCAGTCTGCGGCACGGCGAAATAGGGGTGAAAGCCGAGGGCGAACGGCATCGGCGTGTCGCTCTCGTTCGTCACGCGCGTCTCGATGCGGAGCTTGTTCCCCTTCAGCGAGTACGTGACGTCGAGCACGAACTGCCACGGAAAGACGGCGAGGGTTTCGTCCGTCGCCGTGAGCCGCAGCGTCACCGACGCCGACTCCCCCGTCGACGTGAGGCTCGTGTCCCACGGCATCGTTCGCGCGAAGCCGTGCTGCTTCATCGCGCCGCCCTGCCCGTCCTTCGACCATGCATCGTCCGTGAGCTTGCCGGGGCTGGGGAAGAGGATCGGGTTGCCGCCACGCACGTTTTTCGACGGGTCGTTCAGCGTCTCGTCGTCCATGTAGAACACTTCGCGGTTGCCGATGCGAAAGCGCGTCGCGATGCCGCCGCGGCCGGGCGCCAGGGTCACCGTGCTCTTGGCCTCCGTATCGGAAAGCTCGAGGGTGTCGACGGCGCCAGCGATGCGATTCACGGTATACATGGGGAGGCCGAGCATAGCGCCTTGCGGCCTAAATGCGCTACGAGCCCCGTGATGCCTCGCCTCGTTCGACGCACCACTTGGGAACCGCGCTTCTTCGAAGCACGCCCCCATTTCGCGCCGATCGCCGAGGCCGCCGCGCGGTTTGCGCGCTTCGAGGTCTTCCCCACCGCCGACGACTGCACGCGCGCCGTTCCCGAGCTCGGTGTGCGCTTCGTCGCAGCGCTGCCGGTGCCTGCGCGCCGCCGCCGTACCGAGCCCATCGACGCGGGCGCGCTTTACGACGGGCAGATTGTCCTGTCGGGGGTGGTGCCTACCCGCAGCGGCTCGTGGCACGACTTCTTCAACGTGCTCGTCTGGGCCTCGTTTCCGCGCGCGAAAGAGGCGCTCCATCGCCGTCAATACGAAGCTCACGCCGCGCGTGTGACGAGCCCCGTGCTGCGCCTCCCGGGGGCGCGCACGCGCGAGCAAGACGCCCTTGCGATGGTCGACGAAGGCGGCTTGCTCCTTCTCGTCGCCGAGGGGCACGAAGCCGCCGTCGACGAGGCGATCACCACGGCGTCGCTGGAGTCGCTCGTCGCGCTCGTGCAGGCACGCCGCGCCGCGGCCCTCGTCTTTGGCCACGCGCTCTACGAGCACCTGGTTTCGAGCGACGCCGACGTGCGCGCGTGCAGCGTCGTGCTCCACGCGCACGGGCCGCTGCCCGAAGCGCGCGCCGATGTCGTGGCCCTCGCCGACGCGCGTCTGGTGGAGCGCCTGGCCAACAAGGACGAGTTTCTCACGCCATCCCGCGCGCCGGCGGTGCCGCTCGCCGATGCGCTCTTCTGAAGCGGCTGTCGTTCGTATTACGGCCGAAATGCGTCGACGACAGCCCGGTGAACATCGAACGCCGTGGCGAGGACGCCTTCGACGCGTGCGATGAGGCGCGACGAGAGATCGCCGTCGGCCGTGACATCGGGGAGCGCCCACGCGATGTCGAGGAGGATGCGCCCGGCCCCTTCGTTGCCGCGGCTGACGGGGCACGTGAGTGCATCGTCGGCGTTCGCGATGGCGTAGGGCACGACCATCGTGCGTGAGCGTCGCGCGTCGTCGAGGAGCGATGCGACCGCATCGGCCCACGCGTAAAGGCGCGTCACCGTTCGAAGGGTCGCGCCCGAATGCGCCAAGAGCGCCGCGGCTCTGCGATCGCGAACCACCCGATAAAGCTCGTGCAACGCGCTCTTCAAAGCCTCGAGCGATTTGCGCGTCGTGCGCCACGGCTTGGGCATCGGCCCGCGCGTCGACGAAGCGTCGTCCTGTTCGAGATGGCCAAGGCGCAACCCGAGCTCGAGGTGCCTGTCGAACCAGGTCGTGAGCTCGAGGGGGTGCTCGAGGCCGTCGCTGCGGAGCGTCGGCGGAATGTCGTCGTTCGCGCACGCGCGGGTTTCGGTGGCGAAGCACGCGCTCGCGCCAGACACGAAGAACGTCACCGACGTTGGGACACGCGTCATGAGAAGCCTCAGGGCATAAGGAAAGAAACGCGAAGACGAAGTCTCAAGTACGTAGGCCGCGCGAGCACGCCGCGCTTGTCACCTGCTTGAGTGACGAAACACGCGACGGAGCGCCGAGCGCGCCGCCCAGTAGCCGCACATGCCGTGCACGCCGCCGCCGGGCGGTGTCGACGACGAGCACAAGAAGATGTCGCGCGCGGGCGTCGCGTAAGGGTCGAGGCTCATGACGGGGCGCGCGAAGAGCTGCACGAGATCGGCGAGCCCGCCGTTGATGTCGCCGCCGACGTAGTTCGCGTTGTACCGCTCGAGGGCCGACGGAAAGAGAACGCTGCGCCCCACGATGAGATCGCGAAAGCCGGGCGCGAACCGTTCGACCTGCGCTTCGATGCGGTCGGTCATGTCGATGCGGCTGCCGTTGGGGACATGGCAGTAGGCCCAGCCGACGTGCTTGCCCGGAGGCGCGCGGCTCGGATCGAAAAGACTCGGCTGCGCAACCAGGACGTACGGCTTCTCTTCCGCGCGACCTTCGAAGAGCGCGCGTTCGGAGGCGGCAATTTCACCCATCGTGCCGCCGAGATGCAGAGTACACGCACGTGCGCAGTCCTTGGATTTCCACGGGATCGGCCCCGACAGCGCCCAATCGAGCTTGAAGGCGCCGGGGCCGTAGCGGTAGCGATCGAGCCTTGCACGGTACCCTGCGGGAAGGCGCTCGCCGGCGATGGCGACGAGCTGCTTGGGCGTCACGTCGAACAGGTACGCCTTGGCTTTTGGGAGCTCGTCGATGGTCTCGACACGCTGCTCGCAGACGATCTCGCCGCCCAGCTCGCGAAAGTACGACGCGAGCGCGTCGCTGATTTTTTGAGAGCCCCCTTCGGGAATCGGGAAGCCGACGGCGTGGGCCGCCGCGCCGAGGACGAGGCCGAAGGACGCCGACACGAGCGCTTCGAGGGGCAAGGCCGAATGGGCCGCGATGCCCGCGAAGAGAGCGCGCGCACGGACCGAATCGAAGGCGCCCGCGGCAAGCCCCGTGGCCGATCGAAGGCCTCGAAGGCCGAACCGCGCGAGAAGTAGCGGGTGCCTGGGGAAGCGCGCCGGGCCGAGGATCATCGACGTGAGGTCGTCGAAGCGGTCGGCGAAGGGGGCGACCATCCGCGTGTAGGCGCGGGCGTCGTCGCCGAGGTTCGCGGCGGTGTCGGCGACGGCGCGCTCGAGGAGGATCGCCGTGCCGTCGTCGAGTGGATGGGCAAGGGGCGCAGGCGGGTGAATCCAGCGCACGCCGTGGGCCTCGAGGGGGACCGTCCGGAAAAACGGCGAGCTTACGGCGAGCGGATGCACGGCGGAGCAGACGTCGTGCACGAAGTCCGGCATCGTGAGCATCTTCGAGCGCGCGCCACCGCCGACGGTGGGCTCGGCTTCGACCACGAGGACCGACAGCCCCGCCCGCGCGAGGGTCACCGCCGCCGCGAGACCGTTTGGTCCTGCGCCGACCACCACCGCATCGTAGCGTTCCGACGTGGCCATCGAGAGGAAGGTACCTTGTCGTGAGCACCAGCAGCAGCAGTGACGATCGGAACGACCGGCGGTTCCGCTGCCGTGTACCCGTGACGCTCCTCGCGGGGGTCGGGGTCGCAGGCAACGCGGCGAACGCGCCACGCACGGCAGGCCTCGAGCTGCTCACGAGCGACGTGAGCCACCGTGGGATGTACGTCCGCTCCGACAGCCCGCCGCCGCTCCACGCCACGGTGAGCCTCCGCATGGCGCTTCCGCCCGACAACGCCGAGCTGCGCGCGGAGGGCGTGGTTATCCACGTGCTCGAGCCCGATCTCGCGTTCGATCAGCCGCCCGGTTTCGGCGTACAGCTCAAAACGTTGACCGACGACGGCCAGCGCGTCTGGAACGGCTTTCTCGGCTTCGTCGCGGCCAACGCGCAAGGCGAAAGCGCGCCGCCCATCGGCTTCGAGTCGTTCGCCCCCGCGACCGCGAAAGACCGCATTCATCGGCGCCATCCGCGCCACCCCGTCGAGCTGAGCGTCCGCCTCGAGACGCTTGACGCGCTGAAAACGTGGGTCACCGACGACATCTCGCGCGGCGGCGCCTTCATCCGGACCGACCTCGAAATCGCCCCCGGGAGCGCGGCCCGCGTCCACATCGTCCACCCCAACACGAAGGAGATCCTCTCGCTCGACGGCGTCATCGCCCGCGTCGAGCGCGGCGTCCGCGAAGGGGTCGCGATTCAGTTCACGGACATCACCGACGACATGCGCGACGCGCTCATCCTGTTCATCTCGCCGCTCCTCCGCGGCGGCGCGCGCCCGTCGCCTTAGCTTCCGCGCCCGTTCTCGGTGCGTGGTCGGGACCACGCCACCGTGTCTGCTGTGCGACACATTTCGTGTCGGCCGCGGCAGCCACGCCATGGCTGTTTGCCCGATCGCGCGTCGCAACCTCGGTGGAAAAGTCTCGGCACGGCGGATGCTTATGCAAATGCTATGTCCCGGCGGCAACACAACTGGCTTCGGTTTGGCGCGGTTGCGCTCATCGTTGGCCTGCAACTCCTCCCACGCGCGCCGCGTGGGCAGTCGAGCCTGGCGACGGCGGGCGCGACGTCTTTGGCTCCGCACGGTACGAGCCTCCACCGCAGCTTCATCCCGAGCGCCACCATCTCGCCTCCGCCGCCTGCCGCCGTCGCGGCGGTCGCGAGTGAGCTCGCCATCGCCGAGTAGAGGCGAGCAGCCTTCGCGCCGGGAGCCCCACGCGCCGCCGCGCCGTGCAGTAAGACTCGTGGCCATGGCGACCGCCCGCTCGACTCCCATCCTCGATTCCGAAGCCCTCCGCGACGTCTCCGCCACGACGGTCGCGCACTACGAGCGCGATCCCCAGGGCTTTTGGGACGCAACGCGGGACCACGACGTCTCGCAAAACCGGGCGGCGCTCCTCGCGGCGCTCGCGCCGCTCGGCCCCGGCCCGTACCGCATTCTCGACGTTGGCTGCGGACCCGGGCGCGACACTGCGTACTTCAAGTCGCTCGGCCACGACGTGGTCGGCCTCGACGGAACCGCGAGCTTCGTCGCCATGGCGCGCGCGCATTCGGGGTGCGAGGTGTGGCACCAAGACTTCCTCGCCCTCGCCCTCCCCGCCACAAGCTTCGACGGCATCTTCGCCAACGCGAGCCTCTTCCACGTGCCCGGCCAAGAGATCGGCCGCGTGGCGCGCGAGCTTCGCGAGGCGCTTCGCTCCGGTGGCGCGCTGTTCTGCTCGAACCCGCGCGCCATGAGCGAGACCGGCCGCCCCGAGCGCGAAGGGTTCAACGGCGGGCGCTACGGCCTCTACATGGACGAGGACGGCTGGCGCCGTGTCTTCGTCGACGCAGGCTTCGACCAAGTCGACTGCTTCTATCGCCCGAGCGGCAAGTCGCGCGACGAGCAGCCGTGGCTCGCCATGGTCTTCCGCCGCCGCGATTGATCGCGACGCGTCGTTCGAGCGCGCACGATTCGATTGCGCGCAATCTACATGCGACTAAGCTCGAAGGGATGGCCAGCGACGATTCTCTGCGGCTCGACGAGCAGATCTGCTTCCCGCTTTACGCCGCCACGCGCGCGATGATGCAGGTTTACCAGCCGCTGCTCACCGCGCTCTCGCTGACGTACCCGCAGTACCTCGTGATGTTGGTGCTCTGGGAAAACGAAGGGCTCTCGGTGAAGCAGATTGGCGAGCGACTGTACCTCGACTCGGGGACGCTCACGCCGCTCCTGAAGCGCCTCGAAGGCGCTGGCCTCGTCTCCCGCGAGCGTTCGACGGAAGACGAGCGCGTCGTTCACATTCGCCTGACGGCCGACGGCAAACGTTTGAAGCGCCGCGCCGCCGACATTCCCGTTGCGCTCGCGTGCAAGCTCGGAAAATCTCCCGCCGAGCTTGTGCGTCTGCGGGCGGAGCTTAAAGAGCTCTACGCCGACCTCCACGCGCTCACGCTGAACGGCGCGGCTACCGACGACGGCGCGACGGCGCCGCGCTGACGACTCGCGGCGCTTTCGCGCCGTCGACGCGCACCTTCAACAGGCCCGCGCCCTCGCGCAGAAGCCGTTGAAACGACGCGAGCCGCGCGGCGTCCAGGGTGCCCGCCGCGACCGCCATCGCGAGGGCGCAGCCAGGCTCGGCGCCGTGGTTGCAGTCGCGAAAGCGGCATTGCGACGTGAGCGCTTCGATGTCGTCGAAGGTCTCGCGAACGCCTTCGTCGGCGTCCCACAGTGCGATTTCGCGCATCCCCGGCGTGTCGACGACGAGGCCGCCACTCGGCACGACGAACAGATGGCGATGCGTCGTCGTGTGGCGCCCTTTGCCGTCTTCACGGATCTCGCGAACCGTCTGCGCTTCGTCGCCGAGCCACGTGTTGATGAGCGTCGACTTGCCGACGCCCGACGGGCCTATCAACGCGACCGTCGCGTTGCCACCGAAGTGCGCCGCAAGCTCGCTCACGCCGCGGCCCGTGCGGCTGCTCACGACGTGCACCGGTGCGCCGCGCGCGAGCGTGACCGCGGCTTGGCGTTCCCCCTCGGCGTCCTTTGCGCCGTCGGCCTTCGTGAGGACAACGACGGGGCGCGCGCCGCTCTCGCGCGCGAGCGTGAGGTACCGCTCGAGGGTGCGTGCGTTCACGTCTTGCGTGAGCGCGCAGACGACCATGACCACGTCGACGTTGGCGGCGATGACCTGCTCGGCGACCGCGCGCCCGGCGACCTTGCGCGCGAGCGTCGTCTTGCGCGGCAGCAGGCCGTGAACCATCGCGTAGCCGTCCTTCTCGCGCTCGCCGGCAGCGACGACGACCCAGTCCCCCACCGAAGGGTGCGGCGCAATCCGACGCGCGACGTCGCGCCGAAGCTTACCCGCGAGCGAGGCCTTCAGCTCACCGCGCGCCGTGACGAGGACGTAGCCGCCGCGGTGCTCTGCCGTGATGCGCGCCGCTTCGTCACCGTCGCCACCGCCCGCCGAATACGCCTCGAGGGCGTCGCGAAAGAACGTGTTCCATCCGTAGTGGGTGAGGCCGTTCATCGGCTATCGGGCGCTATCTTGCATTCAGCGCGTCGACTATAACGGGCGGCCATGCGCAAGGCCAACGTGCTCCTCTCTTCCGTCGTGCTCGCGTCCGCGATGCTCGCGCCCACGCTAACGACGACCGCCGCCAAAGCGTGCGGCGTCGCGTACCCCGCGGGATCCTACGCGCGCGTCGCGGGCGAGCGCGCGGTCATCGTTTGGGACGCCGCCACCAAGCGCGAGCACTTCATTCGCAGGCCGACGTTCGACGGCGACGCGAAGGACTTTGGCTACTTCATGCCGACGCCCACGGTCCCCGACGTGTCGAAAGAGAGCAACGCGCTCATCGACAAGGTGGCTTCCCTCGCGAGCCCTCTCGTCGAAGGGAGCGGCGGTGCCCCTGGCAGCGCACTGCGCGGCGGGTCCGGCGCCGTCGCGGTGTTGCAAACGGTGAACATCGACGACTTCGAAATCGTCACGCTGAAAGCCGACTCGTCCGACAAGCTCGGCGAGTGGCTCAAGGCCCACGCGTTCGTCGACAGGCCGAGCCTTCGCGCGTGGGCGGCGCCGTATCTCGCGAAGGGGTGGGTCATCAGCGCCATGCGCTACGTCGCGCCGGCCACCGCGACCGCGAATGCGCGCCACGATGCAGGTGCCGCGCACGAGCGCGCGCCCGTCGAGACGCCGACGCTGCGCTTCTCGTTCGGGATCGATGCGCCGTTTTATCCGTACACGGAGCCGCAGACCGACGCGAAGGACGAGGCGGCGTACCTAACGCGCACGGGGAAGCAGGGGCTCGAGACGCGGCCGCTCTTCGTGTGGCTCGTCGCGAGTGAGCCGCTCGAAGCGTTTCAGGGCGCGACCTTGAGCGGCCCCTACCTTCACGCGAGCCACGAAGTTCCCACGGGCGCGATCACGACGGCCCTTGGCGACACGTCGAAGTGGGGCTTCAAGCCGAGCGCGCGCACCACGTGGACGGTCACCTACTTGAACCAGTTCGAAGACCGCGTTGCGAAGGAAGACGTGAACTTCCGCAAGGCTAAAGTCCTCTTGCCGCCCTCCGCCGCAAACGCGGTAACCGCACCGACGAGCGCCCCTGCCCTTCACGGCGTCCGCGCGTTCCTTGGCTCGCACAAAGCCCTCGCCGCGCTCGGCCTCCTCGGCCTTCTGCTCGCCGTCGGCCTCGTGCTGCTGCGCGAGCTCTACCCAGCCCCCAAGCAGAGCTGATCGATCTGCGAGCGCGCACAGCGCACACAGAAAAACCGAGGCCCGCTTTCGCGGTGACCTCGGTTTTTCGTTTTGTCCGCGTCGGGTTTACGGCCCGACGGTCAGCGAAGTCTCAGCGGACGCAGGCGGTCGCTTCGGTGCATCCGTAGACCGAGCATGCGCCCTTCGACTCGGCGAGGTACGCGTCGGCGTAGATACCCGTCGCGTCGGCGTCGCCGGCGACGATGATCTCGCCCGCCGCGGCCGCACTGCCCGCCCCGCGGCTCGAGATGTAGCTCGTCGAGATCGCCGCGGCGCTCGAGTTGAGCGTGACCGCGCGGAACGTGCGCGTCGTCGGCTTCGTGACGCTGTAGAAGCTGCTCTCCGTCGGGTCGATCGCGACGGGCGCCGCGAAGGCGCGGCTGCCGATGACGATCGCGGGGCGGCTGCCGATGACGATGCCGCTGCGGCTACCGATGACGATGGCGCTGCGGCTGCCGATGACGATGCTGCTGCGGCTGCCGATGACGATGCTCGCCTTGCTGCCAATGACGATGCTGCCGATGACGATGGCGCCGTTGCCCTTCACCGCGCTCTGGAAGCTCTGTGCCTGTGTGACGGAGAGCTTGAGATTGTGAATCTCGGCGGCGTCGACGTACTGCCAGCTCTCGTCGCTGTTCAACTTCTTCGCGACGAACGCATCACACTTCACCGGCGTCGTCGGCCCACAGCCGTCGTCGTGCGCCGTGGTGGCCCAGGGGTCGTTGATGTCGCCGGGGCACGCGCGGAGATCTTCCGCGCTGCGGACGGCGTAGGCGAACTGCGGCTCGGCCTTCGCGGTCGCGGAGTCGATCGTGCTTGTCGAGAGTGCTTCGGACGAGGAGGCGACGGCCTCTTCGGTCGACGTCGGCTCGGTGGCGCAACCTGCGAGGGCGAGGACGCTGCATGCGGCGACTGCGGTGGCGACGAGGGCTTGGACGCGCATCGGGGCTCCTTCGGAATGTCTCGACTGCATCACACGAAGCCGCCTCGAAGTAGACCCTGGCGAGATACCGGGATTTTCAAGGGGGTGCGATGCTGTAGGGCGCCGGTTGTGACTTGCGCGCGCTGTGCTGTCAAGTAGTGCCTTGGCTGCGCAGCGCGTCGACGTCATACTGCATGCGTCAAAGGTTTTGCGGCCTTGGGGGTAACTCGGTGAAGTCAATCGGTAAGCGGGGCCGGTGGGCCGGCGCCGCGCTCGTTCTGAGTGTCGTCGCGGTTACGCCAGGGTGTTCGGGGGATTTCGAAACGACGCGCGAAACGCCAACGCGCGGGACGCTTGGTCGTGAGCTGTACAGCCTTCTCTGTGATCGCGTCGGCGCGCAGGCGCTGCGTGAAGACATCACCGGGCGCTCGTACCGAGAGCTCTGTCACCCGCCGGCGGGTGGAACGTACGGCGCGAAGGTCGACCTCGCGAAGCTCGATCCTATCACTGCGATCGCGAAAGACGCCGACGGGAACGACGTCTCCATCGAGCGGCAGAACGAGAACCGCACCGTGCGTGTCGCGCGCATCGAAGCGCTCTCGCGCCGCCGTGAAGATCTCATCCTCGCGTTCGACGCGGCGTTCCCTTCGGTGGACGTCTCGGTGAAAGACCTCGCGAATCCAGACCCGAAGAAGACGTGCAATCCGCCCGCGAGCGGTGTGAAGGCGAC
>JANXMC010000048.1 GCA_025354825.1 Myxococcales bacterium
CAGGCCCACGTGATGTTCGACGGCTGGTAGCGCTCTTGCGGGCGACCCAAGTGCGTTCGAATGCCGCCGAGGGCCGTCGCCTCCGGGGGCGGCGTGATCGCCACACCGGCGAGCGCCTGCGCGAGCATCACGCCGCAGACGAAGCCTCCGGCGCAGCTCTCTACATACCCCTCGACGCCCGTGATCTGCCCCGCGAGAAACACGTTGGGGCGCGCATGGAGCTGCATCCGCGCATCCAAGAGAACCGGCGCGTTGACGAACGTGTTGCGGTGCACGCTTCCGTGGCGGAGAAACTCGGCCTCCTCGAGCCCCGGGATCATTCGCAGGACACGGGTCTGCTCGCCGTAGGTCATGCGCGTTTGGAAGCCCACCAGGTTGTACGCCGTCGCGGCCTGGTCTTCCGCGCGGAGCTGCACGCAGGCGAAAGGGCGGCGCCCGGTGCGCGGATCGGTGAGCCCCACGGGCTTCATCGGGCCGAACGCGAGGGTCATCTCGCCGCGCGCGGCCATGACTTCGAACGGCAAGCACCCTTCGAAGTAGCGCACGTCCTCGAAGGCCCGCGGCTCGACTTTGATCGCGCCGACAGCGGCAGCGACGAACGCTTTGTACCCCTCTTCGTCGAACGGGCAGTTGACGTACGCCTCGTCGCCGAGCGACGTCGCGTCGAGCACTTCGCCCTCGGCCTCGTCGCCGCCTTTGCCCCAGCGCGACTGGCGGAACACCTTGTCCCAGTTGATCGAATCGGCGGCGATGATCGGCGCGATGGCGTCGTAGTACGCGAGATGCTCGCCGCCGACGATGCGCGCGAGGTCGGCGGCGAGGGCGTCCCCCGTGAGCGGCCCGGTGGCGAGAATCACGGGGCGCTCGGCGGTCGCCTCGGGCACGGCGTCGACGATCGCCGTCGACATCGTGATGTGCGGATGGCCGTGGAGGCGCTTCGTGACCTCGGCGGAGAAGACTTCGCGATCGACGGCGAGGGCGCCGCCGGCGGGGACCTTGGCGATGTCGGCGCACGTGAGGATGAGCGAGCCCGCGCGCCGCAGTTCTTCCTTGAGAAGACCGACCGCGTTCACGAGCGCGGCGCCGCGAAGCGAGTTCGAGCAGACGAGCTCGCACAAGTTGTCCGTGGTTTGTGCGGGCGTGCGCGCCAGCGGTTTCTGCTCGATGAGCGTGACGTCGAAGCCGCGCTCGGCGAGCTGCCACGCCGCTTCGCATCCAGCAAGCCCAGCACCCACGATCGTAATTGCGATGGTCATAGTCTCGGCGCGCTCTTTAGCCGTACCGCGCACCCCGCGCCAGCCGCCGCCCGCTCGCGCGCGCGCCGCGCAGGCCCCTTATGTCTTCCGCGTCTTCCGGCGGAGCGGCGCCAGAAGGAGCGCGAACCCCAAGACCGCGCGCGAGACCGGGCTCCGCGTCTTCGTCGATGCGTGGCGGTGCAACGGCTTCGCGCTCGCGGTGGGCGTGGGCACCAGGGACGCCGACCGCGCGCTCATCGCGGCGAGCTTCGCCGGCGTCGCGTCCGCGGGCTTCGTGTCGCAGCTGTCGTCGCTCGACGAGCCGCTCGAATCGCCCATGCACGCGTCGTCGTCGCCCGAGGCGCTCCCGTCGTCGCTGCCGCAGCCGTCGCCGGACGCGTCGTTGCTGCTCCCGCTGCCCGTATCGGTGCCGCAGGCGTCGCCGGCGGCTTCGGAGCTCGTGTCGGCGCCCGCGTCGTCGACGGCGCCCGAGCTGTCGCGGGGCGTCGTCGCGCCGCCGCCACACGAGTCGTCGCTGCTCGAGTCCGACGCCGTGCTTCCGCTGCACGCGTCGCTGGACGTCGCCACGGCGATGGGAGTCGTCGGATCGACATAGCCGGGGTCGAAGGAGCCGCCGCCGGGCGCTCCGCCACCGCCGCCGCCGCCGCTTCCAGGCGGGTAGCTGCCCGCCGGCGTGGACCCGCTGCCGGTGGGCGCGGTCGGGCACGCGAAGCCGTAGGTATCGGCCACGATGACGGGCGTGCGGGCAGGACCGGGGTCGGCGCGGAGTGCGACATCACGGCCGAGCTCCCCCGCGCGAACGGTGCCGACGGCCCGCGTGATCCAGACCGACGACGCCGGTGCGCCGCCGACGGCGAAGGCGAGATCGTCGGCGACGCCTTCGCAGCGAAACGCGTTGGCCGATGTCTCGCCGGCCGCGGGGCGCTCGACACAGACGGCAGCGCCGCCGTCGGGCTGGGCAAGTGAAGCGACGTCGCCCCGTGGGCACGCCTCGGAGGCGCTCCCGGAGAGGCGGGCCCCCGCGCCTAGCGAGGCCACACACGCACGCTCGTCGAAGACGGCGGCGTCGCCCTGCGCTCGGCTCAGCGCGGCGAGGCGTGCGGGATATTCGCGGACGACGGACGGAAGCGGCGCGCCGTCGACGGTCGCGACGCCCGTGCCGAAGAGCGGCGCGGGTCCCGCGGCTTCGACGAAAAACGCCCCGCTGGGCGACGACGCGAGCGCCGCGTCCCGCACCTCACCGTAGGTCGATTTGCCCGACTGCGACCACGTGACGTGGCGGCCGTCGAGCGTGAGCGACCGCGCCTCGCCGAACGCCATGCGCGTCGTCGCGAACGCGAACGCCGTCACGCGAATCGGGTCGGTTCCCGCGCGCGTAAGCACCATCGGGAGCGACAGCGGCTCGTCTCCCACGACGCGAAGCGTGGGCGTCGTGACGATGGACGTGGCGCCGCTGAAGGTCATCGCGACGAGGTCGTCCCCGGCGTCGAAGAGCGTGCGCGCGCGGTCTCTGGCCGGGGCATCGAGCACGAAGCCCCACGCCGTTAGATGCGCGTCGAGGCGCGCGAGCGTGGGGAGCATCGTCGTGTCGATAGGCGCGACGGGTTTCGAAGGCGCGAGCGCGCCGACGAGCTCCGTGCCGCGATCGACGTCGCACGTGAGCGTCGCTGCCGGCGGAAGGACCCGAGGCGCGGTGACCGCTTCGAGCGCGTCGAGCCACGCGTCGGACGCGACGTCGACAGCGCTCGCACGCCGCGCGGGGACGAGCCAGACGAAGCCCCCCGCAGCCCGGTCGACGCGCACGGAGCTCCAGAGCGTCGTGCGTGACGCCGGGCCCGTCCCCGCGCGCGCGACGGCGACGCGCGCTTCGACGATGGCGCTCGAGGGCGCGGACGGAGGCGCGGGCGAGCCCGCGATGCCGCCCGCAGCGAGCGCAACGCGCTCCGGGCCGGCGGCACCAAGCAGAGAGACCGCGACGAAAGAAAGCGAAGAGGCCGCGAAGCTAAGGAAGCGCATGCGAAGGAAGGACGAGCGCTGCACGCCCGAGCCTCATCGCAAGCGCCATGCCTCAGCTTCGCGCACCCCGATCACGCGGCTTTTTCCGCCCTCTTCGTCGATTCTCAACGCGCCGAGCCTGCCGCCATGAACGGCCGTTCTCACGCGTGTGCTCGAACGTTAAGCCCGCTCGACGGCGACCACGCCCTTCACCTTCTGAAGGGCACGCATCACGTTTTTCAAACCGGTGAGATCGGAACAGACGAACGTAAACAGGTTCACGGCGCGCCCGTCGTCGCCGGCGCGGCAGTTGGCTTCGCTGATGTTGATGCCCAGCGCGCTGAACGTCTGGCCGATGTGCGCGAGGATGCCCGGCTGGTTCTGCGCGACGATACGCAGCTGCACCGACCGATTGATCTTCGCCTTCGAGTCCCACGTGATCTCGACGCGGCGCTCCGGGTCGGTGTCGAACGCCTTGGGGCAGCCGCGCCTGTGAATGGTGATGCCGCGCCCGCGCGTGATGAAGCCGAGGATGTCGTCGCCCGGCAGCGGGTTGCAGCACTTGGCATACCGAACGAGCACGTCGTCGATGCCATTGAGCTTGATGCCCGTCTCGTCGCGGTTGATGACCTTGCGAACGAGCTTGGCGATCTGCCCTTCGCGCAACTCGTTCGGCGGCTGGCTCGGCGCGCCGTTCTCTTCGGGAGCGAGGATGCCGACGATGTCCTGCGGGTCGATCTTGCCGTAGCCGATGCTGATGAACATCTCCTCGGCGTTCGAGACTTTGATCTGCTCGAACAGCTTGCGGAGCTCGTTCTCGTTCTTCAGCAGCTTGTTGATCGAGACGCTCACCTTGTGGAGCTCGCACTCGAGCAGCTCGCGCCCTAAGCGCAGCGATTTATCGCGCTGCTCTTGCCGCAGGTAGTTGCGAATCTTCGCGCGGGCGCGCGTGGTGACGACGAACTCGAGCCAGTCCTTCGACGGCTCCTGGTTCGCGCCCGTCACGATGTCGATGATGTCGCCGTTCCGCATCTTGTAGCGGAGGGGCTCGAGCTTGCCGTTCACGCGCGCGCCGGTGACGTGCTCGCCGAGCTGGCTGTGAATCGCGAAGGCGAAGTCGACGGGCGTCGAGCCGCGGGGGAAGACGCGCACGTCGCCCTTGGGTGTGAAGACGTAGACCTCGTCTTGAAAGAGGTCGACCTTGACGGCATCGAGGAACTCGGCCGGGTCTTTCAGATCCTTCTGCCACTCGAGGAGCTGCCGCAGCCACCCGAAGCGCGCCGCGTCTTGGTCGGCCACGCCGCCGCCGTGGCGATCTTTGTATTTCCAGTGCGCCGCGATGCCGCGCTCCGCCACGCGGTGCATCTCGTGGGTGCGAATCTGCACTTCGATGCGCTCGCGACCCGGCCCGATGAGGGTCGTGTGGAGCGACTGGTACATGTTCGGCTTGGGGAGCGCGATGTAGTCCTTGAAGCGGCCCGGAATCGGCGTCCACTTCGAGTGCACCACCCCGAGCGCCTCGTAGCATGCGCGCACATTGGGAACGATCACGCGGAAGGCGATGATGTCGAAGAGCTGCTCGAGCTCGCGCCCGGTCTTCTTCATCTTGTTGTAGACCGACCACAAGTGCTTCGGCCGGCCGGACACCTGGCAGCCGACCCCGCTCTCGCCCATCTCGCGGTAGATCACCGCGGTCACCTCGTCGATGTACTTCTGCCGCTCCTGGTAATACGCGTCCATCTTCGCCGAGACCCCGGCGTACTCGACCGGCTCGAGGTAGCGAAACGACAAATCCTCGAGCTCGATCTTGATCCACTGGATGCCCATCCGGTGGGCAGCGGGGCGTAGATGTCCATCGTCTCGCGGGC
>JANXMC010000640.1 GCA_025354825.1 Myxococcales bacterium
CGAGCCCGCGCCTTCAATCCACTAACGCCCCGCGCGCGAGTGGGGAACGGTATTGGCTTCGCGTCGGGCATAACCGATTCGACGAACATGCGCGTCACTTCGGCGGCGAGGCGCGTGGGGTCCGGGTCCTTCACGCGGCTCGCGATTCGCCCGCTGTTCAACAAGCTCGCGAGGCCGTGGACCATCGACCACGACGCGACCGTCACGCGCTCTGCGTCCGCCGCTTCGATGTACCCCTCCATGACGCATGCGCGGACCGCGGTGGCGAGGCGCGCGTAGGCCGAGTCGCTGCGCGCGACGAGCTCGACGTCGGCGACGTTCAAGAGCTCGTGACGGAACATGATTCCGAACTGCTCTGGATTCTCGACCGCAAATCTCACGTAGCCGCGCCCGAGGGCCTCGAGCTGGCGCGGCGCGGTGGGGTCGGGCTCGGCGGCCACGGCCACGCGCACGGTCTCTTCGAGGCGCAAGTAGCCCTGCGCGGCGAATGCCGTGAGCAGCGCCGCCTTGTTCCGAAAGTGGTGCGCCGGCGCGCCGTGAGAGACGCTCGCGCGGCGCGCGACCTCACGCAGCGACACGAATGCGAGACCCCGCTCGCGGATGATCTCGGCGACGCCGTCGAGCAGCGCCGTTCGTAGATCTCCGTGGTGATACGCTTTCTCCCCCATGTTCTTCGCGCGCGTTGGCGCGCCCCCCTCGTATCCGGATTAAGCGGCCTTCTCCTCGTCGACGGCGACGGCCTCGAGCAGGCGCTCGAGCGCCACGATGGCTTCGGCGGAGAGCTTCTTCGTGACGGCCCGCGTATCGCCGAGAAGCTCCTTCAAGCGCGTCGCGACGTTGCGGATCGCCGCGGTGTCGCGCTCTTTCCGCGCGGCGTCGTCGATGGGGAACACCTGGTCTTTGAACTTTTTCGCGAGGGAGGGGAGCTGCGCGCCGTCTTCGATCACGCGCTTTCGAATCTCGTCGACGGCAGCCTTGGGGGCGCCGTCTTGTGCTTCGGCGCGACGGAGAAAGTCGACCGCGTCGTAGCTCGGAATCGGCGCGCTGACGCCGTCGCGTTCGAGCACTTCGGGCGCGCGCTTCTTGAGAAACAAAAACAACCCGGTGAGCTTGTCGACCGTCTCTTGCCGAAGGTGAAGCTCGCCCTTCGCGTAGTCCTCGAACGTCGCGTAGCCCCACCCCTTCCAACGGCCGCCTTTGCGCACGTCGGTGAGAGCTTCGGCGAGCTCGATCCAGCTCGACTTGAACCTACGCGCACGGTGAATCGCTTCTGCACGCTCGGGGTCGTCGGCGTGGTTTGCTGCCGCCGCATCGAGGCTCTCGTCGACCTTCGTTCGTTTCATGCGAGGCCGGGTGTACGGGGGCTCGCGCGGCACCGCAAGACTCAAAAAGGTGACGCTCGGGAGGCGCCCTACGTGCGAAAATTGACGCTGCAACAACGCCCCGCGCGCACGCTGCGAACGGCGTGGTTACGTTTCCGTTCGTGCGCGCAATCGTGACGACGAAGCGGTGGTGCGACACGGTCGCCGAAACCGACGGCTACCGCCTTCTCGTCTGTCGCTTCCGACCTCGAGGTGTGCCGCGCGAAGGCGAGCCGTGGAACGCGTTCTGCCCCGAGCTCGGCCCGAGCGTCGCGCTGCACGCGGCGTTCTACGGCAAGACCGGCGAGCCCATCACGTGGGACGAGTATGCCGCGCGCTACCTCGAAGAGATGCGATCGCAGAGCTACTGGATCCGCGGATTCGCGGAAAGCGTCGCACGCGGTGAGGCGCTCACGCTCCTCTGCTCGTCGGCGTGCGCCGACGCCACGCGCTGCCATCGTACGATCCTTCGTGACCTGCTTATCGAAGCCGCAGACGCGCTGGATCCGCAACGGCCCATCGCTGTCGCGAAGAGCGCCCCGCGCGTCGTGCGACGTGCAGGTCGCTAGGGCAACCGGCGTTTGTCCGTCCCGTTCGCGGGGTGCGATTCCGCATATCGCACCCCACGACAAGTTTGGCTTTCTTGGCCCAGCCGCGACACCATGAGCCGAGGCGATGCGGCACGTTGACTTTTATAAGCTCTCGCGTCCCGTTCAGGACCAGTTCGTCGCATCGGCGCGCAGCACGGGCGTGCCCGGCCCGCTGCTGAAGACGCCCGCGACGACGAAGAAGCAGTTGGTCTGGCTCGGCATCAGCGGAGGCGCGGCGGCCGCGCTCGCTCTCGTCTACGTCATCGGTTTTGGCACGCTCGGCAACCCGCTGGCGATTCACGGCACGCCTCTTGTGGCGATTTACGTGGCCCTCGGTTTCGTCATCGCATTTGGCATTTTGAAGGCTGCGTCGCACCGTCGCGCGATCCGCGCACTCCCTTATCCGGCTGGGATTTACGTCTTCCCAGCGAACCTGGTCGACGCCACCGCCGCGAAGCTCAAGGTCTTTGCGATGTCGGACCTCGTCTCGAGCGAGCCCGTCGCGGGCCCCGAGCCGCGCTTCGTGCTCGCATTTCCGGGGAGCGCGAAGTTCGCATTTCCAATTGCCGATCTCGATCAGGCGAGCGCCCTCCAGCGCGCCTTCGCGACCGCGAAGTCGCAGCTCGAACGCGCTCTCTCCACGCACGATCCGCGTGCGATGGCGGCGCTCGATCCGCTCTACGACAGCGCGTTTTCGAGCCCCATCGGGCCCACGGCGCCCCTCGAAGCGAACGAGCCCATTTGGTCGAGAGTGCCGTGGGGCGTCGCGGCGGCGTTCGCATTGATGGCCGGGCCGGCGATCTTCTGGCTACGGAATGTCCAAAGCGACAATCGGCTCTTCGCCTCGGTGAGCGAGGCGAACACCGTCTCGGCATTTCACGCGTATCTCGATCAAGGCGTGCACCACCGTACGGTGATCGAGGAGACGCTGCTCCCGCGCGCGGAGCTCCGCGAGGCCGAGAAGCCGGGCACCGTGGAGGCGATCGAAAAGTACCAAGCCGAGCACCCGCGCACCTGGATCGACGGCGAGGTCAAGGCGTCGCTCCGCACGGCGCTGCTCGCCGAGCTCGAACAGGCGAAGAAGGCAGGGACGCTGGCCGCCCTGCGCGATTTCGTGAAACGCCATCCGGGCAACGGTCTCGATGCGGAGATTAAAACGGCGAACCACGCGGTGTACGTCGCTGCGCTCGAGGCGTACCGCGCCCACGCCTCGGAGAAGGATCCGGCGGTCGTGCCGTTCGTCGAGCGTCTCCTCGCGGCCGCCGAAAAGTCGGGGCCGAGAGTCGAAGTGCGGTTTCGTCGCAAGGTGTCGAAGTCGCTCGCGCGTGCCGACGCCGCGGTCTCGAAGAGC
The DNA here is from genome assembly GCA_025354825.1 of Myxococcales bacterium. Classification (GTDB taxonomy): domain Bacteria; phylum Myxococcota_A; class Polyangia; order Polyangiales; family Polyangiaceae; genus JANXMC01. Next base: position 3,303 of record JANXMC010000640.1, read on the forward strand.
AAAATGTTCCAGGGCGTGACGTCCTTGCCCTCGCGCTTTTTGGACGAGAAGCACGACGCCGTTCGGGAGCAGGCGCTCGTCGCGTCGCTCGCCGCGCGCTTCGCCGAGATCTTCCCGACGGAGATTCTCTCGCTGCAACCGGGCGAGCTCATCGCCGACCCCGAGGCGCCTTTTCCGCCGGTGACGGCGTCGACGTTCTTCGTCGAGCATGGCTTCGAATGGTCGGGGACGCTCTATCCGAGCAAGGCTCCGCGGGGCGTCTTCGCGGGGCTCATCTACTCGTTCGACGGCTCGTTTCGCCTCGCCGACGCGTCCGTGAAGCCGCTGCGAATCAAGGCCGAAGCGTGGCGCCCGGCCGATCTCACGACGTTCAAGGACGAAGCGTCTGCCGACCCGCCGGTGAAGGCGAAGAGCGCCGACGACACGCCCGAAGCTCACGTCTACGAGACGATGGCGAAGGACGCCTACGAGCAGTACGCGAAGAAGGCGGGTGGGACGTTCTTCAAAACTGTGAAGCAAGAGAACGCAGGCAAGGCGAAGAGCGGCTCGCGCTGACGGCTACGTCGTCGTCGTCGTCGTCGTCGCGGACGTCGACGCGACCGCGAGCCTTCGGTACGCGCGAAGCCGAAGGGCCATGACGAAGGCGACGCCCGCGGCGATGGCGCCGGCGATGAACGGCGCGCCAGGGCTCACGTGCGCGAAGAGAAAGCCGGCCCACAGCGGGCCGACGGTGCGCGCGAGGCCACCGGACGACTGCGCGAGGCCGAGCACCGCGCCGCGCATGCTGGGTGCCGCCGATTCGGCGGCGACGGCCGAGAGCACGGGGTTCAAGATGCCGATCCCCGCGGCCATGGCGACGAGGCTCGCGATGAGCGGCACGCCGCTGTGCGATGCCGCGATTCCCGCGAGGCCGAGGGCCGTCGAGACGGTGCCGATAAGCACCAGGTTCATCTCGCCGTAGCGCTTCGTCATCGGCCCGATGAGCGCGCCTTGAAGCACGAAGCCAATCAGGCCGAAGAGCGCGAAGACGTTGCCGACTTCCGCCGTCCCCCAGCCGAGCCGGAGCTTCGTGAGAAGCGCGAGGGCCGTCTGCATGTTGGTCATGCAGAGGAACGTTAGAAAGTAGAGGCCGAGCACGAAGGACATCGGCCGCTCGGAGACGGCCTTGAGGAGATTCGGTTTCGGGATCGCGAGGACGGGTGCGGCGTTGGTCGTTGCGACTGCGGAGGCCACCGGCACGGCGGACGCGCGCGTGCGCGTCTCGGGCATGAAGAAGAACGCGGCGCCCAAGTCGAGAATCGCCATCCCCGCGGCTGCGAGCGGCGGGGCCCACGCGCCGAAGCGGCTCATCGTGCTGCCGAGCAGCGGGCCCAACACCAACCCGAGGCCGATGCCTGCGCCGAGGCGCCCCATGCCCTTGGCGCGCTCGGTGCCCGTCGTGACGTCGGCGACGGCCGCTTGGCACGCGGCGATGTTGCCGGCGGTGGCGCCGGCCATGATGCGCGAGACGAAGAGCAGCGGAAGCCAGTGAATGTACGTCGCGCCCGCGAAAGCGATCATCGAGAGCGCGTTGCCGGCGAGGCTGATCAAGATGACAGGCCTACGACCAACGCGATCCGAGAGGCGCCCCAGAACCGGTGTCGCCACGAGCTGCGTGAACGCGAAGAGCGAGAGGATGACGCCCACCGTCGACACGGAGCCGCCCATCGACTCGACGTAGAGGGGCATCATCGGGATGATGATTCCGAAGCCGATGAGGTCTAAGAAGACCGTGAGAAACACAAACGTGGTGACGCGGCCGGCGACCTTTCGAGCCGCCGTCCCGTCGTCTTCGGGGGCTTGCACGCGGCGAGCATAGCCGCGACCCCTCCGGCTGGGCTCCTCCCGACGTGCAAACGAGCAAAGCATTGGCAGCAAAGAGACCAACGTCCGTCTAACGAGGTACACTGCACGTTGGGGGACGCGCTTGGCACCGAGAGCCTTTTGGGTCTCGGGTCGCCCAGCGTGGAATCGCAGCCGCCAAGCGGGCTCGGGGGCTCTCGGAATGACCAACCCAAAGATTCTGGTCGTAGACGACGACGACGCGATCCGAGAGACGCTCGGCGGCGTGCTCGCGTCCGAGGGGTACGACGTTGCGCTCGCCGAGAACGGGCAACGGGCTCTCGACTTCGTCCACGACGGTGAACGCCCCGATTTGGTGCTTCTCGACCTGATGATGCCGGTCATGAGCGGCTGGGAATTTCTCGAGCTCGCCGACACAGACGACAAGCTCCGCGGGATTCCGATTCTCATTGTGTCGGCGATGGCCGCACCGCTGGCCTGCCAAGGGGCCAAGGGTGGCGTGCGCATGTGCTTCTCGAAGCCGATCGATCTCGACGCGCTGCTCGACGCGGTGAAGACGTACAGCGGCCCAGCGGGCGAGGCCGAATAACCGACTAGCGTTTCGCGACGGTCGGCGCCGCGCCGAAGAGCGACAGCTGCGGACTCGCGCCTGCACCTTTCGCCGTGCGCGATTTGGTCGCCTTCGTCGGTTTGCGCGTTTTCGTCGTCGCTGCGGCGGACGCTTCCGTGTGGCGGGTCTCCTCCGGCTCGCCCGCCTCGCGTGCCGCGTCTTCTTCGCGATGGCCCGATGCAACTTGCGCGAGGAAGAGCGTCTCGACCCCCGCGAGCGTGTCGGCCTCGGCGGCGGTCTTGTCGTCGCGAATACGAACGATGCGCGGGAAGCGCAGCGCGAAGCCGCTCTTGTGGCGTTTCGAGCGCTGAATACCGTCGAAGGCGACCTCGAGCACGATGACGGGCTCGACGACGCGGACGCCGCCGAACTTTTCGACGGTGAGCTTCTCGAGGCGCGCGGTGAGGCCGTCGATCTCGACGTCCGTGAGCCCGCTGTAGGCTTTGCCCACGTTCACCAGAGCGCGCTCGCGGCCGGCTTCGTCTGCGGACGGCTCGCGCCAAACGCCGAACGTGTAGTCCGACAAGACGCCCGCGCGCCGTCCGTGGCCGCCTTCGGCTGCGGTGACGACCACGTCGAGCGTCGCGAAGGCGCGCTTCACTTTGAGCCACGCCTGACCGCGACGGCCGGCGTCGTAGGGGGCGTCGCGCGACTTCAGCACGAGCCCTTCGTGGCCGCGCGCGCGGGCGGCGGTGAACTCGGCGTCGAGCTGCGCGTCGAAGCTGCGCGCGCCCGACGCCGCGCCGTCGGCGTCGAACGCGCGGTATGCGTTGAGGATCAGAATCGGCCCCGGGCTTCGCGTGGCGGCGAACGCTTCGAGGCGTGCGCGCCGCAAGTCCCACGAGAGTGCGAGGCACGATTCGCCGTCGAAGAGCAGGTCGTAGGCGAAGAACGTCACGGGCGCGTTGGCGAGGAGCTCCTTCGTGGGGCCCGTCTTGCGGAGGCGCGACTGGAGCGCCTGAAAGGGGCGAACGCGGCCGCCCGCACCCACGACCAAGAGCTCGCCGTCGAGGACGAGATCGCCGTCGACCTGCGCGAACGCATTGGCCACTTCGGGGAACGCGATGGTCACGTCGTCGAGCCCCCGCGCGAAGATGCGCGCCATCCCGTTCGACACGTGAATTTGCGCGCGAACGCCGTCGATTTTGTCTTCGACGACGGTGCGCGCGAGGTTGATCTCGGTCTTCACGGTCTCGATGGGCGAGGCGAGCATGAACGCCGCGGGGCGCCCCACGTCGAGCGTCGCGGTCTCGAGCTCTTCGTCGCGAGCGAGGACGGCGACGTCGCCTACGTCGGTCACCATTGCGGCGGCGCGGCGGAGCACGGCGAGCGGTGCACCGAACGCCTTGGCAACGGCCTCCTCGAGCACGCCTTCTTGCACGCCGATGCGCATCTCGGCGAGGAGCGCGCGGGCGAGGTACTTGGTCTCGACGGGCGAGGTTCGCGCGAACGCTTCGTCGAGAAGGCGTCGCTTCTCGGCGCGCACGCCCGTTGCCGCGAGAGCCGCGAAGAGCGTCGCGACCTCGCGCATCGTGAGGCCGCTCGAGTCTCTGCTTTCCCGAGCTCGATCCCGCGCGACGAGAAGCGCGAACGCTTCGCCGAGATCGCCCGTGGCGCGCGCACACATGCGCGCGAGGTCGGCGTCTTGCCCGGTGGTCGCGACGAGGGTCTCGAAGAGGAGCGCGTAGCCGACGCCGAGCGTGCGCGCGTCGCGGACGGGGAGCGTGCGCCCCGCCGCGAGGCGTGTTGCGACAGCGAGCTCGTCGTCGCTCGCGCCGGCATCGGCGAGGGCCTTGAGCGCATCGCCGAGCGCCGCGATTTTGCCGAGGCGCGCGCGGGTTTTCGACGCGGTCTCGAGGGCGCGAGCGAGGGCCTTCACGGCGCATCCCCCGCGGCTTCGAAAGAATCCGTTGGAGGCGCGTCGAGGGCGACGGCGTCGACGCCGCGAAGCGTGAGCGCGCGTGCCAGAGCGGCCGCGTTTCCGTGGGTCGCGTAGACGCGGCGCGCCCCGGTCGCCAGAGCGGTCGCGACGAGATCGTCGTGATCGGCGTGATCGGAGAGCGCGAACCCGGCGTCGGCGCGGCGCTGCTCGAGGGGCGCATCGAGGAGCGCCCACCCCGAGACCAACGCGACGCGCACCTCGCGCGCGGAAGCGCGGAGCTCCGCCCCTTCGTCGCCCTTGTCGCGCAGCATTCGCGACGCGTAGGGCGGCACGATCACGACCGACGTCGGCGCGGTTCGTGGAGCACGTTTCGCCTTCTTTTTGCCCCCTTCGAGAGCGTTGGTCGCAGCGTCGTCGCGGGCGAGGCTCGCGTAGGGCGCCACGAGCCCTCGCGCAATTCCGACGTCGACGCCGAGCGCTTCATAAGCTTCGCACATTCGATACGCGGCACCGTGCGCGACGACCGGGATGCCCGCCGCGGCGAGATCCACCGTGAGCACCTGCGCTTTGCCCAGGGCATGGGCGAGGAGCACAGGCGTCGCGCCGCTCGCGAGCGTCTCGCGGCACCACGCGACGATCGACGCGCGCGTGGCGTCGCGGTCGGGGAACGCGAAGATGGGAAGGGCGAAGGTCGACTCGATGACCAGCTCGTCGCACGGCACAGGCGCGCCGATGCCGTGGGTGGTGCCCGGCCCCGAGCGGTAGTCGCCCGTATAGACGAGGCGCTTGCCGCCGACGTCCACTACGAGCTGCGCGGCGCCCAGCATGTGGCCTGCCGGCGCGATGCGAAGCTCGGCCGCCGCGCCTTCGAACGTGAGCGCGGCGGTCTCGCCCCAGCCGATGGCGTGGGCGCCGAGGGCCTTCGTGCGCGTGCGCGTTTCGAGGAGCGCGAGCGTTTCAGGCGAGGCGAGCACCGTTCCCGAGGCGAGCCCGGCCGCGTGATCGCCGTGCGCATGCGACAAGAACGCGCGACGAACCGGGCGCGTAGGGTCGAGGTGAAGGTCGAGCGCGGGGAGGTAGAGCCCAGCCGCATCCATCACGACGCTCTCGTTTTTCGAAGCCTCCACGTCGCCCATCCTGGGGCTCGCTCACGCGTCTGTCGATGGCGTGAGCGCTCGGGTATCGTCGTCCTCCCCCTTTCGAAAGGACGACGACTTCATGCGCTGCGCCGCTCTCTTGGCAACGACGTTCCTCGTAGCTCTCGCCTCCGCGTGCGGCGGCGCGGCGCCTCCCAACGCAAGCTCGCCTGCGCCCTCGGGCGCGGCGGCGTCTTCGTCGGTGAGCGTGCCGCCTGCGATCAAAGCCGTCGTCGACGCGAGCGACCGCAGCGACGACGATCGCGCCCTCGATGCGGGGCGCAAGCCCGGCGAGATGCTCGCGTTCTTCGGTGTGCAGCCCGGGATGAAGGTCGCCGAGCTGGCCGCCGGCACCGGCTACACGTCCGAGCTGTTGGCGCGCGCGGTGGGCGGCACCGGCGTCGTCTATGCGCAGAACTCGAAGTGGATCCTCGAGCGCTTCGCGGAGAAGCCGTGGAGCGACCGAATGCAAAAGGGCGTGATGAAAAACGTGGTGCGCGTCGACCGCGACTTCGAGGCGCCGCTGCCGCCCGAAGCGAAGGGCCTCGACGTCGTCTTCGACGTGCTTTTTTACCACGACACCTTCTGGCTAAAGGTCGACCGCGCGAAGATGAACAAGGCCGTCTTCGATGCCCTGAAGCCGGGCGGCGTGTACGCGATCATCGACCATAGTGGCAGACCGGGGACGGGCTCGAGCGAAGTGCAGACTCTGCATCGTATCGAGGAGAGTGTCGTGAAGGACGAGATCGTCGCGGCCGGCTTTCGCCTCGCGGGAGAAGGCGCTTTTCTTCGCAATCCGAGCGACGCGCGCGACTGGAACGACTCGCCCAAGCAGGCGGCGGACCGCCGGGGAACGAGCGATCGCTTCGTCTATAAGTTCGTAAAGCCGTAGTCGCGAACTGCACCCCTCGCGCAGATTCGGGTGATACTCGAACGCGAGGGGGCGCCCATCGTGGACCACGTCGAACCGGTTACGTGCAGCGTTTGCGGGCGGAAGTTCCCGCCGAAGTTCGTCGCGTGCATCTACTGCAAAGCGCCGAGGCCTGGTGCCGAAGGGGAAGGCGCGGACAGCGCGGCGAAGCTCGCACGGGCGAGCGTTCGCCCCGTCCCCGCGGCGCGCATTGCGGCCCCTTCCTCGGCGCCCCCACCCGCGCCGGCGGCGGCTGCAGCTGCCGGAGCAGCGGGCGCAGTCGCGGCGGCGCCTCGCATCATCGTTCCGCTGGTCACGGTCGACGACGCGCCCGGCGCGCCGCTGTCGGTGTGGCTCGGTCGAGCGTTTGCGCTCGTGGCCGCAGTCGGTGCCGTCTACGCCGTCACGACGCTGTATTCGCGCTACGCGAAGAACCGTATCGATCTGTGGGTCGTGAACACGACGGGCACGTCGGGGATGTCGCTGGTCCTCGACGGCAAGGTGGTCATCGAGAACATTCCGAGCACGCCCGTCGAGTCGCCTTCGTCCGCGCGGAGAGTCGTGATCACGTCGGGCGCGCATACCCTCGAGGCGCGCGAGTCGAATGGCAATCTCGTCGACACCACGAGCATCGACGTCCCCGAGGACAGCCACGGGTTTCTCTTCGCGCCAAAGCGTTCGAGCGAGACGTGCTTCGGAATCGAGCGCACCGAATACGGGTCGGGGTCTGATCAGCGAATCGTTCCGCTCGACCCGAAGAAGCCAATTTGGGAAATGACGTCGGACATGGATGGCTGGTTCACGGCGAATCCGGCGACGTTCTCCGTCCCCGCCGGTGGCGGCACGGTGGTGCGTCGATCCGCGCGCCTCATGCCGTGCGTCGCCTTCGAGAATGGAATGATCCGCCGAGGCTCGGCGGCGGGTGCGGCTTCGGCCGACGGAAAAGCAGCGGCGATCACGGATGCGGGCGCCGACGCACCGTAAGCGGTAAAACGCGTCGCAATGGCGCGCACCGTGGCGATCACCGGCATCGGCGGCTTCATCGGTTTGCGTCTCGCCGAGATCGCGCGCGACGAGGGGCACGTGGTTCGTGGTCTCGAGCTTTCGCGTGAAGGCGTTCGTCGCGCCGAGGCCGCGCGCCACTTCGTCATCGAAGGCGACATCACCGATGCGGCCGCGGCCGCGCGCCTCTGCGACGGCGCCGACGTCGTCATCCACACGGCCGCCGTGGTCGAAGAAGACGGCGCGATGGCCCGCTTTCGCCGCATCAACGTCGGCGGCACGCGCACCGTTGCATCCGCGGCGCGCGCCGCAGGTGCACGGCGCTTCGTGCATCTGTCGTCGGTCATGGTCTACGGCTTCGACTACCCGCGCGACGTCACGGAAGACGGCCCGTTGCGGGGCGAGGGGAATGCGTACTGCGAGACGAAGATCGAGAGCGAGCGTGCGGCCCTCGACCTTCATCTTTACGGCGGCTCACGAATGGAAGTCGTCGTCGTTCGTCCGGGAGACGTCTACGGCGCGGGGTCGGTGCCGTGGATCGTGCGGCCGATGGCGCTCATGAAACGCGGGCTCTTCGTCGTTCCGCGCTCGGGGGGCGTCATCAACCATGTCTTCATCGACAACCTCGTCGACGGCGTTCTTCGTGCCGCCGAAATGCCCGTGGGCGGCGAAGTGTTCAACATCACCGACGGCGTCGCGACGCCGTGCCGCGAGTTTTTTCGCCACCACGCGGACATGTTGAACGTTGCCCCGCCACGGGCGTTGCCGCTGCCAATCCTTCGCGGCCTCACGCGGCTCAGCGCGCGCGCGTACCGATCGATGGGCGCCACGCCGCCGTTCCTGCCCGCGGCCGTGGACTACCTCACGCGCCCCCACGCATACTCGATTGAAAAGGCGCGGCGCCTCCTCGCCTACGAGCCTAGGGTCGACCTCGCCGAGGGGATGGCGCGCGTTGCCGCATGGCACGATCTGACCCGCGTGGCTGTGTAGTACGCAGTGGTGAACCGTGTCGCGCGCGCTAGGCTGGTCCGGGTGAAACCCTCTTATGGATTCCCCGCTTTGGTCGTAGTTGGCATTGCGTGGAGCATCGCGTGCTCGAGCGCGAACCTCACGCCCACGGGCGACGCGGGGGCCGATTCCGCGCCTGCGTGTATTGCCGATCACGAAGAGTGCAAAGACAAGTTCGACTGCTGCAGCGCCAACTGCGTGCCTCAAGGGGCGACCGCATTTTGCCAGCACGGCGCGGCATTCTGCACGTCCCACGGTGAGGCGTGCACCGACGCGATGCAGTGCTGCTCGCGCATCTGCACGTCGGGTGTTTGCGTTCCGCCGCCCGATACGGGAATCCCCCTGCCGCCCGGCGGTGGAAGCGGCGGCGGGACGAGCGCCGGCGACCCCTGCGGCGGCGCCAACGCGACGTGCCGCGTTTCGTCGGACTGCTGCAAAGGGAACTGCTCCAACGGCCACTGCCCGTAGAGGGGCGACGACGACGTTGGCGCGTCCGTCGGCGCGCCACGCGTAAAGGGCTTAAACGACGAAAACCGTGAGAGCGTTGGCTCTCACGGTCGCTCATCCCGCTCCGCCCTTCGGCGTGGCGTATTTACTTGGCGGCGGGCTTCGCGTCGGCCGCCGCGGGGTTGTAACCCTCGGGGTGGATCGCGAACTTCGGCGTGCCCATCGCGCGACGCTCGCGCTTGTTGCGCTTGCCGTTGGTGGTGGCCTTGCGCTTGCGGATGCGATCGAACTGCTGCGTCGAAGAAACCATGTTGAGCTCTCTCTTAGGTAGTCGGGGCGGGGCGCGGAAGATGGTCGCAGACGACGTGCTTGTCAACTGCGAAGCCCCTTCGCGGCGCCCGTCCTTCGTGCGAAGAAGTGCGACGAACGAGTCCGCTCAGTTCGGGCGGATCGTCACGGGCGTGGGGTAGGTGTCTTGGGCGAAGGGGGGAACCTTCGCGCCCAAGAGAGCGGCTTTGATGCAGGCTTCGGCCGGCCTTCCAGCCGCATTCCCCGTGACCGTGACGCTGGAGACTGCGCCGGACGACTTGAACGTCACGGTTGCGCGCGAGATCGGATCGTCGGGGCCGAGGCACGAGCGCGCGGCGGGGAGGACCGTGCCGAGGGCGCCGCTGACGGCTCCGAGGGACGGCTTTTGGGGGACGCTGCCCGGGGCGAACTGCGGCTCGGCCTCGGCCGCGGCCTCTTGCTTGTCGCCGGACGGACCCGCCGCCTGCTTCATCGCTTCGCCGAGGGAGCCCGGCACGCCCGGCGAGACCGGGAGGTTGGTGGCGACGAGGCTCGGATCGACGGCCGGCTCGTCGGCCTTCGCCGCCTTGCCGTTGGCCGCAGCGTGGGCCGCGACCTTCGCGCCGCGGGCTTGCGCCGCAATTGCCCCGGGCGCGGGCGCAGCGACGGCCTTGTCGGCCGCGGCGGGGAGCGACGCCGGGTCGATCGCGGCAACGGGCGGAACGACTCCGGGAGTCGCGGCTGCGACGACGACCGGCGCCGCAGCGGCTGGGGCCACCGTGGCGATCGGCTGCGGCGCGACGACGACGGCGGTCGCGTCGGCCGGCTTCTGCGACTTCCCGACGAAGAACACGCCGGCGGCGATGGCGGCGGCGGCGAAAAGGCCGCCGAACAGCATCACCGAGCCGCTCTTCTTAGGCGCGGCTTCGGCGTTGATGCGCGCTTGCTGCGCCTGGTGAACCGCGGGCGCTTCGACCGGCGCCGTAGGCATCGGACCGAGAGACAGCGGCGCGGCCACGACGGCGGCCGACGGCGGCGACGTCTCTTCTTCGAAGAGCCCCGTCGAGGCGAGCAGCGTCGACGCCGGCTTCTTCGGCATCATCGTGGGAACGGCCGTCGCGACGGGCGGCGGCGGCGGCTCGCTCGCGCTCATCGCGCGAAGGTCGATGAGACCTGAGTCGTCCTTCGACGCCGCATAATCAGGAGACGACCCGCGCATGCTCGCCGCGGCGGCCGGGATGCTTTGAGCGTCGACGCCGAGCGGCGACGACGACGCGGCGGCGCTAGGCGGGGGTTGCGTCATCGTGGGAGAGCTCGCGAGCCGTGCGAGGTCCTGGAAACTACGGCGATCACGCTCACGCTCGAAATTCACACCCATTTTGGCCTCCAACGCGTCGGTCGGGTTCGCTCGTCCTGCCGCGCCGCTCCGCGTGCTTGGCCGGCCTGGGAGGGCGGGGGCAGGCCCGGAGAGAGGCTTCTGTGCGCTCATGGACGAGGAACTCTCTACCCGAATCGCGGCGGAGTTTTGCAGCTCCTCTGGATTGACGCAAAGTGGAGACGCAAATATCACATCATCGCTAAGCGCCTGTGACGTCGACCCGATTTCGCCGGCCTCGACGCGCGCTTGCACGCTCGCTGCCGCTTCGTCCCAATCGTACGGCGGCTGCTCGACCTCCGGCCAGTGGCGGAGCGCGTCGTCGATCCGAACGAGGAGCGCGTCGTCGCCCGGAACGCTCGCGCGCGGCCGCTTGCTCGCGCGGTCGCGATCGTGATCGCCGCTCACGGCTCGCCTCCGGCGCCGTCCGGGTTGTACCCCTTGCTCGTCATCAGCTCCCGTAGCTTGCGGCGGGCCTCGTGGATTCGCCACGCGATCGTCCCCTCGGGCGCGCCCAAGATCACGGCCGCCTCTTCGTGGGAACGGCCGTCGATGCAGACGAGAATGAGCGTCGTCCGCAGGGTCTCGCTGAGCGCATCGATGGCTTCGCACAGCGCGACGTAAAGCCGTTTGCGCTCGGCATCGCCGGGCGGATCGGCGAGGGCGCTCGGCCTCCGCTCTTGAAGGAGCGCCTCGAGACGCGGGTCGTCCGTCGTGCCTGCATTCCGCCCCGGCTTGCGCGCGCGAATCGCATTGAGCGAGAGGTTCACGGCGATTCGGTAGATCCAGGTGTACGGCTCGCTGCGACCGTCGAAGCGCGCCAGCGCTTGGTGCGCGCGCAGGAAGGTTTCTTGCGTGACGTCCTCGGCATCCGACGCGTTTCGCAGCATGTGGACGACGAGTCTGTAAATGCGCGGTTGGTGCCGCCGCACGAGCACTCCGAAGGCCGCCGTGTCGCCGGCGCGAGCGCGATCGACGAGATCCTTGTCCGTCACTTTAGACATGGATGCAGGCGCGCTCGCGCGTGGGCGCGCAACGCGTTCGCCGCGTTCGTGTGACGGAGGGGCGTTCGAATCTCCCCGTAAGAGCAGCTCCCATCCTTGGTGAGGGAAGCTACCAGAGTGCGCCGCGACCATGCCAATTGGACACCGCGGTGCCTTGTTCCATGGGTGGTTTAGGAAAAGGCATCAAGACGCACAAAGGTGTTCGACACCGGGAAGACGAACGAAGCATCAAGTGTATGGTTCGCCGCGATGAACGACCCTTCCTCAAGCGCCTCTGCGACGGGCTCCCGGGCCGAAGCCTCGGACGAATTGCGTAAGGCATTGGTGGCAGAAGAGGGCGGGCGGCGCTGGCTGCGCCGCGCGGCGCTCGCGGGCGGAGTCGTCGTCCTCGTCGGCGCAGGCGTCTTCTATCGAATGACGCACCGGCCGCCGCCGCCGGCGAAGTACATCGCGTCGACCGTCGCCGTGGGCGACGTCATCGAGAAGGTTCAAGCGACGGGCACCGTGCAGCCGGTGTTGCAGGTCAACGTCGGCGCCCAGGTGAGCGGGCGCGTCGCGCGCGTGTTGGTCGACTTCAACTCGCAAGTGAAGAAGGGCGACGTCCTCGCCGAGATCGATCCGGCCGTCTACGGCGCCCAGGTGAATCAGCAGCAAGCGACACTGCAAGCGCAGCGAGCCGCCATCTTAGGCGCGGGCGCTTCCGCCGAAGCGGCGCGCATCAACTACGAGCGTACGGCGAAGCTCTTCGCGCAAAACCTCGCCAGCAAGGCCGAGCTCGAGACGGCCCAGGGGCAGCTCGATATTCAGAAGTCGGCCGTCGTCACCGCCGAAGCGCAGGTCGGCGCGATCCAAGCGCAGCTCGCGCAGTCGCGCACGAACGTCGGTTGGACGAAGATTTTCTCGCCCGTCGACGGCGTCGTCGTCAATCGCGCGATCGACCCGGGCGCCACCGTCGCGGCGAGCTTTCAGGTCTCGACGCTGTTCGTGATCGCACAAGATTTGCGGAAGATGCGCGTTCTCGCCGACGTCGACGAAGCCGACGTCGGAAAGCTCAAAGAGAACATGGAGGCCGAGACGGTCGTCGACGCCTTCCCCGGCGAGGTCTTCAAAGGGACGGTTCAACAAATTCGGTTTAGCCCCAACAATGTATCGGGCGTCGTGACCTATTCGGCCGTCGTCGAAGTCGCCAATCCCGAAGAGAAGCTCCGCCCCGGGATGACGGCCACGGTCACCATCAAAACGCGCGAATCGAAGGGCGTCTCGCGTATCCCCAACTCGGCCCTTCGCTACAAACCGACGCCGCCCAAAGGGCCGGACGGCAAGCCGCTCCCCGGTGCGCCTCCGGTCGTCCCCGAAGCGCCGCTCCTGAAAGGGAACGGGCGGGTCTACGTGCTCGCGAACGACAAGCCCGGCGAAGAGAAAGCCGACCCCAAGGTCATCACGATTGGCGCCACCGACGGCATCTTCACCGAGGTCACCGCCGCCGCGCTCCCGGTGGGCGCAAAAGTCGTGACCGACGAGAACGACGAGGAAGACAAAAAGAAGAAGGGGTTCTGATGGCCACGGCCGTAGAGCCTCTGATCGCCCTGACCCGCGTCTCGAAGGAGTACGCATCGGGTGACGCCGTTGTGCGCGCGCTGCGCGAGGTCGATCTCATCATCGAGCCTGGCGAGTTCGTCGCCATCGTCGGGACGAGCGGGTCGGGGAAATCGACATTGATGAACGTGCTGGGCTGCCTCGATAGGCCCAGCGTCGGCACCTACGAGCTTGCGGGGATCGACGCGGGGCGCCGCACGAACGACGCCCGCGCGCTCATTCGCAATCGGCTCATTGGCTTCATTTTCCAGGGGTTCAACCTCCTGCCGCGCACGACGGCCCTGGAGAACGTCGAGCTGCCGCTCCAGTACCGCGGGATCAAGGCGGGCGAGCGTCGCGCGCGCGCGATGGCGGCGCTCGCGTCGGTCGGCCTCGCCGATCGCGTTCACCACACTCCCAATCAGCTCTCGGGCGGGCAGCAGCAGCGCGTCGCGATCGCGCGCGCTCTCGTGACCGATCCGCCGCTGCTCCTCGCCGACGAGCCCACCGGCAATCTCGATACGCGCACGAGCCTCGAGGTGCTCGCGCTTCTCCAAACGTTGAACCGCGATCGCGGAATCACGATTTGCCTCGTCACGCACGAGCACGACATCGCGGCGTGCGCGCGTCGGGTCATCACGTTTCGGGATGGTCGCATGGTGAGCGACGAGTTGAGCCCCACGCCGCTCGACGCCGCCGCCGAGCTCGCCGCGCTGCCGCCGCCCGAGGTCTACTCGAAAGAGGGCGACGCCGACGACGATCCGGCGATGGCCCTTCGCAAGCGCCTCGGCGGCCCGGTTCCGTTCGCCGTTCACGTGATGGCGTTCTTCGGTGTCGCAGTCGGCGCGCTCGCCGGCCTGGCGTACAACGCCGTCGTTCTCGGAATGACTCCGGCGCAACTCGTGACGCCCATCGTCGGCTTCGCCCTCGCGTTCGACACGCTGTTCACGGCGACCTACGCCCGTCGGCGCCTCGGGCGTCCGCTCACGAGCGATCAGCGGGCGCGCATCTCGCTGCACGTCACGTTGGTCCTCCTCGCCCTCGCCGGGATCGCGGCGCTGATCATGCTGAAGGTCCGCGCGCCGGCGTCCTCTGTCGCGTTCTTCGACGCGGTCGCGCAGCGCGGCGCCCCCATCGTAATCGCCGGCGTTGCGGCCGCGGTCGTCGTGGTCGGCCTCCTGCACTACCTTCTCCTCGCGCTCTTCGCGCCGAGGAAGTAGCCGTGGGGTTTGCCCTCGTTCTCAACGCGATACGCCTCGCCCTCGGCGCCATCGTCCGCAACAAGACGCGCGCCGCGCTCACCGTGCTCGGCATCCTCATCGGCGTCGCCGCCGTCGTCGCAGTCACCGCCCTCGGCGCGAGCGCGACGGCGCAAGTTGCCGGGCAAATCGATTCGATCGGCACCAACGTTCTCTTCGTCTTCCCGCAGCCCACGCAATCGTCGGGCGCACGGGCCAAGGTCACGGGCCGCATCACCGAAAACGATGGGCGCGCGATTTTGCGTGAGTCGGTCAGCGTCGCGGCCATCACGCCGTACCTCGAGACGGTGAGCCAGGTCGTCTACGGCGATAAGAACGTCTCGACGCAGGTCATCGGCACCACGCTCGCGTACTTTCCCATTCGTAAGTTCAAGCCCGGCACTGGCGCACTGTGGACCGAGGGCGACGAGACGCTGAAGACGAAGGTTTGCACGCTCGGCCCCACGGTGGCCGAAAAGCTTTTTGGAACCGAAGACCCGATTGGCAAAATCGTTCGCATCGGGCGCTCGCCGCACCGCGTGCTCGGCGTGCTCGCGAAGCGCGGTTCGTCGGCGTTCGGGGAAGACGAAGACGACCACATCATTCTGCCCATCGGGAGCTTCCGCGCGCGCATCATGCATACGTCGCCGGGCCGCGCCGACTTCCTCATCGCGGCGTCGACAACCGAGAAAACCACCGAGCGCGCGCAGCAGCAGATCGAGTCGATTCTTCGCCAGCGCCATAAAATCGCGCCGGATCGAGATTCGGACTTCGTCGTCCGCACGCAGGCCGAGTTTCGCGAAAAGCAGGAGGCGATCACCAACGCGCTCTACGTGCTTCTCATCAGCGTCGCCGCGGTATCGCTCCTCGTAGGCGGGATAGGCGTCATGAACATCATGCTCGTGAGCGTCGCCGAGCGAACGCGCGAGATCGGCACGCGCCTCTCGATCGGCGCGCGCGAGAACGACATTCTCGTTCAGTTCCTCGTCGAGGCCGTGGTGTTGAGCCTCGTGGGCGGCCTCCTCGGAATGCTGTTTGGTGTCGGCGGTACGATGCTGATTGGGCTCGCGCTCGATTGGACGGTCTCGCCGAGCCCGTTCGCGCTTTTCGTCGCGGTCAGCGTGAGCGGCCTCATCGGTGTGACGTTCGGGTATTTGCCCGCGCGACGCGCCGCGAAGATGGACCCCATCGATGCTTTGAGGACCGACTGATGCAAGCGCTCATCGTCGGCATTCGCCTCGCGCTTCGGGCCATTCGACGGAACGCCCTCCGGTCGTCGCTGACCGTTCTCGGCATTCTCATCGGCATCGCGGCGGTCGTCATCGTGACCGCGCTCGGCACCGGCGCGCGGGCCCACGTCACCGAC
Organism: Myxococcales bacterium; assembly: GCA_025354825.1. Taxonomy (GTDB): domain Bacteria; phylum Myxococcota_A; class Polyangia; order Polyangiales; family Polyangiaceae; genus JANXMC01. Next base: position 18,986 of record JANXMC010000640.1, read on the forward strand.
CAGGTGCAGTCGTTCGGGTCTAACTTCATCATCGTCTTTCCGCAAAGCTCCAACGCGTCGGGCGCGAAGGGGAAGCAGGGGGCGGGCGTTCGCCTCACGGAAGACGACGGGCGCGCGATTCTCCGCGAGTCGATCAGCGTCGCGACGCTCGCGCCCGCCTTGCGCGCTCGCGCCCAGGTCGTCGCCGAGGCGAAGAACGTCTCCACCAGCGTCACCGGCACGACGCTCCCGTTTTTCACCGTGCGCACCTGGGGGATCACCCGGGGCGAGCTGTGGACGGTTCACGACGAAGCGGTCAAGGCGAAGGTCTGCGTCATCGGCACGACGGTGCAGGAGAAGCTCTTCGGCGACACGGACCCGATCGGGCGCACGGTCCGCATCGACCGCTACGCCTACCGCGTCATCGGCGTGCTCGCGTCCAAGGGGGAAGCGCCCTTCGGTGGCGACCAGGACGACATCGTCATCATGCCCATTTCGAGCATGCGCTCCCGCGTGCTCAAAACCCCCCCGGGCTTTGCCGGCGTTCTCATGCTCTCGGCCACGGCGTCGGAAACGACCGAGCGCGCCGTAGAGCAGATCGAATCGATTCTTCGCCAGCGGCACCGCATCGAAGAGGGGAAAGAGCCCGACTTCGTCATTCGAACACAAAAAGAGTTCCAAGAGATGCAGTCGACGATCTACGGCGTCCTCACGCTGCTGCTCGTGGGCATTGCCGCGATTAGCCTCATCGTGGGCGGCATCGGAATTATGAACATCATGCTCGTGAGCGTTACCGAACGAACGCGCGAAATCGGTATTCGAATGGCAATCGGCGCGCGCGAGGGGGACATTCTCAATCAGTTCCTCATCGAGGCCGTCGTGCTTTCGGTGATTGGCGGTCTTGCGGGCGTGCTCATCGGCATGGTGACGACGGCGGCCCTCGGCAAGCTTATCGGGTGGCCCATGAGCGTGAGCTCAATGGCCCTCATCGTGAGCGTCTCGTCGAGCGCCTTCACCGGCATTGCGTTCGGATTTTTCCCGGCGCGGCGTGCCGCGAAGCTCGACCCCATCGACGCGCTCCGGCACGAGTGACCGTTCTGTTGCGCGGGGGGCATCCTCCTCTTGTGGCTGCTACCGCGTCGCCACGTAGACCGCGACGGCACCGGCGACGAGGACGGCGACGCCGGCCGCCGCCGTTACGATGCGGTTGCGTGACGCCTTCGTCGCCGCGGGCGCGGTCGACGACACGGCGTGGGGCGCCGACGCGCTCGTGAGGGACTTTGCCGCGCCCGTCGCGGCCGTCGTTGCGCTTGCCGCGAGGGCCGGCGCAAGCGGCGACGGCGCGCCGAAATTCATCCCCGCGATCTCGAGGGGCTCTTCGGCGGCCGCCGCGATCGCCGCCGAGGCCGACCCGGCGCGGGCCGTCGCCTGCGCGACCAGCGTGCTCAAGTCGGGGAGCGCCGCGTCGACCGGATCGCCGTCTTCCAAGGGCTCCGGGGTCTCGTCCATGATCGGCGCATCGGGCCTGCGCCGCGGTTTGATCTTCGCCTGCGCCATCGCGTGAATCGCGGCGCCCAGCGCCACGGCTTCGTCGGGGTCGACGCCGTCCACCGGCTCGCGGCCGAACAGTTCTGCGGCGCGCTGACGCACGAGAGGGATGCGCGTGCTGCCGCCTACGAGGACGAGTCGATCGAAGTCTTTCGGGGTCGCGCGCACGAGATCGAGCGCGTTCTTGCAGACCAACAGCGTGCGATCGACGAGCGGCGAGATGAGCTCGTCGAGCTCGTTTCGCGTCATCGTAAATTCGAACTTAATCGACTGACCGCCAAAGCCGTACATGACCTCGTCGAGGTTGATGGTCACCTCGGTCTCGTGGGAGAGGCGCATTTTCAGCTCTTCGGCGGCGATGCGAACGTGGTCGAACACCTGGCCGTGGGAGCGCGGATCGTAATAGTGCTTCTTGAGAAACGTGTCGGCGATGCGGTTGGCAATCGCCATGTCGATGTCGTCGCCGCCGAGGAACATGTCGCCGGACGTCGCGCGAACGCGGAAGACCGTCTTCGTGAGCGAGAGGAGCGTGAGGTCGAACGTGCCGCCGCCGAAGTCGTACACGGCGATCTGCTCGCGAGCGTCGCGGCCGTAGCCGTAGGAGAGCGCGGCGGCGGTGGGCTCGTTGAGGACGCGAATCACGTCGAGGCCGGCGAGGCGCCCCGCGAGCTTCGTCGCCTCGCGCTGCAGCTCGTCGAAGTTCGCGGGGACGGTGATGACGGCGCGGTCGACCGTGTCGCCCAACGCCGCTTCGGCGACGGCCTTCGCCTTGCGCAAAACGAACGCGCTGATCTCCGGAAGGCCGTAAATCTCGCCGCGCGCCATCACGCGAATCGAGTTGTTCTTCCCCTGTTTCAGCTCGAAAGGCAGACGCTTTTGCGACTCTTGCGCCTCGGGCGAATCCCACACGCGGCCAATGAGCCGCTTCGCGCCGAAGATGGTGTTCTTCGCGTCGATGATTCGCCGCTCCTTCGCGGCGCGCCCCACGAGCACGGAGCCCGACGGGTGAAACGAGACGATCGACGGAATGAGCGGATGGGCGCCGTCCTCACGCAGCGCGCGCGACGTCTGGCCGTCCGCGAAGGCGACGACCGTGTTCGAGGTACCGAGATCGATCCCGACGACTTCTGCCATTCGCGTGAGCCTTTTTCGCCCCTTCTCTAGAGCCGGTCGCCTTCGAGGACCTGCAGCGCGAATGCGCCGTCACCATCGCCGACGCTCGCCACGATGACGGCGCGGTCCTTCGCGTTGAAACAGACGGCGCCGTCGCGCGGCGTCGCGCCCGTGGGGCCGTTCGAGATCTCCTCGGCCGCCACCGCGCCGTCGCCGTCGCGGACGAGAACGCTCACGCCCTTCACCGTGGACGCGACGGCAAACGTGACGCGGTAGCAGCGGCCGGCCTGCGCCTCGAAGGGGACTTCGAGAGGGGCCTTCGAAGCGCTTTGCGAGCTTGCGGTCCCGGGTCCGAGGAGCTTCATTTTCGACGCCGTGGCGCACGCCTTCGCGAGCTTGTCGACCTCGCGACCAGGCGTTTCCGAGGCGCCTGCGGCCCGCGTGACGCACGCCGCCGTCCCGACGCGCGGGACGATTTCACTGCGCTTCGAGCTGACGATCGTGATGGCCGGCGGCGTCTTCACGACGGGCAGCGGCGCGCTTGGTCCCGACGACGTGGGGTTCATCCCGAGGCCCGTCGCGCCGCCGCCGCCGCCGCCGTCACCCGAGAACGCCGCCCCCGCGTCGGTCGGCCCCGTCGTCGGTGCGAGGGCCGAGGGCGTTGCGCTCTTCGCGCCGCCGCACGCGCTCGACGCCGACAGGACCGACGCCAGCGCCCCCCCGAGAATCACCAGGCGTGCACGACGGCGGTTGGGGGCGACGGCTCTCGGAGCGGACATTGCCCTCGCAGTAAACCCCATCCGAGGGCAGCGGCGGAAGTGTATAAGGGCGCCGAACGCGACGGCGCACCCTCCGTCGCGTCGCACGCGCCGTCGGACGCAGGCGCAAGGAGCAGCACGTGAAGATCGTCAGCATCGGGGGCGGCCCCGCGGGGCTCTACTTCGGCATCCTGCGCAAGAAGGCGCACCCATCGGACGACATCACCATCGTCGAGCGGAACCTGCCGTACCAGACCTTCGGTTGGGGGGTCGTCTTCTCGGATGAGACGCTCGGCTACCTCGAAGCGAACGATCCGGAGACCCACAAGGCGATCACCGAGCGGTTCGCCCACTGGTCGGCGATCGACATTCACGCCAAGGGCGAGGTCATTCGCTCCGGGGGCCACGGCTTCTCCGGCATCGCGCGAAAAGACCTATTGAACATCTTGCAGCACCGCTGCGAAGAGCTCGGCGTGAAGCTCGTCTTCGAGCGCGAGATCTCCGACGTGACGCCGTACATGCGGGAGAACGACCTCGTTCTTGTCGCCGACGGCGTGAAGAGCGCCGTGCGCACGCAGCTCGCCGAGGTGTTCGCGCCGAGCGTCGACGTTCGCAAGTGCAAGTACATCTGGCTGGGGACGTCGAAGCGGTTCGACGCGTTCACCTTCATCTTCGAGGAGAACGCCCACGGGATTTTTCAGGTTCACGGCTACCCGTTCGATGCGACGCAGTCGACGTTCATCGTCGAGTGCGACGAGGCGTCGTGGCGCGCCGCCGGGTTCGACGCGAAGACCACGGACGAGAGCGTCGCCTATCTCGAGCAGCTCTTCGCCGCGACGCTCGACGGCCACAAGCTGCTTACGAACAAGTCGGCCTGGGTGAGCTTCCCGACGATTCGAAACCAGCGCTGGCACCACGAGAACGTGGTGCTCCTGGGCGACGCGGCCCACACGGCGCATTTTTCGATCGGCTCGGGGACGAAGCTCGCGATGGAGGACTCGATAGCCCTCGTGCGCGCGCTCGAGGAGAATCCGAGGCTCGACGAGGCGCTGCAGGCGTACGAGAGCACGCGCAAGCCCGAGGTCGAGCGGATGCAGAAGGCGGCGCAGGACAGCCTCGTCTTCTTCGAGAACATCAAACGCTACTGGGTGAGCCAAGGCGCGATGGAGTTCGCGTTCAACCTGCTCACGCGCAGCAAGCGGATTACCTACGACAATTTAAAGCTTCGCGACCCCGAGCTCGTTGCGCGCGTCACGCGCGAGTTTGCGTCGCGCGCAGGGGCAACGGCGCCGGTGTCGAGCGTCGACGACAGTGCGCGGCCGCCGATGTTCACGCCGTTCCATCTGCGCGGGATGACCCTCGTGAACCGCATCATCGTCTCGCCGATGTGCATGTACTCTGCAGACGACGGCACGCCCGGCGACTTTCACCTCGTGCACCTCGGCGCGCGGGCGATGGGAGGCGCGGGGCTCGTCTACACCGAGATGACCGACGTCTCGCACGACGCCCGCATCACCAAAGGGTGCGCGGGGATGTACGCGCCGGAGCACGTGGTCGCGTGGAAGCGCATCGTCGATTTTGTGCACGCGTCGTCCCACGCGAAGATCTGCCTGCAGCTCGGCCACGCAGGGCGCAAGGGGGCCACGCGCTTGATGTGGGAGGGGATGGACCAGCCCCTCGACGCGAAGGACGGACCGTGGCCGCTCCTGTCGGCCTCGGCGATTCCCTATTATCCGCATAGCCAAGTTCCCAAAGCGATGGACGCCGCCGACATGAAGCGTGTGCGCCGCGACTTCGTGCACGCGGCCGAGATGGCAATCACCGCGGGCTTCGACATGCTCGAGATTCACGCCGCCCACGGCTACCTGCTCGCGAGCTTTCTCTCGCCGCTCACGAACCTTCGCACGGACGAGTACGGCGGGAGCCTACAGAACCGAATGCGCTATCCGCTCTCCGTTTTCGATGCAGTGCGCGCCGTGTGGCCCCAAGCTTCTCCGATGAGCGTTCGTATCTCCGCGACGGACTGGGCGCCGGGCGGGTTGCCCGAAGACGAGGCCGTCGAGGTTGCGCGCCTGCTGCGCGCCCACGGCTGCGACTTGGTTGACGTGTCAACCGGGCAGACGACCGCCGACGCCAAGCCGGTCTACGGCCGAATGTGGCAGACGCCCTTCAGTGATCACATTCGACACGTCGCCGGCGTGGCGACGGTCGCCGTCGGGAACATCGCCTCGGGCGATCAGGTGAACACGATCTTGGCAGCCGGTCGCGCCGACCTGTGCGCCCTCGCGCGGCCGCACTTGGACGATCCGCACTTCACGCTTCACGCGGCGAAAGAGCAGGGGGTCGAGGTGGCGTATCCGAACCCATACGTGGCGGTGAAGCCCATCCTCAAGCCCTTCATCACGACCGCGAAAGCCGTCTCGTGACGGCGCGGGTGAAGACGCGCACGGTCGTCGTCGACGCGAACGCGCCCGACGAAGCTGCGATGCGCGATGCCGCCGATGTGCTTCGCAGCGGCGGCCTCGTCGCGTTCCCCACGGAGACCGTCTACGGGCTCGGCGGTCGCGCCCTCGACGACGCGAGCATCGGTCGCATCTTCGCGGCGAAGGGGCGGCCGTCGCACCATCCGCTCATCGCGCACGTGCTCGGTGAGGACGAGGCACGCGCCCTCGCGTCGACGTGGAGCGACACGGCGGCGACGCTCGTGCGTGCGTTCTGGCCGGGTCCCCTCACGCTCGTCGTGCCGCGCGCCGCGAACGTCCCGGCGGCGCTCGCGGGCGGTGGCCCTACGGTCGCTCTTCGCGCGCCGGAGAACGCCGTGGCGCGCGCGCTTTTGCGGGCCCTCGGTGAGCCCATCGCCGCGCCCAGCGCCAATCGGTACCAGACGCTTTCGCCCACGACGGCAGCCCACGTTTTACGGTCCCTCGACGGCAGGATCGATCTCGTCCTCGACGGCGGGCCCTGCGCCGCGGGGATCGAATCGACGGTTCTGGACTTGTGCGGCGACGTCCCCCGCCTGTTGCGACCAGGCGCGGTCGACCCCTCGGCGCTGCGACGAGTTGTCGGCGCCATCGAGACCGAGTCCCACGCCGTCGACGACGACGAGATGCGGCCGTCGCCTGGAATGGACGCGCGCCACTACGCACCGCGCGGCGAGCTTCGTGTCGTCGAGGGGCGCGAGCGCGCCATTGCCGAGGCGCAACGCGAAGCGCAAACGGGTAACGCAGTGGGCTTGGTGCTGCGGCGCAACGCGGCATCGTCGGAGGTGGCGTCGTTGCCTGCCGGCCTCGCGGCGACCGTGATCGTCGAGCAGCTCGAAGACGATCCCGTGGCCTACGCGCGGGCCATTTTCGCGGTCTTGCACGGCATCGACGATCGAAACGCCGAGGTCATCGTCGTCGAAGCGGTCCCCGACGACGAAGCGTGGTGGGCCGTCGCCGATCGTCTCGAACGTGGCTCGACGCCGCACTGATCGTCGCGCGTCGGAAGATCGCGTGGTCACATTTGGACGTGCGCCGACTCGCCTTCGCAGCGTTTGCCCTCACTCTCGCTCTCACCTTCTCGTGTGGCGGTCAGAAGACTGAGGGAGGTTCGACGAGCACCGACCCTGCCGCCTCCTCCATCGCGGGGAGCGGGCTCCCGTGCGACGTCGCCAAGGTGCTTCAGCGGAACTGCTGGCAGTGCCACGGCGTCTCGCCGCGCTACGGCGCGCCGATGCCGCTCACGACGTGGAGCGCGCTCAACGCCAAGGCGATCAGCAATCCGAGCCGCAAGGTCTACGACCTGCTTACGGAGCGCGTGCACGCCAACGCGACCGACAAACCGATGCCGCCGCCGCCGAACACGGCGCTGACGGAGGGCGAGCTGAAGACGCTCGACACGTGGACGAAGGCGGGCGCGCCCAAGAGCACCGAAGAGTGCGCGACCGACTATTCGTCGGTTCCCGGCACGCAGTCTCCGCTCTCGTGCACGCCCGACACGCACTTCCGCGCGCCGACGCCGTGGACGATGCCGACGAAGACCACCGACGAGTACGTCTGCTACGGCATCGACGTCGACGTCACCGCGAAGCGACACGTGACGGGCCTCGCGCCCCACGTCGACAACCCCGCCATCGTTCACCACATCTTGCTCTTTCAGTCCGACGAGAGCGTCGACCCGACGCCGCGCGCGTGCGGCGCGTTCGGCTCGCTGCAGTGGAAGCTCGTCGCGGGCTGGGCGCCCGGTGGCACGAACATGGAGCTCCCCGCGGCGGCCGGCTTCCCCGAGAACGTCGGCAAAACGCACTGGGTCGTGCAGGTCCACTACAACAACCTGCAGCACCTCGAAGGGCAACAAGACGCGAGCGGCTACGACCTCTGCTCGACCGAGACGCTCCGCCCCTACGACGCCGACGTGATGGCGTTCGGCGCGATGAACTTTCAGCTCCCGGCGCGCGCGACGACGACGATCACGTGCGACGCTGCGGTCTCGACCGATGTGCCGTTGCACTTCTTCAGCGCGTGGCCGCACATGCACAACCTCGGCGCGAGCATGACGTCGTGGCATATCCCCGACGGCACCGACACGCCGCTCATGTTCGCGACGCAGCCGAAGTGGTCGTTCGGCAACCAGCTCGCGTTCGGCGTCGACGTTGTCTACAACCCCGGCGATCGCGTGCGCACGTCGTGTGCGTGGAACAACACCACGGATAAGCGCGTCAACTTCGGCGAAGATACCGCCGACGAGATGTGCTTCGACTTCGTCGCGTACTACCCGAAGGCCGACCTCTCGACGTGGGCCATCCCCTCGGCACTCGGCCGATGCACGACACCGTAAGGGCGAGGCCGCGCGCCGCCGTCAGCCGCGAAGCGTGAGGCAGGCGATTCCGCCGAGTGTCACGAAAACGCCGACGGCGGCGCGGGACGTGGTGCGCTCGAAGCCGAAGGCGTGGGCGAGGGGCAACGCGAAGGCGGGGCTCGTCGCCATGAGCGTCGACGCGACGCCCGTCGACGACGCGCGCGCGATCGATACCTGCGAGAGCCAGATGCCGACGTAGCTGCCGACGAGGCAGGCGAGGCCTACGCGTAAAAATGCGCGGTCTTTGGAGAGCTCGCGTGCCCATCCGCGGGCCTTGCCGATGGAGACGCCGAAGACGAGGAGGGCGATTGCGCCGACGCAGACGCGAACCGCGGCGGAGGCGAGCGGATCGATCCCCGCTTGCATCGCGCGGCGTGACAGCAAGCTCCCGGCCCCTTGGCTCACCCCCGCGATGAGCCCGGCCGCGACGCCCCGCGGCGTTGCGGGGAGGCCGCCGTCGCCGGGCCGCCCGAGCACGACCAGCGCGATGCCCGAGAGCGTGACGCCGACGCCGAGCATGCTGCGGAGATCGAGCCGCTCATCGAGCCAGAGCCAGCCGCCGAGGGCCGCGAAGACGGGCGCGCTCGAGAGAAGCAGAATCGCGCGCGGTACGCCGAGGGAGACGATCGCCTCGAAATAGGCCGTATCGCCGATGGTGAGGCCGATGATCGAGCTTGCGACGAGAAGCGCAATCGCAAACGGCGGAACGGCGGGCGAGGCGAGCACCGAGCCGCCCGACGCCTGCGTGAGGACCACGTAGGTCGCCACGAGCAGCGTGCCCGACACAACGAGCTTCCCCATGTTCATCGCGCCGGGCGACACGGTTCGCCCGACCCGCGAAAAGAGCATGGAGCCTATGGCCCACGTCATGGCGGCGAGCACGGCGCAAAGCTCACCTACGGGCATCGGGCCGCCCGTCGTAGTCCGCCCGGCGCTGTTGGTAAAGGCGTGCGCGCCTCAGCGCGCTTACCGCGGGATTCCAGGCGGCGTGGGCGGCTTGTCGTCGTTCTGAATGCACGACGAGAGGTCGAAAATCATGAACGCGAGCGCCTTTTCCTGGGGCGTGTAGTCGTCGTTCTTGCAGATCTTGGGGAACGTCGAGCCGAGGCTGTCGTCGATGGCGTCGGTGGTCACGTGGAAGTCGCTGAAGACGACCTTGCCGCACTGAAGCGGCTGCCCTGCGTCGTCGAGCGCCGCGTTGATGGGCGTGTTGAACGTGATGTGCTGCACCGATTTGGGCGTCGCGCCCGTGGTGCCATAGTCCTTCGTCGTCATCCACGACTGCGACGGCGGCTTGTTGGCTTTGCTCAAATCGTAGCGAGACTGCTCGAGCTGAATTTTGCCAAGGGTCGTCGACGCATTCACGTTGACGAGCCAATGGGCGAACGCGTCGCCTTTGGGAAACGACCTATCGACGTCGCCGGTAATCGTTTTATCGCCGGTGTTGTTGTCGGCCTTGGGCGTCCAATCGCCCGACGACGGAAACGGCGCCTGGGCGAAGGCCGTCCAGACGTAACCGTAGTGCGTTGTGAAAACGCGGCCGCCCGCCGATGTGTAATCGATGATGTTTTGCGTCTGCCCGGGGGACTTTTTGTTCTCGCCGCCCTCGCAGGGCAAGAAAACGAGGTCGTACTTTTTGAGCGTCGCGACCGAGCCCCAAAGCATCCCCGCGGCGGGTGCCGGTGGCGACGTGTCGACGCCGTTTTGCCGGTAGACGTGAACGCGGCCGGTGCCGGTGTTCGAGGTAAATTCGGAATCGGCAATTCCCAATTTGCGAAGTAGGCATTCGAACGGATCGGCGCTTCCGGTCGCAATGGCCATTTGCGGAATATCGCCTTCGGTCTTGGTGCGAGGCAACCGAAGGAGATTCACGTCGGTGATCGGATTCGCCGTGCAGGCGTTCACGGCGGGGATGGTCACCTGCCGGCGCCATCGGCCGACTTGCAAGACCAGCGGGATGTTCGCGCCGACGGGGACGTTCTCGAGGGTGAACGCGCCGTCGGGGCCCGTGATCGCCGAGACGACCGGCGAGCCCGAGGCCGCCGCGCCGCACGCGTCGCACGAGACGCCGGCCGAGAACGGCTGGACGGCGGCGTTGGGGACGTAGACGATGGCGTTGTAGAGCGGGAGGCGGCCCGACGGGTCGTACACCTTGCCCGTCACGGTCGTCTTCGCGGCGCCCGTGCAGACCTGCTGCTGGCACTCGAGGTTCACGCACGCGTGGGGCCGAGTCGTCCCGCTGTCGTCGCCGAGCGGCGGGATGTACGGCCCCGAGCCCGTGTCGCCCGTGGCCGTCGCGTCCCGGCCGTCGCCGGTGCCTCCGTCGAAGGTGTTGCCCGTGCTTCCGCAGCCGGAGGCGAGGGTGACGACGCCAACGATGCAGGTCGCCGAGACGCCCGCCAGGGCGACGGCGAGGGCGCTGAGGGAAAAGCCCAGAGACGGCAGGAGGGCAGGCAGGCGCGCGCGCTTCATCGGTTCGACCTCGGGAAAAGGTGGCGTTCCCAGCCGATGGCCAGCGCGCGAGGGGTCCGTCGCGAATGTTGTCGTTCTGAGACGCGACGAGACGCGACGAGACGCGACTCGGGGAGACGAGGCGCGATGCCGCGGAAAAAAAGCCGCTATTTCGTGGGCGCTGGCAGGGGAGGCGGCGCCGACGGGTGGAGGCGGGGCACATACACCGGCCGAATCGGCGTGAGCGTGGGGAGCGGCGCCGCGGCGCTCGCATCGGCGTCGAACGTCGGGAGCGGCGTCGGAGCTGCCGTAAGCTCCACGGGTTGCGATGGTCCCGCCTCGAGGCTGGTGAGATCGAACTGCGGGCCCGGCGGGTGCTCGTGGCCGCCGCGCTCGCGGTGGGTCACGTAGATCGCGGTGAGCGCGATGCCGATGCCGAGGACGGCGAGGGCGAGCCCCGCGATGAGCGCGGGGGGCATTCCGCGGAGCGACGCCGACGGCGGCTCCGAGCCACGGGCTGCCGGGCCACGATGCACGCCGCCGGGAACGGCCGTGGGGAGAGGCGCGGCCTCGCGTATCTGCGTCGGGGCGGGCGGCTTGGCGGGCGTCGCAGCTGTGCCTCCGACGGGCTGCGCGTCCGCGAAGAGCGGCGCCATCGGCACGCCCGCGGGCCCTTCGGCGATGGTCTGCGCGACCTTCGTCGGCTGGGTGCGGGCCGCCGTTTTCACGCGCACGAGCACGGCCGTGATGTTGTCGTGACCACCGCGGGCGTTGGCGAGGTTCACGAGCTGCCCCGCCGCCTGGAGCGCGGGGCCGCTGCCCGAAGCGCGGAGGATGTCCTCGGGCTCGACGAGGTCGCTGAGGCCGTCGGAGCAGAGAACGAAGAGGTCGCCCGCGGCATGGCGAATCGGCTGCGGCCGAAGATCGACGTCGACGTCGGCGTGGGAGCCCAGGGCGCGGAGAATTTTGTTCGCGTCGGGGTGGCTCGCCGCCTCGGCGGGGGAGAGCATTTGCGCGTCGACGAGGCGCTGGACCATCGAGTGGTCCTTCGTGACTTGAAACACCTGCGCGCCGTGGACCAAGTAGCAGCGGCTGTCGCCGACGTGGGCGACCTCGGTGCCGTGCGCATGGAGCAAGATGGTGACGACCGTCGACCCGGGGCGCCCGTCGTCGTGGCCGGCGGGTTCCATCCCGTAGACGTTGCGGTTCGCGGCGACGATCGCGGCGCGGAGCACGTCGGCCGGGGGTGTTCCTGCGGGCTCGCGATCGAACACGTCGAAGATCGTGGCGAGCGCGATTTCCGCGGCTTCGCGCCCGCCGGCGTGGCCGCCCATGCCGTCGCACACGACCGCGAGGTGGCCGAAGCGCGTCTCGCGGTAGCCGCAGGTGTCCTCGTTGATTTGCTTCGCCGGATCGCGACCGGGGTCGGTCTTCGTCGCGACCTCGATGGCGGGGAGGGCGGGCTGCGCGCCAGCGGCGGGCGCGCCAGGGAGGTCGGGAACGTCGGGCGTGCTCATTGGCCTTCGAGCCGTACGAAAAAGTCGAGGGGGCCGAACCGAAGTGGGGCGCCCGGCGGCACCACGACCCATGTGCCGGGTGCGATGCGCGCGCCGGCGACGTGAGTCCCGTTGTTCGAGCCTTCGTCGCGGACTAGAAATCGCCCGCCCTCGAGCTTTACAGTCGCGTGCACGGCGCTCACGCGGGGCTCGTTGAGGGCGATGGGGCACTGCGCGGCGTCGCGGCCGACGCGAACGTCGGCCCCCACGCGAACGGTGAACTGCCCCGCGGCCCCCGCGAGCGTTGCCACTTTCGGTTCGCTAGACGCGTACGGGTTGGGCGGCGGTTGAAGGGGCGACGGAATGGCTCCAGTCAAGGGGAAAGAAGGGCGCGCTCGCGCCGCCACCTCCCTTCGCCGCGTCGGCCCCGATGGGCTGCCCGCACGAGAAGCACATCGACGGCAGCCCCGGCGTGACCATCGTCGTCATACCGCAGGACGGGCAGGCGACCTGCGCCACGCCCGACGGTGACGGCGCGCGGTACGCGGCAGCTTGCGCCGCGGCTTGTGCAGGCGGCTGCGCAGGCTGGGCGAGCAGCGGCGCGACGGCCGGCGTCGCGGCACCCGGAGGCGCCGCGAGGTACGGCGATGCGGGCGCGGCTCCGTAGGGCGATGCGGGCGCATCGGCGCGGTAGCCGCCACCGCCACCGCC
>JANXMC010000652.1 GCA_025354825.1 Myxococcales bacterium
TGGGCGGCATCGTTCGTCAGGTTTACCGGACGCTCCCGGTTCGCTGCCTCCCGGACCGCATCCCGGTGAAGCTCGAGATCGACATCGCGCACTTGAACCTCAACGAGCACGTGTCCACGAAGGACCTCACGCTCGTCGAGGGCGTTACGATCCGCCTTCCGCCGGACCAGACGCTCATCGCGGTCGTCGCGCCTGAGAAGGATCGCACGGAAGACGCTGCTGCTCCGGGCGCACCCGGCGCCGCTGCTGCTGCCGCCGCTCCGGCTGCGGGTGGCAAGGCTGCCGCCGCGCCTGCGAAGGACGCGAAGGCCGCTGCGGCTCCCGCGAAGGACGCGAAGAAGAAGTAGTCGACCTTGTTCCTTGTCGTCGGGCTCGGCAATCCGGGCCGCCAGTACGAAGGCAACCGACACAACGTCGGCTTCATGGCGGTGGACGACCTTCGGTCTTCCGAAGGTCTGCCCGACTTCAAGGAGAAGTTCTCCGGCGTCTATTCGCGCGGAGATATTGCTCTCGGGAGCGCGCGCGAGAGCGTTGCGCTCCTGAAGCCTTTAACGTTCATGAATCTGTCGGGCGACAGCGTTCAGCCCGCGATGGCCTTTCTCAAGGTCGTCCCCGGCGACGTCATCGTCGTTCACGACGAGCTCGACATCCCGTTCGGTGAGGTTCGCCTCAAGTTCGGCGGCGGTCACGCAGGTCACAACGGACTGCGAAGCATCATCAACCGTCTCGGAACGCCCGATTTCCTGCGCGTGCGCATCGGCATCGGGCGGCCGCCGGCGGGCTTCAAGGGTGACGTCGCCGATTACGTCCTTCAGAACTTCGACGCCATGGAGCGCGTAGAGCTCTCCGGCGTCGTGCGTCGTGCGCTCGATGCGACTCGCTGCATCTTGGTCGAGGGGAAAAGCGCCGCGATGAACGCGGTGAACACGACGAAGCCGCGGCGACCGCAGACGCTTGCGAAGGGGCCGGCAGCGAAGCTCGCAGAGAGTGCGCCCGACCCGAAAAAAGCCCCGCCGTCGTCCTAGAAGAATGCGGGAAAGAGCCCGCATTCGTTTCCGCGACGTCGCCAAAAACTTGTGCTACTAGCTCCGCCCCCCGCGCGATTTCGCGGGGAACCGCGGGTGGCGCCTCATGGTGAGAGCCGTCCGCTCCTTGCTCTCGGCAGCTCGCGTCTCGCTTTGCGAGCGCACTCGCCCGAGGGCCGCAGGCCAAAGGGAGAACGAATGGCAACGACACAGCAGGTGCTCCGCTCGAAAGAGTACGAGACCATTTACATCCTCCGCTCCGACGTCGACGCCGACACGGCGGAGAAGGTCCAGACCCGGTTCGCCGAGGTCGTGGATCGCGAGAGCGGCAAGCTCGTCAAGGTCGAAGCGTGGGGCCGCCGCAAGCTGGCGTACCCGGTCGGCAAAGCGAAGAAGGGCGTTTACGTCTACGTGAAATACGTGGGCAAAGGCGGCCTTGTGCAGGAGCTCGAGCGCAACCTGAAGCTTCAGGACAGCGTCATCAAGTTCCAGACCGTTCTCACGAACGAGCACGTGGACTTCGCCGCGCTCACGGTCGATCCGGAAGAAGTGAAGTTCCAGCGCCTCGAGCTCCCGCCCGAGGAAGAGGAGCGCGAGTCGCGCGAGAAGGCCCTCGGCCTCGTCGACCTCGGCCCGGACGCGCCCCGGGCGCGCCGCGAGGAACGCGAAGAGGAGTTCGAGGCCGACGAGTTCGAGGCCGAGAAGAAGGAAGAGGACGCGTCCTAACGCGTCTGGCTCCGACCCCTCGCGCGCCTGCGAGCCTCCGCTCCCTGGCGCCTCTCACGAAGACTTCTACGGAAAGCGATTTTCACCATGATGATGGATGACGATAAGGACTTCGGGCGCAGCCCGGACCTCAACGCCGACGCTCCTGGCCGCCGCCGCGGTGGCAAGAAGCGGGTTTGCAAGTACTGCGCAGATAAGGCGCTCGTGATTGATTACAAAGACCCGCAAGCGCTCAAGTACTTCGTGTCGGAGCGTGGCAAGGTTGTTCCCCGCCGCATCAGTGGCAACTGCGCGCGTCACCAGCGCAAGGTCACGCTCTCGATCAAACGAGCGCGGAACATCGCCCTCTTGCCCTTCACGGTGACGGGCTGATCGCCCGGCATCGCTAAACGGAGCGCACATGGCTGCAACGATTCAAGTTGTTCTTCAGTCCGACGTCACCAACGTCGGCACGTCCGGCGAGCTTGTGAAAGTTCGCCCGGGCTTCGCCCGCAACTACCTCATCCCGCGCTCGCTCGCCGTCCCGGCGACGACGGCAGCGGTGAACCGCATCAACCACGAGAAGGCCGTCGGCGTCGCGAAGAACGAGAAGCTCCGCAAGGAAGCTCGCGAGCTCGCGGACAAGATTGCCAAGCTCGACGTCAAGCTCACGCAGCGCGTGGGCGAGGACGGCAAGCTCTTTGGCTCGGTGACCACCAAGGACATCGAGGCCGCCGTCAAAGCCAAGGGCTTGGACATCGACCGCAAGAAGATGCACCTCGCGGACGCCATCAAGGCGCTCGGCACCTACGAGGTCACGGTCAAGCTGTTCGCGGACATCACGGCGACCCTCAAGGTCGACGTCGTCGCGAAGTAGCTCGCCTCACGGGGCTACGCGCCCCACCGCGCTAGTGCCGTAGCGAGCCGCCTTTCACGTAGAGTGGACGGCGCACGCCGCCAGCGGACGACGACGCCTCGGCCTGTGGACAACAGGGCCGGGGCGTTGCCGTTTACGGGGTCCGCGCTGGGGATAACTTGCGGGGAACGTTACGTCATCGGTGGAGGCTCACAGGATGGACGAGAGTTCTTCGGAACCGCGGCGCTGGAAGAAGCGCCAGCAGGACGACACTCCGCCCGTGGTCGACGGTCGCGTGCCGCCCCACGATCTCGACGCCGAAGCGGCGGTTCTTAGTGCCTGCATGATCGACGGGCGCGCGCTCGACTCAGTCCTCGAATTTCTCAAGCCGGAGCACTTCTATTCGGAGGCGCATCGTCGGATCTTCGAGGCGTGCGTCGAGCTTCACAGCACCGGGCAGCCGGTCGACGTCGTGCAGGTCGGAAGCTGGTTGCGGAGCCGTGAGAGGCTCGCCCAGGTCGGCGGCATGGCCTACATCACCGAGGTTTTAAACGCGGTTCCGGCCATCGCGAACGCGCCGGCCTACGGGCGCACCATCCGCGAAAAAGCCCGCGTTCGGCAGCTTATTGTGACCTGCCAGCGCGTCGCCGCGGAGGGGTACATCGATTACGGCGAAGCGCAGTCGTTCATCGACAACGCCGAGCAGTCGATTTACGCGATCGCGCGAACGCCCGAATCGAGCACCGTTCGCCCGCTCGTTCAGGTTCTCCGCGACTCGTTCAAGAAGATCTCGGAATCGGCCGCACGCGGCGGCCGCATCACCGGCATTTCCACCGGGTTCGATCGCCTCGACCGCGTCGTGGCCGGCCTCCACCAGGGCGAGCTGAGCATCATCGCCGCTCGCCCAGGCATGGGGAAAACGAGCTTCGTGCTGAACCTCGCGACGAACGTCGCGAAGCCCGTACCGATGGAGTCACAGTACGATCCGAACGACCGCTGGGAGGAACCGGGCGTCGGCGTCGTCGTCTTCTCGCTCGAAATGCCTCGCGAGCAGATCGCGAACCGTATGCTCTGCTCCGAAGCGAAGGTCGACGTCGGCAAGCTTCGTAGCGGCGGGCAGACGCGCGACGACTGGAGCCGCCTCACGCAGGCCGCTTCCGAGCTTGGTCGGCTTCCGATTTGGATCGACGACACTCCGAGCATCTCGCTTCTCGAGCTTCGCGCGAAGGTGCGGCGCCTTCAGGCTGACTACACTGGGCCGGGGCCGAACGGCAAGGGCGTGAGGCGCATCGGCCTGGTCATCATCGACTACCTCCAGCTCATGAAAGGGCGCGACGGCGTCAACTCGCGCGAGCAGGAGATCAGCGAGATTTCACGTGGGCTCAAGGGGCTTGCCAAGGAGCTCGAAGTCCCCGTGATAGCTCTCTCGCAGCTCAATCGGGCTGTCGAAACGCGGAGCGACAAGTCGAAACGGCCGATGATTTCCGACCTTCGCGAGTCGGGCGCCATCGAGCAGGACGCCGACAACATCATCTTCATTTACCGTGACGAGTATTACAACAAGGAGGCGACCACCGAGCGCGCCATCGCGGAGCTCATCGTCGCCAAACAGCGAAACGGCCCTACCACTACCGTGAAGGTTCGCTTCGACAAGGAATACACGCGTTTCGATAATCTCGCCGAGGGCGAGTATCAGGACGAGGAGCCCGGATAGGCGACATGACGACGACGAGCACGCCAACCACGACGGCGCCGAGCAGCGGGGCGCAGAGCTACGAGACGCTCGAAGAGCTCGTCACGAAACGTCGGGTCATCGTCACCGTCGGCGCAGGCGGCGTCGGGAAGACGACGACCGCCGCGGCGCTGAGCGTGGCGGCCGCGCAGCGCGGTCGGCGCGTGCTGTGTCTCACGATCGATCCGGCGAAGCGCCTCGCCGAGAGCCTTGGGATCGAGCGAATGTCGGCCGAAGCGCACGACGTCGATCCGTCGCGCTTTGCGGCGGCGGGCGTCCCTCTGACCGGGAGCCTGACCGCGATGATGCTCGACACCAAGCGAACGTTCGACGAGCTCGTCGCGAAGTACTCGTCGTCGAAGGCGAAGGCCGACTCACTGCTCAACAACAAGCTTTACCAGTACATGTCGACGTCTCTCGCAGGGACGCAGGAGTACATGGCGATGGAGAAGCTCGTCGCGGTGAAGGACGACCCTCGTTACGACTTGATCCTCCTCGACACGCCGCCGACGGCGAACGCGCTCGACTTTCTCGACGCGCCCGAGCGGATGATCGACGCCCTCGATTCCGCGGCGATGAAGTGGTTCATCGAAGCGTTTCAGTCGACGGGGAAGCTCTCGCTGAACCTCATCGCGCGCTCGGCGTCCGTCGTGCTCAAGACGGTGGGTCGGATCACCGGCGGCGGATTTCTCGAGGCGATGGCGGGGCTCATCACCGAGCTGAACGACCTGTTCGGCGGCTTCAAGCAGCGCGCGGCGATGGTGCAAAAGACACTTCGTGGGCCCGACATCGCGTTCGTGCTCGTCGCATCGCCTGCTCCCACGAGCCTCAAGGAAGCTCTCTACTTTTCGGAGCGGCTCGAAGAGCACGCGATGCCCCGCGGCGCGTTCGTCGTAAACCGTTTCCGCCTGCCACCCGCGTTCGCCGACGACGCGGTCTCGAGCATGGCCGCGAAGGCCGCCATCGACGCGCGCGGCTTGAAGCTCGACGACGACGCGGGTGAGCGCATCGCGCACGCCCATGCCGATCAGGTGAAGCTCGCAACGCTCGACGCGTTCTTCGTTCGCTCGGTGAGCGAGCATGCGCGCGCACGAATGCCTGTCGTGCGTGTCCCCGAGCTCGCCTCCGACGTGCACGACATCAGGTTGCTCGCGAAGGTCGCCGAGCTCTTGATGTCGGGCGGCGTTTAAACCGAAAGCGCCCGCGAGCCTATCGAAGCTCCGCGGGCGCGCTCAGTCGTGCGCGGGGGCGCGGACGATCAGTCGAAGTCTTCTTCGACTTCCGGCGCTTCGTCGTTCTCACGCCGCGCCAGCGCGCGCGCCTTTTGCTCTTTCATCGCCTCCGTGAGGCGCTCGCCTCGACGCTTCTCTTTGTAGAATACACGCACCGGAACGCCTTCGAAACCGAAGGCCTTTCGCAGCTGATTCACGACGAAGCGGCGGTACGAGAAGTGAATCGACTCGGGCGCGTTCGAGATTGCCACGAAGGTTGGCGGAGAGGACTCGGCCTGCGTGATGTAATAGAGGCGCGGCGCCTTGCCGCCTTGCGTGGGCGGCGGTCGCGTGTCGAGCACGTCGGCGAAGAAGCGATTCAGCTCGCCCGTGCCGATGCGCTTCGTGAACGCTTCGCACGTCGCGTCGATCGTGCGGAAAAGCTCGTTTACACCGCGGCCCGTCTTCGCACTTATCTTCACGATCTGAACGAACGGCGCGAACGAGATCTTGTCCCGCGCGAGGTCTTCCGCCTTCTGCTGCTCTTCCTTCGTGAGGAGATCGCACTTGTTGAGGACGATGATCATTGCGCGCCCGCGATCGGCCGCGAGCCCGAGGATCTTCGCGTCCTGCTCGGCGACGCCCTCTTTCGCGTCGCACATGAGCACGCACACTTGCGCGCGTTCGATGCTGCGGACGGCGTGGAGAACGCTGACCGACTCGATGGGGTCTTCGGTCTTGGTGACGCGGCCCTTCTTACGAATGCCGGCGGTGTCGATGAAGACGTATCGCTTCTCGACGCGGGTCACGAGGACGTCGATGGCGTCGCGCGTCGTGCCGGGGCGGTCGTCGACGAGCATGCGGTCTTCCCCGATGAGGCGATTCATCAGGCTCGATTTACCGGCATTGGGGCGGCCAATGATGGCGATCCGCGGAATCGTGTCGTCGGTCTCGGGGAGCGGCTCCCACGACGGGATCGCCTGCACGATCGCGCCTTCCAGCTCGGACATGCCGCGGCCGTGGAGGGCGCTGACCGGGAAGACCTTATCGACGCCGACGCGGTAAAGCTCGAACGCGTCGGGATCGCCCTTGGGCGAGTCGGCCTTGTTGGCGGCGTAGATCACGGGCTTCTTCGCGCGGCGCAGCAGCGCGACGGCGGCCTTGTCGGCCGACGTGAGCTCCTGCGACGCGTCGCTCAAGAAGACGATGACGTCGGCCTCGGCGATGGCGGCTTTGACGTGAACGACGATGCCGCTCTTCATCGGGTCGTCGCTGTCGGGGTCGAAGCCGCCCGTATCGATGAGCGTGTAGGGGTGGCCGAAAGCGTCGGTGTCGGCGTAGTGCCGATCGCGCGTGACGCCCGGCTCGTCGTGGACGATGGCGAGACGCTGCCGCGCGAGGCGGTTGAACAGCGTGGACTTGCCGACATTCGGGCGGCCGACGATGGCGACGATGGGCGTCCCGCCCGCTCCGGCAGGAAGCGTGTGGTCTGCCTTGCGCTTGAAATGCTTGGTCATGGCTCTTTGGTCACGGGGCCATAGCCCATATCCCGGAGTGCGCTATCGCTTTCGTACCAGCCGGGCGTGACGCGGACCCAAAGTTGCAGGTGCACGCGACGGCCAAGCATCTTCTCCACGCGGGCGCGCGCCTCGCTGCCGATGGCCTTGAGGCTCGACCCGCCGGCGCCGATGATGATGGGCTTGTGAGATTCCTTGTCGACGTGGATGGAGACGTCGATTCGCGCGAGCTTCGCGCTTTCGTCGAAGCTGTCGACGATCACGGCGACGCCGTGGGGGACCTCTTCGCGCGTGCGCCGCAAGATCTGCTCGCGCACGAACTCGGCCACGAAGAAGCGTACCGGCTTGTCCGAAAGCGCGTCGTCATCGAAGCCGTGCTCGCCTTCGGGGACGTTCTTCGCCGCTTCCGCGAGGACGCCTTTGAGGCCATCGCGCTTCTTCGCGCTGATCGGAATGATCGCCACGAACGGGTACGCGGCGAGGTAGCGCGTGAGAAGCGGCATGAGCCCCGACATCTCGTGGAGCTCGTCGATTTTGTTCACGAGGCAGACGACCGGCTTCCCCTCGGGAACCGCGCTGAGAATCTCGAGATCCGTGGGGCGGAACGGCGAGCCGAGATCGCGCGGCACTTCGGTGAGAAAGAGGACAACATCGGCGTCCCGAGCGGCGTCGCGCGCGAGGTGGTTCATGCGCGCGCCGAGCTTGTTGCGCGGCTCGTGAACGCCCGGCGTGTCGACGAAGACCAGCTGCGTCGAGCCCTCGGTCACGACACCCAGGATCTGATCGCGCGTCGTCTGCGGATGGTGGCTCGTGATGGCGATCGTCTCGCCCAAGAGCGCGTTGAGCAGCGTGCTTTTGCCGACGTTGGGTCGACCAAAAAGCACGACACGACCGAAGCGGCTCGGCGTGTCTTCGTCGATGTACAGCTCGGCGTCCGAGTCGCGCTCACGCTCGCTCTCACGCGGCCGAGCGGGCTTGCGCGGCGCCTCGGGCTTTCGTGCGGTTTCCGCCTTCGCGGCCGAGGCCTGCGGCGGTTTGCGCGCGGGCGGCGGCTTGCGCGCGGGTGGAGCCGCGGGGCGTGCGGCCTTCGGCGGGGGGGGAGGCGCCTCCTTCGGCTTCGGCTTGTTAATCTGCCCGGGCACACGCTTCGGACGCGGCGCAGGCTTCCGCGTGTGATCCGGCTTCCCCGGGCCGCGTGACGGACGTTCGGCGCGCGGCGGCGTGCGGTGCGGTGGACGCTTGTCGTTCGGGTCCCGCTTGCTCGGCCGCCGGTCTCGGTCGTCCGTCTTCTCCGGACGTTGCGCCTTGCCCTGCGGCGGCTGCGGCTGCTTCTGCGGTGCGGGGCGCTCGCCCTTGCCACGACGGGCCGGCATGTCGGGCGGCAGACCGTTGCTTTTCGCCGGAATGCGGGAGGAGCGCTGCGGCGTGCGGGAGGGGCGCTGGGACGGCGCGGAGCTCGGGCGGGACGTCGCGCGGGGGTCTGCCTTGCGCGTCGAAGTGGGGCGGGTAGGGGGCATCGGCGGCGTGCTGTAGCACGCGCACGAACGCGTACGAGAGCGCCGTTGCATCGCGCCGAAAGATACGGGTAAGGTCCGCCGCGCCTGGCGGATTGCCGCGCAGACGAAGAGCACAACGATGTCCGAGACCAGCGCCCCCGCCTCCTCCCCGGCCCACGCCGAAGCCCTCCCCGTCGACGACGGAAATCGCGACGCGCGCGACGCGCGCGAAGACGCCGACGACGCGCCCATCCCGCTCGTAGACGACGACGCAGGCGCGTCCCCCGCACGCCGCCGCATGCCGTTGATCGCCGCCGCGGCCGCCGCGCTGTTCCTGCTCTTCGTGCTGCCGCCCCTTTCGTCGAGCGGTCTGTGGGACCCCTACGAGCTGAACATCGCCGACCTCGCGCGGCGCATGGCGTTGAACCTTTTCGGCGCGGCCGATCTTGCGCTGAGCGGCGCGGACAACTCGCTCCCGCACCTCAACGATCTCGGCCGTCCGCAGCTGCCGTTCTCGTCGATCGCTCTCGGATTCCGCATGTTCGGCCTGCACGAGTGGGCTGGGCGATTGCCTCTGGCCGTCTGGGGCTTTGCGGGCGTCATGGCGACCTACGGCTTCGTCGCGCGGCTCATCGATCGTCGCGCGGGTCTCTTCTCGGCCGTCGCGCTCATGACAATGCCGCTCTACCTCGTGCAAGCGCGCACGATGATGGGCGACATCGTGACGATGAGCGCCCTCGCGATGGCGTTCGGCGGGCTCGCCGTCGCGGTCTTCGATCGCGACGTCGACGGGCCCAAAGTGTCGGCCGTTCGCCTCGCGTGGCTCGCCGTCGCCATCGTCGGAATCGTCTCCGGCTTCTACAGCCGCGGCGGCATTCTGGGCGTCGGTGTCCCCGCCCTCGGCGTCGGCCTCGCGTGGCTCGTCACGTTGGGCTTCGATGCGCGCAAGACGGACATGCTCGGCAACGCCGTCGGTGGCGTCGCGCTCGTCCTCGGCGCCACCGCTTGCTACCTAGGCGCCGTCGCGTTGAGCCACGAAAAGGTCGCCGACCTCAATCCCTGGATCGGCGCGATGGTCAAGACGCAGGGCAAGTACCCCACGTTCGACTTCTACATCGGGCACATCGGCCACGCCCTCGTGCCGTGGAGCGCGTTCGCACCGTTCGCACTGGGCCGCCTCTTCATCGCGCCCGCCGGCCGTCGCGGGGCCGTGTTCGATCGCGAGAGCTTCACCCGCGTCGCGCTTCTCCTCGCGGCCAGCGTCGCCCTCGTTGCCCACGGCTTCCTCGCCGCGCGCACGGATCTCATCGCGTTCACCGGCCCCGCGCTTCTCGCCGCCGCATGCGGCATCGCGGTTCGCGATTTCGAGCGCGGCGCCCACGCATCGATCGCCGTCGGCGTCGGCACGCTCGTGTTCCTCGGCGTGTTCCACCACGACTTCCACGAGATTCCGGACAAGGCGTACCAAGTCTTCGCCATCACCGGCGCGGTCTTCCCCGAGAGCTTCAAGGAGGAAGCCCTCACGAAGTGGTGGGTGACCCTCGGCTTCTTCGCGGTCGTCTCGCTCTTCACGTGGCTCGAGAAGGACGCGAAGCGCGAGCCGTTCGCGCCAAGCTCGTACGTCAACGTCGCCCACGAGCTTCGCACCGCGTGGGACGGGCTTCTTGCCCTCAGCTACTTTGCGCTCGTCGCGGGCGCGTCGCTTGCCGGGCTCGTCGTGTGGCTCGGCCTCCGTTTCAAGTGGAAGTTCGTCGGCGCGCTCTCGCTGCAGCTTCGCGATGGCGTGCTCAACGCCTGGTGGGTCACGGCCCTCGTGCCCCTCGCGATCATCTTCGGCATCTACTTCGCGAGCGACGTTTTCCTCTGGACGTTCAACCGCGCGCGCCCGCTTGGTCAGTCGTCGCTTAGCCGAGGCTTCGAGCCCTTCGAAGCGATGTTCCGCGCAATCCGCCAGAAGGACCAGCCGGCCGAGCGCAACGTCGGCGCCCTCATCCTGTTCCCGCTCATGGTCCTCGCGGTGCCGGGGGGGATCATGGCCTACCTGATCAAGCACGGCACGCGCGCGCCGATCTCCGTCGCGATCGCCGTTCCCTCGGGCATCGCGCTCTTCCTGCTCCTCGGCATCGTCGGCGACCTCTTCGCGGGCAAGCGCGCCGGCGCGATCCCGGCGGCGGGGCTCATCGTCGGCGTCATCCTGTCGATGTCGTACTACCCGGCACTCGCGAACCAACTTTCGCCGAAGGAGGTCTTCGAGACCTACCAACGCGTTCACAGCGGCGCCGAGCCCCTGGGTCTGTTCGGCGTCGGTGGGCGCACGGCGGCGTACTACGCCGGTGGTCAGCCGCCGTCGTTCAACGACACGCAGAGCGCCGAGGCGTGGCTGCTCGGCGGTGGCAGCGAGCGCCGCTTCCTCGCGGTGAAGGCCGAAGAGCTCCCCAAGCTGAACGCGATGTACCGCGACCAGACGGGCGCGCGCGGCGAAGGCGAAGCGGGGCGTACAAACCTCCCTGTCGTCGATGCGCGATCGAGCCAAATCTTGCTGGTGTCATCGACGCTCGGCGGCTCCGACAAGAACCAGAATCCGCTCGACAAGATCCTCCTCTCGAAGCCGCCGCAGCCGCAGCACAAGCTCGACGTCAACATGGACGACAAGCTCGCGTGCCTTGGCTACGACCTGACGGATCAGCAAGGTCGCCTCATCGACGTCGTGGCGCCCGGCCGCAAGTACCGGATGCGCACGTACTACCAAGTGCTCGCACCGCTCGGCTCCGAGTGGGAAGCGTTCATCCATATCGACGGCTTCAAGCGTCGCCACAACGGCGACCACAAGCCGGTCGCCGGCAAGTACCCCATGACGTTGTGGGGCAAGGGCGACTTCATCGTCGACGACTACGAGTTCGCCCTCGAACCGAACTTCACGCCCGGCTCGTACACAGTCTTCTTCGGCCTTTTTGCGGGCGAGACGCGGCTCAAGGTGAAGAGCGGACCTTCCGACGGCGACAACCGCGTGAACGGCGGCACGTTGCGTGTGCAGTGAACGCAGACGAAAAAAGCTTGGCGCGCGAGCGCGAAGAGAGCAGGGCGGGAAGTATGGGCGACAAGGAAGAAGCTAAGATTGACTCGACGCCGCCTCCGCCGTCCGCGTCGGATCGTCGTATCCACGACCGCTTCGAGGTGACGTGGGCCGTCGACTGCGTTGCCGACGACACGTTCCTTTACGCTTCGATCGCGAACATCAGCGAGATGGGGATCTTCGTCCGCACGACCGATCCGGTCGCCTTGGGGACGCGCATGATGTTGAGCTTCTCGCCGCCCGGCCACGAGTCGTTCAAGCTCGAAGGCGTCGTCGCGTGGATCAACCCCGTGCGCGCCAACGGCGACAATCCGAACCCCGGGATGGGCGTGAGCTTCATTGCGCTGCAGCTTGACGACCGCGAGCGCCTCGTCGAAGTGATTCGAACGATCGCCTACGTGCGCGAACCCAGCTAACCGAGCGCGCTTACTCCGTCGGCAGCGGGAAGCGGCGGCCGTAGACGCCGGACTTCGCGTCGCCCGTGCGGTCCTCCCAGCCGATGGCGATGTACGGACCGCCTCCGCCAACGGCGACCGTTGGTGCGCCTCGCGTGCGACGCCCTTCGACGCTCGCTTCGAACTCGCTCGACTGCCCCGTGACGTTGTTGAACAGGTAGCCCGCGCTGCCGCCGAGGAGCCGCCCGCGAATGTGGCCCGACGTCTCGTCGACCCAGGCGGCGACGAAGCCCGTCGCGCTGATCCCCGCGAGTGCCGGCGTCGTCTGATCGCCCGCCGAGGCGACGTCGTTCGCGGCGGCCGCCTGATCGCCCGCGACCTTCGTGCCGTCTGCGGCGAACCGCTGGACGTAAACGTCGGCGCCGTTGGCCGCGCCGCGGTCGGTCCATGCCACGGCGAAGCGCCCGTCGCTCAGCGAGGCTATCGCGGGCTGCTCTTGGCTACCGGTGTGGCGCGACTCGTTGACCGTCTGCTCGGACGCCGTGGGAGCGCCGTCGGCGCCGAGCAGCCGGAGCTTCACGTCGGTGCCGCTTTGCCACGCGACGACCCACCCGCGATCCGTCCCCGCGACCGCGACGCCGCGGTTGCTCGTCCCCAAGCTCAAGTCGGTTTGCGCGCCGTAGGCCTTCGATTGGGGGTTCCACGTGCGACCGACGATCTTGCCGGCGGTGTCGTCTTGCCACGCGATGTACAGCAAGCTTCCCGGCCCGGCGGCCATCGACGGCGTGCTCTGAATGCCCGCTTCGCCGCCGCCATTGGCGCCGTTGATGCCGATGGGCTGCCCCGTCGCTTCTTGCGCCGCGAGGCCGTCGTCGAGCGAGCGAAGATGAATGTCGAAGCTGTTCGTGGCCGAGTTGTTGTCTTGGAACGCGACGTAATAGGTCGCGCCAATGGACGTCGCCGTGGGGTTGAACTGATCGTTCGCTTCGCTCGCGCCGACAATCGCGCCCCGCGTGTTGGGCAAGAAGAACGAGCTGTCTTGAATCGTCGCGCCCTGCTCTTGGTACGGCCCGAACGCGTCGTTGAGGACGCGCATCGTGACCTCTTGGTTCGTCGCCGGCGTCTTATCGCCGAAGAACGCGAGGAGCTTGCCGCGTCGCCCGGCGGACGACGGCCAGACGAACGTCGGCTTCACTTTGTCGCCGGGTTTGCCGTTGCTCGTGCCAGCGGCCGTCGACCCGGCAGACAGGAGCACTTCGCCCGTTTGGCACTGCGCGTTGCACGTTGGGTCGCTCGCGCTCGACGGCTCGCACTGCTCGGTGGGCTGGAGCGCGTTGTCGCCGCAGACCGACGGCGGAATGCTCCGAACCATCTTGATCTCGAGGGGGATCGTCTCTTGGTTCACGACCGTGGTCGCGCAGCCAACGGCACGTTCGAGCGTGTTCACGTACGCGACGGCGTAGAAGGCGCGTTCGGTACCGGAGCGCGCGATGTCGAGCTTTCCGCAGAACGCCGCGCCGCCGCAGTCGGCCGTTCCCAAGTCGCTCGAGCCGACCTTCGGCGTCGCCGCCGTCACGCCGGTGAGCGCGCCGGTCTCGGCGTCGCACGCGATGCCAGTCGTGACGTCGTAGACGGAGATCGCGAGGCGCGTGATGTTCGACAGGAGTCCGCGTGGGGCGAGGAGCGTCGTCTGGACGGCCACGCGAACGGGCTCCGAGGGCGACGAGCAGGCGCCCGAGAGCGCGCCGAAAACGAGTGGGATTCCGCCGCCGAACGCGAGAGCTGCGCGCATGCGCGGGACTCTATACGAAGACGGGCGTCACCGTCAGTCGCCTCGCCGCCACGGGAGCCACGATCGCGCTGGGGTTGTCAGGACCGCGCGGCCGTCGACCGGAGCGGGGGAGACGGCGACGCCGGCAAGCGTGAGTGCCTCGGAGAGCGCCGCGATGGCGGCGGGCGGCCCTGCGACGCGGGCGCGGCGCGTCCCGTCGGCGACGGCGCTTCGGGCGACGCGGGCGGCCCAATCGGCAAGCTCTTCGCCGTCGCCGTCCGGGAAGCCAGCGACGAGCGCGAGCTCGCTTTTGTCCAGTCGGACGGCGCAGCGCGGGTACTCCCAGCGCCCTTTCGCGTCTTCCCCTGCGGCGTCGAGGCGCGCCGCGACGTACCCCTCGAGGACGGCGGCGCGCGCCGCCGCGAGCCAGGGCAGCGCGCCGCCGCCGAGGGTCGCGTGGAGGCTGTCGACGGTTGCCGATGCGAGGGTCGCCGAGCCGCCCTCCTTTCCGATGAGAAATCCGTGTACTGCGCACGCGTTGTAAAGGTCCCGCGCCTCGCCGTCCCGGGCGAGCTCCACGATCAATGCGCGCGCGGCGGAGGGGGCCGCCGCCAGTGTCTTGTCGGCGGGGAGGAGCGCCCGCGCTGCATCGCGCTTGCACCAGTCTGCGACGAGCTCCGCGCGAGCGTCCCCACTCATCGCGCGAAGCTCACGGAGCGTACGGCTTCGTCGCGCTGCTCTTTTTCGAAGGTGCGCTCGTGGGCGCGGCCTGTTTCGTCGCGGCCTTCGCCTGCGCGCGCCCTGCGAGCGCGCTGAGCTCGCTCTGCGCGCGGGCCATGTACGCGGGGACGGTCAGAAGCCGTTGAAAGTGCCGCTGCGCTTCGTCGGCCCTGCCGAGCGCCCTGTAACAGCGACCGCCTTCGAGCGTGGCGTCCTGCCCCGCGACGGTCGCGAACGCGGCGTCGGCCACGGCGTCGAACCGCGCGACGGCAGCCGCGCAGCCACCGCTTCCGTCGCGAACGCTTCGCGCGGCCCAGAGCGCGGCGTTCACGTCGCCACCGGCGGCGATGCGATCGAAGTCCGTCGTCGCATCGGCAAAGCGCTTGTCGTTGTACGCCGCCATGGCCACCTCGAAGTCCGAGGACGGCCCGCGCGCCTTGCCTGCGACCGCCACGGTCGGCGCGGCTGCGGCGGGGGCCGAGCCGCCGCCGGCGCTGAGCGACGGGAGATCGCTCGTGCCGTTCATCGCTTGCCCCTTTTCGTAACCCTCGGTCGCCGCGGCGGCTTTCGGTGCGGCGGCCCGAGCGAGCGGCGCCGCCGGCGGCGGAGGCGTCGCCCAGCCGCGGCCGCTTCCCGTGCCGTCGTAGGTGTGCCGCGAGTCTTTCGTGGCCGTCCCGTACGCGGGGCTCTCCGCCGAGTCGTCCTTCGCCTCGCCGAGCGCGAGTGCACCTTCGGCAGCCGTTCCGCCTGACGCCGACGGCGCTTGGGGGGCCGGTGCTGCGCGCGCGACTTCCTGCGTGCCGTGGGCGAGGGCCGCCGACTTCAAGTCGGGGGACGACTCTTGGTCGGCAGCCTCCGACGCGATCGCGGCAGGCGCACCGCGCTCGAGGACCGTGATCTCGGACGCCGTTGGCGCTTTCGCGCTTCGCCCGCGCACGAGCAGAACGCTCGAGCCCACCATCAGCAAGAACACGGCGGCCATTGCTGTCTGCGGCCGCATCGCCCACGCGCCTGCTCGCGAAAGCGCCGACGATGCGCGAAGCCGAAACGGGACGACCACGGGCGTCTCGCGCACCGCAGAAAGGATGCGCGCCTCGAGCGAGTCGGGCACGGCGACGGAAGCAGGGGCGGCCGCGCGACGCACGGCTTGAAGCGAGGCGAGCTTTTCGGCGGCCCGCGGGTGAGCCGCCGCATAGCGCCTCATCGACGCGCTCGTCTCCTCATCGAGCTCTCCGTAGAGCTCGTCGAGCAGCAGACTGTCGAATCTCTCCTCGTCCATCGTGATCTCGTTTGTCCCCACTAGGTTTCGCACTCTGCGCGCGCTTCGCCACCGGTCTTCTGTTTCGCCGCGCATCTCGCCGGTCGCGGCGGTCGCGTTTGCGCCCCGGTCGGCGCGGCCACGTCAGCGCAGCCCTTTCGCGTACTCCTCGTAGTCGCGTAAGGCCTCTTGGAGGCGCTCGAGCGCATACCGCATTCGGCTCTTCACGGTATTTTCTGGAACTCCGGTAATGTCGGCAATTTCCTTAAACGGCAGATTGGACATTTCGCGCATGAGAAAGACTTCGCGCTGCTCGTCCGGCAGTGCATCCACCGCCGCGGCCATTCTCGACTTCAGCTCGGTACCGGTGGCATCGCGCTCGACGCTCGCCCGCGTGTCCGCAGTCTGCTCGCCGAGCGTCGGCCCTTCGCCGTCTTCGCCTGCGCGCGGCTGATCGAGCGACGCGTGCTTGCGGAGCGCGCCTTTGCGCAGCTGGTCGATGCAGAGGTTGCGCGTGATTGTATAAACCCACGTCGTGAAGCGCGCTTCGTGCTTGAAGTCGACGGCATTTTGCACGACGCGCACGAACGCTTCTTGAACGGCATCTTCCGCCGCGGATTGCATGCGAAGCTTTTGAAAGGCGAAGTTGTAGAGCGGTCCTTGGTGTCTCCGCACGAGCTGCGTGAACGCCGCTTGGTCGCCGCGCTGAAAGCGCATCATCAGCATTTCGTCGCTGGCAATCACGCCTCCCGCCGCGGCCAAGGTCGCGGACGCCGCGGGAATGGCAGCGCTGTCGTCGCGATCGCGCCGCGGCGGGCTCAAGGCGTGGCCTCGCGTTTGCGCAACTTATCGAAGGCAATCGAATCGCGCGCGCGCAACTCCGACCCTTCGCCAGCCCTAACACCGAGCGGTTCATTTCCTTGGTGGTAGTGACGAGCGAGGCTTCGCAAAGTTCTCTTTTTCCCGTAAAGCGCGTAAAGCGAGCCCTAACGCGAGGTGCAGGCGCGAAGCCCTGCGCCACGCGACGCGCGCGGCCACGAACGCCGTTCTCGGTGGGAGCAGCTCAGCGTTCTAAGCGGCAACGCATGTCACGCGCAAGCGGCGAAAAACAGGCGATTCGTATCCAGCTCGGGCCCCGTGTGCCGTCATGATCGATGACCTCCGTCGTGCGCATGATCCGTTGTAGACGAGCGCTGCGATCCGGTGTGCGAGGGCGTACGCCAAGGCATGCTTGGCGTGTGAAGGTATCTGAAATTGCTTCGAAGCATCGCGTGCGAAGTCTTCATGAGAGTGGTTGCAATCCGTAACGCGTGACGCCTAGACTCACGTCGGCACGCAATTGCCTTGGGCGACATTGCCGTACGACCGCGCGCGCGTCCCGCGCGCACGCACTGGGGTCTGAAAGGGGAGCACGGATGCGACGTCACGCGACGATGGGTCTTGCGTTTGTCTTGCCGCTGGCAGTTTCGTTCATGGCGTACGCGCAACAGCCCAAGGCTGCTGCCGCCAAGAAGACGGACGCCGGTGTTGCCGCGTCCACAATAGGGGCGGCGGACGCAGGCACAGGCGCAGCCTCTGCCACGACGTCGACGTCCGCCAGCAGTTCCACCAGCGACGGCGGAGTCACGGCAGTCGCCACCTCCGGTCCGTCGACGACCTCGTCGTCGAGCGCCGGTCGCCCCGCGATGGACGGCGCGACGTACGCGGTTCGCTTGCGCGACCTCGAGGCTCGTGTCGATGAGCTGAAGGATCAGATTCGCCGAAGCCACACGCGGCTCTCGCTCCTCTCCGACACCATCATGTCGGGCGGCGCCGCCGGCGCGCGCGCCGAGGTGCTCTTCGAGAACGAGATGTCGAGCGCCTTCCGCCTCGTGCGTGGCCTCGTCGTGATGGACGGCGCCGTCCAGTACAACCGCCAAGACGACACGGGCGCGCTGTCGGACCAGAAACAGATTCCGATCTTCAGCGGATCGATTCCGCCGGGCGATCACACCCTGCAGGTTCTGTTGAATTATCAAGGCAACGGCTTTGGCGTGTTCACGTACCTCCGCGGCTACAAGTTCGAAGTGAAGTCGAGCCACTCCTTCACCGTCGCCGAGGGGAAGACGATCACGGTCACCGCGATAGGCCTCGAGAAGGGCGGCGTGACGACGCCTCTCGAGCAGCGCCCCGCCATCGATTGGCGTGAGAAGATTCAAGCGATCAGCGCGTCGTCCGTCGCTGCGGCTCCGGGCGGCGCAACGCCTTCGAGCGGCACTCCGACCACGGCGCCCGCCACGAGCGCAGGCGGCTCGGGCAACCTCTCGATCGGAGGGGGGACCAAGTGAAACGAGCCGGGGGCGGGGGCAGTGCGCGGCCAGTCGCACGCGCCACGCCGCAGGCGAATCGTCCGCGCGGCCGCGCGGGCGTCGGCGTAACGATCGCGGTGACGTTCGCGTTCGCAGCGCTCGCGCAGCCGGCCTTCGCCGCCGACGGGCAGGCGAACGCCGACAACGCGGTGACCGAGCTCTCCGCGGTCGACAAAGAGTCGGCGTCGGTCGACCAGGCGATTGCGAAGGCGCGCAGCGAAGAGCTGACCGTCGAGCAGCGCGTCGCGAACGGCGAGCTGCTCTATCGCACGAAGGACTACGCGCGCGCGTCCGTGGTGCTCAGCGAGATCATCGAGAAGTACCCGGGCACGCCTTCCCATGGCGACGCGCTCTGGCTTCGCGGCGAGACGTACTACGAATCGAAGGAGTACCTCGCGGCACGCCGCGACTACCGCGCCATCGTCGACAGGTCGGCGGAGCCCTACTTCGCGCCCTACGCTGCGCGTGCTCTCGCGCGCCTCGTCGACATCGCCCTTCGCATCAACGACGTCGCTTCGCTCGACGCCATCTTCCCGAAGCTCGCCGCCCTCGGTGGCGACCCCGTCGTGCAGTACGCGAAGGGGAAGGCGCTTTACGCGAAGAAGGATTACGCCGGCGCGCAGCAAGCATTCGCAGTGATCCCCACGGGGGGCGTCTACACGCATCAAGCGCGCTACTTCCAGGCGCTCATTTCGATGAAGCTCGCGCGCGCCGGCACGCCTGTATCGGACGCAACATCGAGCCTTCAGCCGGGCGCCGCGCAGTCGTCCTCGGCCACGGCGCCGCCTCCGACGAACTACAAGCTTTCGATCGAAGGCTTCCGCGTCGTGACCGAGCTCACGCCCGACACGCCCGAGCATCGCCACGTGATCGACCTCTCGTGGATGGCCATTGGCCGTCTCTTCTACGAGATGGAGCAGTACCAACAGGCGAGCGAGGCGTACGGAAAGGTCTCGCGCGAGTCGCCCGAGTTCGACACGATGCTCTACGAGCTCGCGTGGGTTTACGTCCGCCTCGGCGACGTACAGCGCGCCGAACGCGCCCTCGAGGTCCTCTCGGTCTCGAACCCGAACTCGCAGTATCTCGCCGACGGTACGCTCCTCCGCGCCGATCTTCTGCTTCGTGCGGGCTCGTTCGATACGGCGCTCAAGCTGTACGAATCGGTTCGCGAGCAGTACGCGCCCATGCGCGATCAGATCGAGACGTTCATCTCGTCGACGAAAGATGTGTCGGTCTATTACGACCGCCTTTCGCAGCGCGAGATGGATGCCCTCGAGCAGACCGACGCGCTTCCGCCGATCGCGCTCAAGTGGGCGCGTGAGGCCGAAGACGGTCAGCTCGCCTTCGCCGTCGTCGACGATGTGGCGCTCTGCCGGACGCTCATCAAGAAGTCGCAAGGCCTCATCGAGCGGCTCAACGCCGTCATCGGAGCCGCCAACCGCGTGCGCCTTTTCCCCGATCTCATGGCGGGTGAAATGCGCGCGGTGGGCCTCTTGAACCGCATCTCGCGGGCCCGCCTCGAAGTTGCGAAAGGGCTCGACGCGACCGAGCCGGAGCAGCTCTCGGGTGAGCTCGCGGCGGTGCGCGCTCGCCGTCAAAAGCTGATGGGCGCGGTCGTCACGCTTCCGACGACAATGTCCGACTTCGACGCGCGCGAGCAGGAGGGCATGCGCCGTTGGGACGTCGTCTCGCAGCGGCTCAGCGAGCAGACCCTGCAGATCGACCAGCTCCAGGCCGTCGTCAACGGCCTGCGCCGCTGGATGCGCGACGAGTCCGCGCGCGGCGTCACGCGCGATCCGGCCACGCTCGATCGCTTCACGAAAGAGCTCGAGGAGAACGAGCGCAACCTCAAGGACTTCCGCGAGACAGCGGCCGAACTGCGCACGCAGGTAGACTTCAGCCGCCTCCAAGTAGGCTTCGGCGACTCGCGCTACCAGGACGACGCCGCGCGCCGCCCCGAGTTCCGCGACGTCATCGATCGCGAAGTGCAGCTCGTCACGGCGAACCAGGCGGGAGCAGACGCCGCGCGCTTTGGCGCGCGTGTCGGCCCGGCCTTGGCGCAGGCGCGCATCCTCGAAGATCGCCTCACGGCGGCCTTCTTCGCGCTCGACGCGAAGGTTGCCGCGCGCACGACCGAGCTCAAAGGCAAGGTCGACGAAGAGGCGACGAAGATCGTCGGCTACCAATCGCAGCTCGAAGGGCTCGATCGCGAAGCGCGCGACGTCGTCGGGCGCGTGGCAGAACGTAACTTCCTCCTGGTTCGCGAGAAGCTCCGCGGCATCGTCCTTCGGGCCGACGTCGGCATCACGGAGCAAGCATGGGAAGTGCGCGAAGAGGAGATGGACCGCGTGAGGTCGCTCCAGACGGAGCGCGCCCGTGAAGAGCAGGTTCTCGACGAAGAGTTGCGAGAAGTGCTCGACGACGCCGGGGAAGGGGCAGCTGGGAGTGCGCCGGCAGGGGCAAAGTAGGCTGCACTCGGAATCTCATGAACGCATCCGGCACTGCGTAGCGATTCCGGAGCCACGCCGGCTCCGGCGCTTGCGCGAAGACGGTCGAGGACGATCGCGATGATAAAGCGGACTACGAAGTGGCTTCTCGTCTCGGGGGCGGCGTCTGCGCTCTCGATCGCAGTTTCGTTTCCTCTCCAGGCTCAGCCTGCGGGGACGACGAGCGCCACCGATGCGGGGGTGCCGAAAGCAACGCCCACGGCGGCCGGTGCAGGGGCAGCCAAGGACGCAGGTGCCGGAGCAGCGCAAACGACCGCGGGCGACGCAGGTGCGTCCGTGACCGCCGCGACCGCGGCTTCCGCAGGCGATGCGGGCGCGACTGTGGGCGCAAGCGTGAGCACGACGACCGACACGTCGTCGAGCACGACGCCCGTCGTGCGAAAGGCGATCCCGCCGCCCCCGCCTCCGAAGCCGGAGCAGATCGTCGCCTACGACGCGCTGAAGCAGCAGATCTCCACCTACGAGACCGGCGCGCGCGAATACCGCGACACGATCACCGACATCATCAAGCTCCACTACGGTCAGAAGAAGCGCGAGGTCCTCTCCGAGCTCGATCGCGGCATCGTCATCGAGAAGCAGTCGCTTCGCGATGCGCAGCGCCGCGCGATCGCGAGCCTCGAGCGCTTCATTCAAGAGTACAGCGGCCCCCGCGCCCATCCCGAGGCGACGCCCGACGCGATGTACCGCTTGGCGGCTCTCTACGAAGAGCGAGCCCGCGGCGACGACGCGAAGGACGACATCGCCGTCGGCCTCAAGCCCGCGATCGCGCTCTATAAGCGCATCATCAACGAGTTCCCGAACTACCGCGAGCTCGCCGGCGTCTTCTACTTTCTCGGCCACGCGTACAACGACTCGATCCGCAACGACGAGGCGCAGCAGGTCTGGCGCTCACTGGTTTGCCACAACCACTTCGGCTACCCCACGCCGGCCGATGCGAAAAACCCGGACGCGGATTCGGTCCGCCCGATGCCGCAAGACAACACGCAGGCGTACTGGGTGGAATGGCGCCGCCGGTATCCGACGCCCGACACGCTGAAGAAGAAGCGTGGCCCCGATACGTCGTTCGTCGATCCGTACCCGGGCGATTGCCAGCCCATTGCGCAGCCGTCGGTGCGCCCCGGCGATGAGCCGAAGTACGTGCAAGAAGTCTGGTGGCAGATCGGCAACTGGGAGTTCGATCAGCTCGACTTCGGCGCCGGCCTCGTGCGCGATCCGAAGGAGGCCGACCTCCTCGCGCTGCCGTCGGTCTACGGCTACAACCGCGCGGCGAGTGCCTACTCGCAGTCGTTGCGGATGAAGAACGCGAACCTCTACGGAGTCGCGCTCTACAAGTACGCGTGGACGCTCTTCAAGCAGCAGCGCTACGAGGCCGCGACGAAAGAGTTTGTGCACCTCCTCGTCTTCACCGACGAGCAGCAGAAGCTCACGGGCGACCCAGGGTCGGACTTCCGCGCAGAGGCCTACACCTATATCGCCGGCTCGCTCACGACCGTCGATTTCAAGGGTCCCGACGCCGACGAGCCGTACATCCCGCGCCCCGACATCGTCGAGGAGTCGGACACGGCCGTCGCGGAGAAGAAGCTCCACGTCGCCATCGACCGCCTCAAGGACAACTCGCTCATCCCGCAAGACAAGCCGTGGACGATCGAGATCTACAAGAGCCTCGCGACCGAGTTCCGAAGCCTCAACCACTTCTCGAACGCGATCGAAATCTACGAGATGATTCTCAAGAAGTGGCCGATGGACCCGTCCGCGCCGGACGTGCAGTCGTCCATCGCCGAGACGTACGATCAGCTCAATCTGGTCAACAACCGCCCCGGCACGCCAGAGCACGATCGCATCGCGGCGAAGGCTCTCGAAGCACGCACCGCGCTCGCGAACTACATCGGCAACACGCCGTGGGTCGACGCGAACAAGGACAACCCGGCGGCCATTCAGAACGCCGAGCGTCTCGTGAAGGGCGGCCTCCGCACGGCGGCGGCGCAGCACACGAACAACGCCCGCCAGGCGCTCTCCGAAGCGCAGCAGTCCGGCGACCCCAAGTACCAAATCGAGCGCCTCTCCCGTGCGCTCGCCGACTACCGGCTCGCGGCCATCGGCTGGTACGGCTTCGTGAAGCAGGACGAGAACGCGCCGGACGCTTACGAGAGCCGCTTCTGGCTCGCCGATGCGCGCACCAATGTCGTGCGTATCAGCGTCGTTCTGCACAAGCTGCAGAAGGAAAAGTTCCCCGAGCCGACGCCGAAGGAGATCGACGAGGCGCGCGTCGCGTCGATTGACGTGCGCGACTCGAACGAGGACGACAAGTACCTCGACAACGCCGGCATCTTCGTCGTCAGCATCGCCGACGTTCGTCGCGATCTCGAGTACCAGCGCTTCGAGGACTCGAACGGCTCGCAAGGCATCGCCAAGCGGAGTGAGCTCAAGATGGAAGGGCCGGCCGACG
>JANXMC010000399.1 GCA_025354825.1 Myxococcales bacterium
CCGACGAGGACGCGACGACGACGGCCGTCGACGTGCCAGCGTCTTCCGTCACGGTCGGCGTCGGCGGCGGGCGCTTGCCGGTGAGCAACAGCACGGCGACGGTGATCACAGCGCCGAGGCCGAGCGCGCTCGCGCCCACGACCGCGAGCCGCGGCTGCCGTCGCGGGCTTTTGAGCACGGGAAGCGGCGCGCCCGTGGGCGCCGGCGTTACGGCCGGACGCGACTGTTGGCGCGGCGTCGCGGGCGACGAGCCACCGCGCCCTGGACGCGAGCCCGGGCGGGCGTTCGACGGCTCGGCGGCCGGCACCGCCATCTCGCTCGGGTACTGCGCGATGAGATCGTCGAGCGCCTCGAGGAACGCCGTGTCGTCGAACCGTCGCGTCGACTCCTTCTCGAGGAGCTTCAACACGACCGCTTCGATCTCCGGCGGCACGGTGACCTTCGGCGCCATCTCCGCCATGCGCGGTACGGGCGCCGTCACGTGCATGCCCATCAGGGCGACCTTGCTCTCGTGATCGAACGGCCGCATGCCGCAGAGCAGCTCGTAAAACATCACGCCGAGCGAGTAGAGGTCGGCGCGGGCGTCGACCTCTTGCCCGGCGGCTTGCTCGGGCGCCATGTACTCGGGCGTTCCGTACACCATGCCGAGCTGCGTGAGCACCGGCTGCCCCGAGCTCGACACGCCGGAGAGCTCGCCCACGGGCACTTTGGCGATGCCGAAGTCGAGCACCTTCACGAAGTCGGGGTCGCCTTCGCGATCGACCAGCATCACGTTCTCGGGCTTGAGATCGCGATGCACGATGCCAATCTGGTGGGCGCGCTGAAGGGCGCTCGCGATTTGGTAAACGATGTGGATCGCGCGGGCGGTGCTGAGCGGCGCTTCCTTGTTGATGCGGTCGCGAAGGCTCGTCCCCTCGACGAACTCGAGCACCAGGAAGAACGAGCCGTCTTCCGTCTTTCCGAAGTCGGTCGCCGCCGCGATGTTCGGGTGATCGATGTGCGCCGCCGCCATCGCCTCGCGCTCGAAGCGCGCGACGACCTCGGGCATGCGGCTCATCTCGGGATGCAGCACCTTCACCGCGAGGCGCTTGCGCATGTGCGTGTGCTCGGCCTGATAGACCGCGCCCATGCCGCCCTCGCCGAGAACGCGCTCGAGCAGGTAGCGCCCGCTCAGAACGGTGCCGATGAGCGCCTTTGGATTGTTCGGAGAATCGCTCATACGGTCGCCGCGCGTGACACCTTGCGGGGTCGCGATGGCTTGCGATTTCCTCGAATCATCCCGCAGTCCCATCACTGGCTCAGACAATCACCCGTACCACACCATCCTAGAGCCAAGGCTACATGCCTGCGGCGATTCCCACGCTCAATCCGAGCGAAATCGAGTCATTTCCAATGGGCGTGAGGTTCGCCTCGACGCCAACGGGGTCGGATGCGGCGCGGCCGGTGTAGTTGCTTCCGGTGAAGCCGAAGCCGAAACGGGCGCCCAGCTCGGCGAAAAGCTCCCACGGTTTGTTGAGCTTGTAAGATGCACCAACCCCCACGGGGACCTCGGCGAAGCCGCCGCCGGCCCCTTCGACGCTTACGTCCGTGGGCCGCGCGGGGAGCTCGGGGTCGGGGCGAATGAAGAGCGTTCGCTGAAACCGGTGGGAGTAGACCCCCGCGTAGCCGAAACCCGCGAAAATCCAGGCGCGAAACGGGCTTTGGGGCCACGGCGAAAGAATTTTCACGCGGGCGCCCACGGCCAAAAACTGGCGAAGCGACGACCCTTCGGCCGGCGAGAGATCGGCCGACACGTAGCCGCCGATGCGGACCATCGGCAGCAGCGCGACGTGGGCCATGGCGCCGAGGCTCGGCCCGAAGCCGGCATCGCTGCCGCCGAGGGGGCGCGACGTGAGGAATCGCTTCGTCAGCCCGACATCGCCGCCGATGTCCCAGTGAAGCTGTGCGGACGCCGAACGCGCGTTGGAGACGAGCGCGACAGCGCAGACGGCCGCGGCCACGGCGCCGCGCGCGAGGCGATGGCTACTCGCCGTCGTCGTGCATGACGGCCTTCGTGCAGACCTTCTGGGAGACGACCTGACCGGGCGGGCAATAGTAGACATCGTGTTGGACTCGAAGGAAGAGGACGTACTTCTGCTTCACGTACCAGACTTCGTCCGAGCTCGTCGTGCTGCCCGAGACAGGGTAACTGACGGTCGAATAGCAGCCGCTGAGCACCGCCGCGGCGAGCAACACAATCGCGAACACGGGCGCGCGGGCGCGAACGATTGCGGCTGCACGAACCGCCAAGCACGCGGGAGGGCGCATTTATTCGCGCTCCACGACGCGCCAGCACTGCGGCGTGCCGGTGGTCGCGTCGCAGCTCCAGACCAGGTTGTCGGTGGTGACGAGATAGTTGTGCGAATCGACGATGTACGCGCGGCCGGGGGCGCCGCTCTGGAAGCCGGTCGTCGTCGCGCACGCCGCCGTGAGCGTCGTCAGGACGAGGGCGCCGAAGGTCGCGCGCACGCGTAGCGAAGGGAGCACGGCGCGCATGGCCATCGTGACGCTCAGTTGAGCGCGCGCCCGGTCTTGGGCTTCGCGTCGATCTCGGCGAGGCGGGCGCGGGCTTTCATCGCGTCGTCCGAGTCGCCGTCGATCTCGAGCGAGCGCGTGTAGTCTGCACGGGCCGCTTCGAGGGAGCCGAGGCGCACGGCGAGGGACGCGCGCTCGCGGAGCGCTTCGGCGGCGCTGGGCGCGAACGAGATGATGCGGTCGAGGGCGAGGTACGCGCGGGCGAAGTCGCCGCGGGACGCGTAGATCCCCTTCAGGTTCGTCAGCATGCGAACGAGGATCGCGCGGGGGCTCGACGCGGCGAGATGGCCGCGCGTGAGCGACGCGTCTTTGCCGAGCGCGCGGCGGAGGAGCAGTTCGAGCTCGCCGCCGCTCATCGTGCGCGCGCCGCGGAACGGGTCGACGATGAGGGCGCCTGCGGTCACGCCTTGGTCACGGCGCGCGTCGCGCGTTTCGGACGGCTCGCGCTCGCCGTCGATGCGGGCCAAAAAGTGGCCGGGGAAGCCTACGCCGCGGGCGTTGACGCCGGCGCGCTTGGCTACTTCGCAATAGACGAGGCTCAGCGTGATGGGGATGCCGAGGCGCCGCTCGAGGACGTCGGGCAGGAGGCTGTTGCGCGGATCGTAGAACTCGCCGTCGTTGCCGTGAAAGCCAAGCTCCTCCGAGAAGTGGGCGGCGAGGGCGCGGGCTTGCGCGTCGGCCGTCAACCCCGCCAGGCCGGCGCCGCCATTGCGCGAGACGAGCGGCTCGGCGAGCGTATCGAGGCGCGCGAGGAGAGCTGCGATGTCGAGGTTGCCATAGACGTCGCGCGCGATGAGCGCCGCGCCCAGTGCGACGTCGATGGCGTCGTCGGGCAGCTTGGCGAGCTGCTCGAGGGTGTTCGAGGTGGCGGTGGCGGGAGATGCGGTCGGGGGGCGACCCCCGCCGTCGCCTTCGCCGGTGCTTGCACCCGTGGTCGCGCTGCGTGCTCTCACGCTGCTTAGGAATACACGAAGGGCGCCTTTCGCGCACGCGCACGCGAGAGCCCTTGCTACGCTCCGCGCCGCTCCCCATGGCCAAGCCGCGAACCCCTTCCTCGAAGCCGACCCTCCAAAAAGACTTTTCGCGCGCCCGCGACGTGCGACCCACCGGCATCACCGGGAAGGAACGCCCCGCCGACATCATCACGCAGATGTTCCCGGCCTACGTGGGCCGCCAAGAGCGAACCGCCTTCGAGCTGATGCAGCGGAGCGTCCGCGAAGACTGCGCGATCTTCCTCACGCTCTCGGGCGCGATGACGCCGGCGGGCCTGCATCAGTCGTGTCTGATTCCGCTCATCGAGCGCGGCATCATCGACTGCATCACGACGACGGGCGCGAACCTCTATCACGACGCGCACCGCATCATCGGCCACCGCATTCGCGAGATCGATCCGCAGGCCGGCGACGTGATGCTCCGCGTGGCGCGCATCATTCGTATTTACGATTTGGGCTTCTCGGAGGACGCGCTCCTCGAGACCGACAAGCTCTTCTCGGCGATCCTGCGCGGCCCTGATTTCCAGCGAAAGATGACGACGCCGGAGCTTCACTATTTGCTCGGCAAGCACATCGCGAATCTCGAAGAGGCGCTCGGCGTAACGAGCCCGAGCCTCCTCGCCACGGCCTACCGCTGCGGCGTGCCGATCTTCGTCGGCGCCGTCCAAGACGGGTCGATCTTCTTGAACATGGTGAAGCTGAAGAGGCTTTACGGCGCGCAGTTCAAGCTCGAGATCGACGTGAACGACGACGTGTTCGAAATGGGCGCGATGCAGCACCACTGCTTCGCGTCGGTAGGCTCGTCGCTGAAGAAGAAGATGGCGATCTGGATCCTCGGCGGCGGCGTGCCGAAGAACTACACGCTCCAGGGCGAGCCGCTCCTCGATCAGATTCTCGGCGTGCCGACCCACGGCTTCGACATCGACGTTCAGATTTGCGTCGACCCGGTCGACAACGGCGCGCTCAGCTCGTGCCCCGCCGGCGAAGGGCACACGTGGGGCAAGGTCTCCGCCGAAAGCGTCGCCACCGGCTCGGTCTACGTGCACACCGACGTAACGGCCGTCTTCCCGTGGCTCACGTACGCGCTCCTCAGCGACTCGACCATCCACCGCAAGCACCGGAGGCTCTACGACGCGCGCACGAAGGCCGTCGCGACGCTGCAGGCCGAGGTCGACAAGCGGCGCAAGAAGCTCGCGTCGACGGTGGAGTTCGCGTTCCCGAAGGCGAAGGCGGCGAGCAAGCCGGGCAAGGCGAAGAAGCCCGCCAAGCGCAAGGCCCGTTAGAGCGTCGCGAGAAAGTCGACGAGCAGTTGGAGGTCGTGTGGGCTCGTGTGCTCGAACGCGAGCCCGGCCCGGGCGGGCTCCGACGCCGTCGCTTCACGCCGCCACTGAATGCGGGCGCGCAGGGCGAACGGCTCGTTCGGCTCGCCGCCCGAGCTCTCCGCGTAGAAGGTGGGCGCGGCGAGCGAGATCGTCACCATCGAGCCCAAATGAGGGCTTCGCGCGAGGGCGATGCAGGCGCCGCCCATCCCCACGTTGAGCACCGTGCCGTCGCTCTGCCAGGCGCTGTCCTCGCGCTTCACCGTCGCCCGCAGGTGGAGGGCGTGCCGCGCGTGAGCACGAAAAGTAGCCTCACCACTGGGCCGGACCGCATTCACGGGCGGGCACGCTAGCACGCCGGCCTAGCCCCCGCCGTAGGCCGCAGTTGGCAATTGTCGGCGCGCGTCGGTACGATGGCATGGCGTCCGCGAGATGTCCGCCCTCGCGCTGGGTTTGGACTTGCTTGGACCGGAGACCGAGATGACCCAGGATACGCGCAAGGACCCCCGCGCAAAAATCGTTAGCTTGAACGTCCGCTACAAGAGCGCGACGGTCGACGAGTTCATCGAGAACCACTCGTACGACGTGAGCAAGGGCGGCGTCTTCATCAAGACACCGAACGCGTTTCCGCCGGGAACTCTCCTCAAGTTCGAGATTCGAATCGCGGGCGACAAGGCGGTCATCGTCGGCGTGGGCCGCGTCGTCTGGAAGCGCGAGGCCGCGCTGGGCGGCGCCGAGCGGCCCGCCGGGATGGGCGTCAAGTTCATCAAGATCGACGACTCGTCGCGCTCGTTGATCGACAAGCTCGTCGCGGCCAAGCCCGAGGCCGGGCGCGCGTTCGAGATTGAGCAGCCGCAAGAAGGTCTCCCCGAAATCGGTCACGCGACCGCGCGCG
>JANXMC010000751.1 GCA_025354825.1 Myxococcales bacterium
CGTCCGCGGCGCGCGATGCATTTCTCTCCATGACCAAAGCCGACCGAGACGCCCTCGTCGCGTTCCTCGAATCGCTGTAAAGGAAGCACCCGATGCAACGACGCACCTTTCTTCTCTTGGCGGCCGCCGCCGTCGGCGCGCAGCTCACGACCGTTGCGTGCGGCGAAAACACCCCGAGCCGCGAGAACAACGGGCCAACCCTCGCGTTCCTCGCGCCCAGCGTCTTCCTCGCGAGCTACCGCGATCTCGACGGCGCCGCGAAAACGCTCGCAACCGCGGCCTCGGCGCTGCGCGACGCCCCCACGGCGGCAACGCTCGCGACGGCGCAGTCGGCGTGGCGCGAGGCGATGAAGGCGTGGCGTCGCACGGACGCGTTCGCGTTCGGCCCCGTCGTCACCAGGTCGAGCCAAGCGGGGATCGACTTCTGGCCCGCGAACGGAGCCACGATCGAGTCGACGCTCTCTGGCACGAGCACCCTCGACGACGCCGGCATTGCGCAGCTCGGCGGCAACGTGAAGGGGCTCGCGGCCGTCGAGTACGTCCTTTTCGATTCGACCAACGGCGACGCGTCCGTGCTCACCGCCCTGTCGGGCGACGCCGGGCTCCGGAGGCGTACGTTCACCGCGCTCATCGCGAGCGCCCTCGAGAAGCGCACCGCCGAGCTATTCAACGCGTGGGACGCCGCGGGCGAGAACTTCACGAAAGAGATCACGAGCGCTGGCTCGGGGAGCGCCGCCTACGGGTCGCAAAAGGCCGCCGTCGACGACATTGTAAACTACATGATTTTCGCGATCGAGTCGGTCGTGCGTGCACGCCTCGCGAAGCCGATTGGCAAAGAGTCGGGCGGCGTCGCGCAGCCCGCCCTCGAAGAGAGCCCGCGCAGCGATGCGTCTCTCGACGACATGCTGGCGACGATCGCCGGCGTCGAGAGCGTCTACGTCGGCAGCTACGGAGGCGCGACGGGGCCGGGCGTCTCGGCGCTCATCACCGCGCGCAACGTGGATCTCGACACGCGTGTTCGTGCGGCGATTGCCAACGCGAAAGCCGTTCTCGCCGCCGTAACGCCGCCCATGCGCACGGCGCTTCTCGGCGACAAAACGGCCCTCGAAGCGGCCTACGAAGGTGTCAACGCGCTGAAGCGTCTGCTCGCCACCGAAGTCGCCAGCATTCTCGGATCGGCGCTGCAGTTTGGCGATAATGACGGCGACTGAAGACGCCAGCGCCGACGGGGAGGCGCCCCACGCGTCCCAGCTCGTGCGCGCGCTCTTCGCCCCCGTCGACATCGCCTCCGTCGTCGCCTTTCGCGCGGCGCTAGGCGCGCTTCTCGTGATCGCCGTTGGGCGCTACTTCGCCCACGGTTGGATTCACGAGTACTTCGAAGTCCCGAAGTACTTCTTTCCGTACTACGGATTCGAATGGGTACGCCCCCTCCCCGCGCTGTGGATGCACGTGGTGTACGCCGCCATGGGCCTTTCGGCCGTGGGTTTTGCGACGGGGGCGTTTTTTCGCGCGAGCGCCGTGCTCTTTTTTGCGACGTTCTCGTATGCCCACTTTTGCGATAAAACAAATTATCTCAATCACTACTATCTCGTCATCCTC
The DNA here is from genome assembly GCA_025354825.1 of Myxococcales bacterium. Lineage (GTDB taxonomy): Bacteria > Myxococcota_A > Polyangia > Polyangiales > Polyangiaceae > JANXMC01. Next base: position 1,600 of record JANXMC010000751.1, read on the forward strand.
CTCGCGTTCTTGGCAATTTTCTTGCCGCTAGGCGACGCATTTTCCGTCGACGCGCTTCGGCGAAAACGCACGCGCACGACCGCGCCGGCGTGGGTGCTCGGCGTTCTGCGCTTTCAGATCGGCGTCGTCTACGTCTTCGGCGGGCTCGCGAAGCTCGAGAGCGACTGGCTCGTTCACGCCGAACCGTTGTCGATCTGGCTGCGCGCCAGCACCGATGTACCGATGCTGGGGCCGCTCTTCGCGACCAAGGGCGCGGCCTACGCGATGAGCTACGCGGGCGCGGGGTTCGATCTCTTCGTCGTCCCGCTGCTTCTCGTTCGCCGAACGCGGGCCGTGGCCTATTTCGCAGTCGTGGCATTTCACCTTCTCACGGCGCGCCTTTTCCAAATTGGGATGTTCCCGTGGATCATGATCGCGTCGGCGCCGCTCTTCTTCTCCCCCTCGTGGCCACGCGGCTTTTTGCGCACAAAGTCATCGGCAGGGCGTCTCACAACGACGACCGAGCTCCCACCGCGGGGGCGCCGCCGTGGGGTCGTCGCGGCTCTCCTCGTCTACGGCGCATGCCAGGTGGCGATGCCTCTGCGCCACTGGCTTTACCCGGGCAACCTGCTTTGGACGGAAGAGGGGTTTCGCTTTGCGTGGAACGTGATGCTCGTCGAGAAGAGCGGCGTATGCGAGCTCACGGTGCGCGACCCGGATTCGTCGCGAACGTGGAGCCCCGACGGCGCGAGCTATCTCACGCGGTACCAGCAAAAAATGGTCGCGACGCAGCCCGACATGATTCTGCAATTTGCGCAGATCGTGGCCAACGACTTTCGCACGCGCGGCGTCGTGGCGCGTCCCCAGGTGTTCGCGACGGCCGTCGTGACGCTCAACGGAAGGGCGCCGCGAAATCTGGTAGACCCCACGGTGGATCTCGCGCCGCTGCACGACGGCGTGGCCCCAAAGTCGTGGATCGTGCCGCTCGATCCCCGCGCCTCGCCGCTCTGACGTAACGCCTGTTCGCGGCCTACTTCTTCACAATCGACGACCACGACGGCTTCGCAGTGCCGGTGGTCGCCGGCGCCGGCGTCGTGACGGCGGCGAGATCGGCTTGGCCTCGGAGCGCGCCGCCAAAAAGCTCGAAGCCGGCAATCGCGAGAATGGCGACGAGGCCGAGAGCCGCGATGGACTCGACGAGGTTCGCGCCGCGCGTGTCGGCAAGGAGAGGACGAAGAGCCCTTCGCGGGCGTGCATAGACAGCCATGGTCGAAGGGCTTCGTGCAACGACCGATCCGCGCGATCGAACAGCACGTGCGAGGGCGACAACCTATTAAGTCCCCCGAAATAGTAGGCTGTCGGAACGACTTGTTCGCAGGCGGCGAACCCGTTGCGCCGAGCCTTTCGACTCACGCGCCAATGGTAGACAACCCAAAGTGCCGCGCCGGGCTGCAGCGTCGCGTCGGTCGCGGCCTGCAACGCCGCGAAGACGGCGTCGCGTGTTGCGACCCTTTTGAGCGTTGGGCCAGCGCGACAGCCGATGCGCCGGTATGTGACCGTTAGAGAGCCGCGGGCGCGTCCCCTTCGGCGAACCTTGCGAGCGCGTCGAGGACGGGCGGCCAACTCTTCACGTGCCGCTCGAGTGCGGCCGCGTTCCCGTGAAAATCGGTGTGACGGAGCGTGAGATGGGTGCCGCCTTCGCGGGCTTCGAGATGGCACGAGACCGTCGTGACGAGGCCGTGGGCATGGTCACGATTGTCTTTCCAGGTGTGGACGAACCTGTGAGGCGATGAGACTTCGAGGTACTCGCCGTCGACGACGAACGGCTTGCCATCGGGCATCACACCCACGGCGCGGAAGCGACCACCCGGATCGACGGACGGCACCCATTCGGTGATGCGGTCGTGGGCGGCGTCACCCCACCAGTGAAGAATCTCGCGCGGGTCGGTGAAAGCCGCGAAGACGCGATCGAGGGGTGCTTCGATCTGAACGCCCGCGACGACGTCGCCCGCCGAGATTTCTGCTACCGCGCGCGCTGTACCGATGGTTGTTCCGTGGGCCATGATCGCCGGCACGATAGGTGGTGCGCGCGTGCGGTTCAATTGCGGCGTGGGCCGCCTACTGCGCGACCTCGCGCAGCTCGGGAAACCGCTTTTCGAGCTCTTTCAAGCGCGCGTCGCCCGGCGCGAGCTTG
>JANXMC010000401.1 GCA_025354825.1 Myxococcales bacterium
GTCGCGGTGCGCATCGCGTTCGACGGCAACCTCGCGCGGCGCGTTTACGGCGCTGCCGACTTTCTCGCGGTTCCGTCACGCTTCGAGCCGTGCGGCCTCACGCAGATGTACGCGATGCGGTACGGCGCGATCCCCGTCGTCACGCCCGTCGGCGGCCTTCGCGACACGGTCGATGCGGTCGATGCGAGCGGCACGAAGGGCACCGGCCTCGTGGCGCGCGGCCGAACGGCGCACGATCTGTTTCTCGCGTGCGAGAACGCCCTCACGCTCTACGCGCACAAGGACGCTCTCGCGGGCGTCGTCACGCGCGCCATGAGCCGCGACAGCTCGTGGACGCGCGCCGCGGCCGCGCACCTCGCGCTCTACGCCTCGATCGCCGCCGAGCACAAGGCTCTAGCCAACTCACGGCTCTAACCCGTCCGGTCCTTAGCCTTAGCTACCTTAGCTACCCACGCGGTGCGCTAAGGCGCGAGGCGGTTGAGCATGCGCGGAAATGGAATCGTCTCGCGCACGTGCGGCAGGCCGCAAATCCAAGCGACACTCCGCTCGATCCCGAGGCCGAAGCCCGCGTGGGGGAAGCTGCCGTAGCGACGGAGATCGAGGTACCACTCGAAGGCCTCACGCGGCAGCTTGTGCGCGTCTATGGCCGCCTCGAGGCGCTCGAGCGAATCTTCGCGCTGACCGCCGCCGATGATCTCGCCGTACCCTTCGGGGGCGAGGACATCCATGTTGAGCGCGAGCTTCGGATCGGTCGCGTCCTTCGCGAAGTAGAACGCTTTGAGATCGAGCGGGTAGCGGTGAACGATCACCGGCCGGTCGAACTTGTTCGAGATGACGGTCTCCTCGTCGCCGCCGAAGTCGTCGCCGATCTTCGCTTCGGGGTGGCCGTTCTCTTGAAGGATCTTGATCGCCTCGGCGTACGTGATGCGCGGAAAGGGCGGCACCGATCGCTCGAGAACCGTCGTGTCGCGCTCGAGCACCTTGAGCTCTTCGCGGCGCGTCTCGAGGACACGGCCGACGATGAACGCCAGAAACTCTTCGGCGAGCTTCATGTCGCCGTCGAGATCCATGAAGGCGACTTCGGGCTCGACCATCCAAAACTCGGCCAGGTGGCGACGCGTCTTCGACTTCTCGGCGCGGAACGTCGGCCCGAAGCAGTACGCCTTGCCGAACGCGGCGGCGCCGGCCTCCATGTAAAGCTGGCCCGACTGCGTGAGGTACGCCGGATCGCCGTGGTAGTCGGTCTCGAAGAGGTTCGACGTCCCTTCGCAAGCGTTGGGCGTGAAGATCGGCGCGTCGACCAGCGTGAAGTCGCGGCCGTCGAAGAAGTCGCGCACGGCCTTGATGATCGCGTGGCGCACGCGAACGATCGCGTGCTGCCGCTTCGAGCGGAGCCACAGGTGCCTGTGGTCCATGAGAAAATCGGTGCCGTGCTCTTTCGGCGAAATCGGGTACTCGCGCGAGACGGCGTTGATGACGCGAACGTTGGTCGCCTGGAGCTCGAACGTACCTTTCAGCTTGCCGTGCTCGGCCACCGTGCCCGTGACCTCGAGGCTGGTCTCCTGCTGCACGTGCCCCACCGCTTCGAAAAGCTCGGGCGACACGCCGCCTTTGAAGACGACGCACTGGCAAATTCCCGAGCCGTCGCGCACCTCGAGGAAGTGCAGCTTGCCGCTCGAGCGCTTGTTGTACAGCCAGCCGCGGAGCGTCACGGCCTCGCCCACGTGGCGCGAGAGCTCGGAGATGCTCACGATAGAGGGGTTCGACTCTTTCTCTAGCTCTGAGGAGTTCGCCGTCATGGGCGCGAAGTACCACGAAATGGGGCTCAAAACCGGCGCTTTTGGTCCGCGATCGTTCCCGGGGTTCTGGACGGCGCGCGCGCCCGTCGCGCCCGCTGCACGCGCGCTCGCCGTCTTCGCAGCAAAGCTCCGCAAGCGGCGGACGAAGCTGCGCTAGCTCCGGCGCGGTCAGCGCTGGGTCAGCCCGTGACGAGCCTCCGCGCGCGGCGCTCTTCCCCCTCGCGCTGAGACTGCACCGTTTCGGGCGAGTCCAGCGTAAGCGCCGGGATCGGCGTCGGCGCGCGGCTCGAATCGAGCGCCACGAACGTCACCCGCGCGTGAACGCACGGCCACGTGCGGCCGGTGGTCGCGTCCTCGCCGGTCACCTCGACGTCGATCTCCATCGATGTACGGAACACCGCGCTGACCTTCGCTTGAAGGCGGACGACCTCGCCCACGCGCACTGGCTGCTGAAACTTGAGGTCGTCGACGAACGCGGTCACGCACGGCTTGCCGCTGTGGCGCTGCGCGCAGATGGCGGCGCAGAGATCGACCCACGCCATGATCTGCCCGCCGAAGACGCTGCCGAAGGCGTTCGCGTGCTGCGGCAACACGTACTCGGTCATCGCCGTGACCGAATGGGCTTGAGGGCGTGACTCGGTCGGGGCGGGGGTGCTGGTCGTCGTCATGGCTCGCGAATCGATACGGGGGTTGGGGGAGGCGCGCCGAGGCTCGTCGATGCCGGGTTCGTCGATGCCGGGTGCGGCGCGCCGATCCACGCTTTGTAGAGCGCGCGTTCGGCGCCGGCGGCGTCGGGCTTCGCGACGAGGCGTACCCGATCGAGGCGCGGGCCGTCGAGGAACGCCTGGCGATGAAGCACGTGGCCGTCGCGCGAGAGCGAGAGGTCGACGCGGTCGCCCGGTGCGCGGCCGCGAAGAACGGCGTCGACGCTCGCGCCGTCGAGGCGGACGCCGCCGATCGCGAGGACCTCGTCGCCGGGGTCGACGTGAGCGCGCTGCGCCGCGCCTCCGCGGACAACCGACGCCACGACGATGCGGCCGCCGTCGTTCCGGAGCTTCATCGCGAGGGAGCAGCGGGGCGCTTCGGGGCGCGAGTGGCGTTCAATCGCGAGCCCCGCGTGGGCGAGGGTCGCGCCATAGGCGAGCTCGCCGGGCGCGCGGATCCACTGTCGAAGAGATCGCCCAGCGCCGTGCCGGTGGCCCGCTCGAAAATCCCCTGAAGCGCCCCTTCCTCGATGGGCGTTTCGTCTTTGCCGAAGTGGTCCCACAAATAGCGGAGCACCGTGTCGAGCGACGCGCGCCCCATCGAGCGCGCTCGAATCTCGAGATCGAGCAGCGCGCAGACGACCTCACCTTTTCGGTAGTAGCTGACGCTGCTGTTCGATGAGTTTTCGTCGGGTCGATACAGCTTGATCCACGCATCGAACGACGCCTCTTCGAGCGACTGCACGAGGCGCCCGTGGGTCCCATCGAGGTGCGCGATTTCGCCTTCGAGGTGCGTGATGTACTCGGCGGGCGTGCAGAGGTTCGCGCGTCGCAGCACACGCCAATCGAAGTAGCTCGTCGCGCCTTCGAACCACCACAGCGTGCGCGTGTAGCTCTCGCCGTCGTAGCGGTACGGGGTGAGCGCGGCGGGGCGAATACGCTTCACGTTCCACGCGTGGAGAACTTCGTGGGCGATGAGCGAGAGGAGATCGAGGTACGCGTCGCGCGTATCGAGCGCGTGGGGGTTTGCGAGAAGCGTGCAGCATGCACGGTGCTCGAGGCCGCCACGCCCGCGCGGCGAAAGGTGCAGCTGAACGAGGTAGCGGTCGTAGGGGAGTGTGCCGTCGAAGAGGCGCGCTTCGGCTTCGACCATCGCGCGCGTGTGGGTCGCAATGCGCTCGAGGTCGTCGTCTTTCGCGGCGCCGCCGGGGCAGATGACGAGCTTGTGCGGCACGCCGAGCACGTCGAAGGTCCGCTCGCGGTGCTGCCCTATTTCGAAGGGCGAATCGACGAGCTCGTCGAAGCCCCGCGCGACGAACGTGGGGCGCGCGCGCTTCGGAAGCGCCTCGGGAAGGGCCGTCGCGATGCGCACGCCGTCAGGCGCGTCGATCGTCACGAGTGTCTCGACGGCCTCGTGACCTTCGACCGCCACGAACGTCGCGGCGCCGTAGAGGAACGCGTGGCTGCCGTCGACGTGGTTCGTGCGAACGGTGAGCTCGTTGGCGTAGAGCCGATAGCGAAAGGTGATCTTGCGCGCATCGCGCGCGTCGATTGTCCAGGCGTTCTTCCGCACCTTCGTCGCGATGTGGGGCGCGTCGTCGCGCGTGCACCCAACGCCCTCTACGTGCCGCGCGAACTCGCGAACGAGGTACGAGCCGGGCGCCCAGACCGCCATGAAGAGCACTAGGCTCCCGTCGAACCGTGTGTCGCTGCCGGCGAATACCGTCGTCTCGACGTCGACCATGTGGGCGCGCGCGTCGGCGAGCCCGACGCGGTGCTCGATGCACAGGCCCGCGCTCACGGCGGCGGGACGACGTGGACGTCGAGGTTCCACGCCCCTTTCGCGCCGGCGTAGCCGTCGACGACGACCCAGTACGTGCCCGCGTCGAGCACTTGATCGAGGAAGCTCCGCGCGCCGCTGAAGCCGACGAAGCAGCCGCCCGCGATGGCGTCACCGGGGCACGCCGCCCCTTTGCGAACGTCGAGCACCGTTGCGAAGCTCGACCCCGCCATGCTCATCACCACGCGCTTTCGCTCGGTGAGAACGAGGCGGAAAATCTGGTCGGACGCACCGCCCGGCGCCTGCCCCGAGGCGTCGCAGCCGGCGGTGAAATCAGGCACGTGGCCCGTGGTGTCGCCCGTGAGGTACGCGCCCGTGGGAGTGATGTCGTTGGCGTCGGCGCAGGCATCGGAGCCTGTCACGACGGTGGGCGCGACGGTCGGACGAACGAGCGTGGTGAGCGACGCGTCCTCGCTAATCGTGTCGGTGACGACGACGCGGTAGCTCCCCGCGGCGACGTTGCGCTTGCCGGTGCGGGCCGGGGTGAAGCTGCTCGTGCACGCAAGGCGATCGTCGACGGTACACGTGGGGCCGGTGAGCGACACCGCGCCGACGCCGGTCTGCGGGAAGCGGCCCACGAGCAGCACGTCGGACGCGACGGCGAGCGGAAGGTCGAATGCCGCGTTGGGCCAGCCGACGAGGCACGCGTCTTTCAGCGCGTCCTCGCGATTCGTGAGATCGACCGGCATCGTCGCGTTGATCTGCGCGGGGGGAGGCGCGACGCAGCTCTGATCGGCGGGGGCCACCGTGGGCGGCGAGAGCTTCACGAGGACGTTCGCGTCGATGGGGCTCGTGGCCGAGACCGTGAGCACATAGCGGCCCGCGGGGAGCGCGCGCGCGAAGAGCGGCGGCGACGTGAGCGACACCAGCGTGCGGCAGTGGAGCTCGTCGGCCGCCGCCGTGCACGCGCTGTTGCGAAGGCCAAGCACCGGCGCGCCCGAGCCGGCCGTGACGGACGCGAAGGCGCGAACGTCGGCGGCAGCGGAGAGCGTGAGCGCGTAGGTCAGCTCGCCCAGCGTGCTCCCCGAGCCACCGCCCGCGGCGCAGGCCGTCGCGAGATCTTTCGTCGCGTCGAAGATCGACACGGGCATCGGCGTTTCGGGCACAATCGGTGCTGCCGTCGCGCACGTCTCGTTGGTCGCCTTTGGAGCCGCGTCGAGGAGGCGCACCTTCAGCTCGACGTCGGACTCGGTCTGCGTCGTGACGACGATGAAGTACGTCGCTCCCGGCGTGAGGTCGCGCGCGCGGGCGCGCATCGTATTCGCGAGCGGCGCCGATCCGCAGGCGAGCTCGGTGCCCGTCGTCGTGCACGCATCGAACACCGCGAGGCTCACCTCGCTGTTTGGCGTCGTCGCCCAGACGTCGAGATCCTTCGTGCTGCCGCCCGCGGGGATCGTGATCGCGGCGACGATGTCGCGCGCCGACGCGGGGGTCGCGACGCTGCACGTGGTGGCGAAGCTCTTCGTGGCCCCCACCGTCGACACGCTGTACGTCGCCGAACCGCCGAGGGCGATCGGCGCCGCGCACGTGTCGCCCACCGGCGTGCTGCACGGCGTCTCGTCGATCTGCCCGTTGCAGTTGTCGTCTTTTCCGTTGCCGCAGACCTCGCGCGCCGTGCTCGCGACGGTCGGATCGTTGTCGTTGCAGTCGTGGGTCGGCGCGCAGTGGTCGTCGGGATCGCCGTCGCCGTCGGCGTCACGCGGCGCGCGGTCGCACGCTTTCAGAGCCTCGACGCACTTGTCCAGGGTGCACGCGTCGCCGTCGTCGCAGGCCACGACGCCGCCCGGCGTGCAGCCGCGGTGAAGCACGCAGACCTCGCGCCCGTCGCAGTAGATCCCGTTGTCGCACTGCGCGTCGTCGGGCGTCGTGCGGCACCGCTTCAACGCCGGATCGCACGCCTCGAACGTGCAGGCGATGCCGTCGTCGCACTGCGCGTCGTCGACGCACGGACCGCCGATCGTCGGATCGACCGTGCCTGCATCGGGCTCAGGCGCGCTCCCTTCGCGCGCGGCGTCGGCGTCGACGCCCGCATCCTGGGGGCGCGTAAAGGTGTCGCGCGTTTCCGAGGATCCGCACGCTCCGGCGAGCGCTACGCCCGCGAAGCAGACGACGGCGAAGGCGAGGGCTCGGGCGATGGGGCGCACGAGCCCGACGATATCGTTATTGCTTGTTCCCCTCTATGACGAGTTGCCACTGGTCGCCGGCGTTGCACGTGCCCGACGTGAACCGCACCTCCACGGTGACGTTCGACGAGTCGTCGTGGCCGCCGATCCCTTGCGAGTCGGGCCAGCTTAGGCTCTGCACCTTGATCTGCTGGGTGCCGGTCGTCTCACCCGTATGGGTGCAGTTGGTATGGGCGATATCGTTGTCGCTCGCGTCGTAAGAGAAAACGAGATCGTAATTCGCGCCCGCCGGGCTCGTGAGCGTATAGCGAGAATTGACGGGTTTTCGTGAGAGGAGTGTCGCGTCGTTCTCGGTAACTCGGATTCGGAAGAAGCCCGAGCCGCTTCCAACTTTGGTAACGACGTCGGCGTTCTTGTCGCCGCTGACAGCGCCGATGTCGACCACGGAGGCCGGGCAGGCGCCCGTCTGCGAGCAGGCGCCGGGGTTCGTCGTCGAGCCGCCGTCGCCGGACCCGCCGTCGCCCGCGCCGCTGTCGGGACCGCCATCCGCCGTCGTGCTCGCGTCCGAGGTCCCCGTAGGGGGCGCGGGCGTCGAGGTTCCGGTCGACGTGGGCGCCGTGCCGCCGGTGGTGGAGCCGCCCGTCGTCGAGCCACCGGTGTCGGCATCCGCGCCGTCGGTGCCGTCGCCGTCACCGCCCGCGGCGCACGCGATCACCAGAATGCCAGCAAGAACACTGCAACCAAGGAGCCCCGAAATGCGGCTGAATTTCACGAAAGAAATATACAACGTAGAGTGAGCACAGACGCGTCTCCACATGCTCTCGCCCGGCTCCCGCGGAGTGCCGCACTGCGTTGACGTTCCGCTGCGGCGTCGCGCGGACGCGCGAGACTTCGAGGCGCCACGCGCACGGAGATCGCGGGCGACGGCGGGGCGGACGCTATTTGCCAATCGCGTCGCGATATCGAGCTTCGCCGACGGAAGGCGTCGTTGGATATCAGGCGACGTGACGTGGGAAGAGGCTACCGCCGTGCGCGAAGGATCCGCGCGAGCGCCGTCCCCGAGATCTTCGAAAAGTCTTCGAGGCGGTGCTTCACGAGGAACGGCTCGCCCACGTCGTCGGCGAGGAGAACGAGCGACGCTATCCCCTCGATGTGGATCGTCGTGACGGCGACGTCTTTCCCAGACAAACGCAAGCCTGCGAGCAGGTGGGCGTTGGCCTGCGTGGCGGGGAACGGGCCCATATACAGCTCGCCGTGGGCGACTTGAGCCAACAGGTTCGGGTCCTCGAGCTGCACTTCGATCCTTCGGAACGCCTGCTCGGAGCCGAAGAGCGAGCTGCACTTCCAGCCGACGATGCGATCGCGCTTCACCACGAAGAGGCCGACGCGCTTCGCAATCGTGCGTGCGCCGGCGAGCAGGAGGTCGAGCACGCGGTCCCGATCGTCGGCGACGCGGATCGCGGCGAAGAGAGCGCCGACGTCGGGGTAGGGGATTGCCGGGAGCTGCGCCGGCGTCTTCGAGCGCGCGGGGCGGGAGAGCGGAATCGGATCTTCCTCGAGGCCAAACGCCTCTTCGCCGACCTCGGGAAAGAGCGTCGGCAGGCGCGGCGCTTTGGGCGCGAGGAAGCGCGTCTGCAGCACGTCGAGCTGCTCGAGCTTGTGGAGGCCGAACGGATACGGCGGCGTATGATCGCTTCGACCGGCGTCCGCCGCGCCGCGCTTGGTGAGCATGATGGGGAAGTTCGCCCCGCCCGGAGCCGGATCGGACGGCGCGGGCGCTTTGGCCGTGACCGGGAACATCGGCTTCGGCTCGGTGGCGGGGGGCGGCTCGCTCGCGAGGGCGTAGGCCTGATCGGCCTCGTCGACGATCTCGAGGCGCGCGGGCGAGCGGATCGCTTGCGGCGGGGGCGTATGCGCGCGTGCGGCCGGAGGCAGCGACGACGCGCGACCCGCGCGCAGCCGTGCGAGAGCGCCCTCGATCGCCCCCAGCGTTGCACGCACCGGCGTAACCGCGACGCCGAGGTGGTAGCAGACCTCTTCCTCCGCGTGCGTGTCGGTCGGATCGACGACGGCAAGACGCACATCGAGCCCGCCGTCTTGCGCCGTGCCGTAACCGATGGGCACACACGCAAGGCGCTCAACGAGCCCCGCGGGGAGCGCGTCCAGAAGCTCGTGGGATGGGACCACGTGCGGCAGCGGCGTGTCGCCGTGGCGATCGAGCGCTTCGTCGAGGCGAGCCTCGTCGATCGCGCCGACATCGAGCAGCGCCCGAGGAAACGGGACACCGCGTGTTGTGGCGTGAAAGAGCGCGTCTGCCAAAGCCTCGGGGGTAATGGCATCCGCCGCGACGAGGTCACGGCCAAGGTCGATTGGCACGGTCGGCAGTCTAGTTGCCGTGAGCCGAGCCGCTCTCGGAATTTACTTCATGGGACGAAATTGAAAGACGACCTCGCTCTTACGAACGAGGCCGAGCTGATCGCGCGCAATGCGCTCGACCGCCGCGGGATTTTCCCGAAGCTCCTTCACCTCGACACGCAGCTTTGCAATGTCGCGTCTGACCTCGGCGTTTTCAGCCGTGACCGACTCGAGCTCGGTCTTGAGCGCGCGCATCCGCGGCAGGCCTTCCGGCTGGAAGACGAGGACCGGCACAGACACGAGCGAGAGAGCGAGGATGCCAATGGGGAGGGCGCGTTGAACGAAGGCGTCGAAGGAGGACACGACTTCACGGCACATTGCCACGACGCCCATTGAGGGGACCAGTAATCGAGGAAATCTCGTTAGGGCTTCGGTGTGGTACCACCTCGGGCAGAGGCAATATGCGCGAGAGTGCACGCTACGAGACCGTCATCGGCCTTGAGGTC
>JANXMC010000767.1 GCA_025354825.1 Myxococcales bacterium
GGCCGGCATCAAGGCGAAGGTGTGACGTCCGGAAACTCTGGCGGGTGAGGATCCAGAAAGTCTGGCGGGTTCGTCCCCGCCAGCCGCCAACCCGGGCCTCCGGTGGCAGGTGGGATCTCTTCGGAGGCCCGCCCGGTGATCGACATCATGACTCGACTGAAAGTGCATCATTTGGCGGCTGGGGGCGTTCCCCAGTGCGCGATCGCTTCGAAGTGCTCGATCGGCCTCAGATCCGTGGAGCGCATCGTGAAGGAGCCGGCACCGTCTCTCGCCGAGATCGCCTCGGGTGACCGGGCGGGGACACCTCGTCGCGGGCGTCCTCCCAAGGCCGACGAGGACGTGACTGCTCTCGTCGTCGCTCTGCTGAAGGAAGAGCCGCGCATGATGGCGACGGAGGTCTTGCGCCGCTCGCGTGCCTGGGGCTTTAGCGGCGGTAGGAGCGCGATGGCGGCGCTCGTGAAGAAACTGCGACCACTTCCGACCGTCGAGCCCATAGTCCGTTTCGACGGCCTCCCTGGCGAGTACGCGCAATTCGACTTTGGCGAGGTGCGCGTCGTCTACGAGGACGGGGTCGCGGACAAGATCGTCTTCTTCGCCGGTCGCCTGAAATTCTCGCGATTCATGCACGTCGAGGTCACCCCCGATCAGCGCGCGGAGACCGTGGTCCGCAGCGTGCTGCATTGCTTATGGGCATTTGGCGGCTGCCCGAAAGAATGGGTATTCGATAATCCGAAGACGATCCGGACGTCGCCGATCGGCACTTCGCCGATCGTCTTGCACAAGTACCTTCGCGACCTCGTCGCGGAGATGCGCGTCATTCCGACGCTCTGCGCGCCGCGCTCGGGCAACCAGAAGGGCACGGTCGAAAGGCTCGTCGGATTCGTGAAGTCGAGCTTCTTCCTTGCACGGAAGTTCAGGGATCGCGCGGACGCTCTCGCGCAGCTCGTCGAGTGGTTGCACGACGTCAACTACGTCCGCCCGTGCGACGCCACGGGCCGTGTTCCTGCCGTCGCCTTGCAGGACGAGGCGCGCTGGCTCGCGGAGCGGCCACTCGGCGCGACCGCGGAGACTTGGCCCTTGCGCGAAACGATCACGGTTACGCCGATGGGCACGGTGCCCTACGGCGGGACGTCCTACTTCGCCTCGGCCACCCGCATCGGCGCCCCGGCGACGGTGCTCGTTCGTGCGAACACCATAGAGGTCAGCGTCGGAAACGAGCGCGCCGTCCACGCCCGCGAAGACCACACCGGAAAAGTGCGACGCCTCCCCCATCAGCGCGAGGACGTGCTCGCCGCCGTGCACGGCAAACGAAAGATCGCGACCTTCCGTCGTCAGTGCCTCCTCGAGCTCGGCCAGAGCGCTTGGTCGTTCCTCGGCGTCCTCGTGCATCGTTGTCCGAAAGGACGCTGGGAGGAGCCATGCTCCGAGCTCTACGAGCTACTCACCGAGTACGGCGAGGACGCGCTCCGAGCTGCGTTCGAGCGTTGCGTCGTGGCCGAGCGCTTCGATGTCGACGCCGTTCGTAATCACCTCGACGAGGTGGCGTGATGGCGCCGCCCGATATCGACCTTCCCGCGCTCCTCAAGCGTCTCCACCTTCCGACCGTCGCGCGTCTCCTCGCTGACTATGAGGCACGCGCCGCGAAGGAAGGCTGGTCGCACCGCGATTTCATCGCCCTCCTCATGGCCGAAGAGGTCGCCAATCGGACGAACACCCGACTGCAAAAGGTGGTTCGAAGCGCGCGGTTCCCTTACTGCAAGACGATCGAAGAGTTCGACTTCGTCTTCCAATCCACGCTTCGTCGGCAGCAACTCGGACCTTATCTCGGTCCGGAGTTCGTCACCGAGGGGCGCAACCTGGTGCTCTCTGGAAAGCCTGGGCGCGGCAAGACCCACCTTGCGATCGCGCTCGCGTACAGGGCAATCCAGAACGGCTTCGACGCCCGCTTCGTCACCGCGGGCGACTTGATCGATGACCTTCACGCGGCCGCTCTCGAAGGCTCCCTTCGTGAAGCCACGGCCGCGTACGTGCAGCCTCACGTCCTCGTCATCGACGAGGTCGGTTATCTGCAATGCGCGACCGACGCCGCGAATGTCCTCTACGGCGTCGTCGACCAGCGTTGCCTCAAGCGACGCCCGATCGTCTTCACCACGAACAACGCGCTGAAGCAGTGGGGCGAGGTGCTTCATGACCACGAGCTCGCCGAGGCCCTCCTCGACCGCGTGCTCGAGCGGGGCGAGCACATCCGACTTGCTGGCACCTCTTGGCGGACAAAGGCCGTCGATCCGAAAACCCTTGATGGTCAGGATCCTTAGCGTCCGGAAATCCGGAAAGCGCCCGGAACAGGGCGCGCACTCCGGGCCGTCAACGGCCCGCTCGCGCCCGGTCGGACTTCACGAAAACGCGGCCACCGAGTAGGTTCGACCCGCCAGACTTTCCGGACGATCTCCGCCAGACTTTCGCGACACCACATGCCTTCGTGAAGAAGAGCGCGAGCTGCCCGAGGACGTTGCCTGTCGCGGGACCGTGGAGTCCCGTGAGGAAGATTGGGGGGATGACGCCGAACGCGCTCGCCGCGATGTTCGGTCGCACGCGGACGATCCAGGCAACCGCGCCCGACGCGAGGAAGAGCCACACGATCTCCGACTCGGTGACCGCGGTGACGACGAGCGAAATGGCGAAGAGCGCCCAATGGAGGCGATCTTTGCTTAGCGTCATTTTGGCCAGCTTCATCGTGCTGCGACCGATGATCGCGATGACGGCGGCGCCGATCCCGTAGAACGCCGCATGCACCCACGCGAGGCCGCCGAAGCGCACGTAGAGCGCGGCAAGCGCGACCACCATGAGGAACGAGGGCAGCACGAACGCCGCACCCACGACCGCCGCGCCGGACGCGCCGCCACGCGCCCAACCGAGGTACATCGCGAGCTGCGCGGCGAGCGGGCCCGGCGAGAGCTGCGCGAGGGCCAGCCCGTCGAGGAACTCTTGCTTCGTGAACCAGGCTCGCCGCTCGACGAGATCGCGCTGCATGTACCCAGCGAGCGCGATGGGTCCGCCAAACCCCGTCGTCCCGAGGCGCAGAAAATAGGCCACGATATCGCGTCGTGAGCAGGGCACAACGGCTTCGGAGGCTTCGGGGGTCATCGAACGACCAGGAGCGCGCTCAGGTCGTTTGCGCCTTCCCGTCCCACGCCGTGAGATCGAGCGCCGCTTTCACCGACTTCGCGAGGTTCGCCGTCGAGCCCCGGCCCCAGTAGTGGAGAAAGAGCACGCGCGGCTGCTCGCCGGTCATGTGGTGGTGAATCGCTACGATGTTGATCCCGCTTTCCCGAAGCGACTTGAGCACCGGCTGGAGCTCCGCCTCGCTCACCGCAAAGTCGCCATCGACGACGGCGTTGTCGTCACTTCCAGCGAACGCAGCCCAGGTGTTCACGCCCATCGCCTTGCCCACGCTGCAACCGCACGACGCGGTCGTCTTGCGCCCGAACGTCGCCTTGTACATCCCGTCTTTGGCTTGCCCCTTCGTCCCGAAGGCGGCGTCGAGCTTCGCAGGATCGATCTTGCTCGGCATCGCGAGCGCTGTCGCCCCCGAGGTCGCCTTCGGCTGGGCCGACTTCTGGCGAATGCCCTTCTCCGCATCCAACGCGCCGCGCACCGCCTTGGCGAGCTTCTCGGTCTGCCCCTCACCCTCGACGTGCATGAAGAAGACGTGCGGCTTGTCGAAGAAGAAGTGGTTGTGAAGCGCAGTCACGGCGATGCCGCTCTCGAGCAACGTCGACATCACGGAGTTCACCTCGTCTTCGAAGAGCACGAGGTCTCCCATCACCATCGCTTCGACCTCCGGCTTGTCGCCGGGCGTGAAGGCGGTCCACGAGGTGAGCCCCATGAAGGGCGGAAACGTCGCTATCCCGTCGACCTCGACCTTCACATCCGTCCGTGGAAACGAGACCTTCACGACACCATCGGGCGTCGTCTCGGGCTTCGTCCCGATGACGCGCTCGATCGTCGCCTCGTCGATCGGCTTCGCCGGTGCCTTGGGCGGTGGGGCGGCGGTCGGAGCCGCTGCGGGCGGCGCGGGCGGCGTCGACGGTGGTGCTGCGGCAGGCGGGGTCGTCGGGACCGCCGGCGGTGGCGCGGCGGCGTTCTCCGCGCACGCGGTGAGACCGAGAAGAACTGCGCACGCTGCAATCGTTAATCTCATGTTTGCCTCGTCGGTTGGGTCAT
This sequence comes from Myxococcales bacterium, assembly GCA_025354825.1. GTDB lineage: Bacteria > Myxococcota_A > Polyangia > Polyangiales > Polyangiaceae > JANXMC01. The sequence continues at coordinate 4,225 of JANXMC010000767.1, forward strand.
GGGGCTTTGACTTCGGACGCCCCCGCTACGCGAAATGGCACCTTCGATCCGACTCGCAACTCCTCGGTGCCGCGCTTTGCAATGAGGTCACCGGCTTCGACGGCGCCGAAGATCTCGACGAGCTCCCCCGTCGTCACTCCGCGCTGGACAGGGACGTGATCGACGACGCCGTCCTTCACGCGGACGACGAAGGTCTTCTCGGTCGACGTGACGATCGCGCTCGTCGGGACGAAGAACGTCGACGCCTTCTTCACGGGCCATTGCACGTCGGCGAACATGCCGGGCGAGAGCTTTCCGGCGGCGTTGTCGACGTCGAGCTCCACCGCCATCGCTCGCGTCTTCGTGTCGATCGTCCGCGAGACGCGCTTCGTCGTGCCGCTGAACTTCTGGCCGGGCCACGCGCGGACGGTGAACGAGGCGGCGGCGCCCTCGGTAATTTGCCCCACCCACTGCTCGGGCACCGGCACCGTCAGCCGCAACGTCTCGACCTGCTCGAGACGGAGCATCGGCACGCCTTTGTCGCTCGCCTGCGGACCGACGAGCGCGCCGGGGTGCACGTTTCGCTCCGTGATCACGCCGGCAAACGGCGCGGTCACAGTGAGGTATTGCTCGAGCGACCGAAGCGACTGCACCTTCGATTCGTCCGCCTTCATCCCGGCCTCGGCGACGTCGACCTCGTGCCCGGCGACAGCTCCCGGCGTCTGCGCCGCGGCGCGCAGCCGCTCGTACGTCGAACGGTCACCTTGGAGCTTCGCCTCGGCCTCGGCGCGCTGGGCGGTGAGCTCCGGCGCAGCGATCGAGATCAGCGCCTGGCCCGCCTGGACCTTCGAGCCACGGTCGACGGTCACGCTGCGAACGAAACCATTCGCCCGCGAGTGGAGCGCGACAGACGCATACGGAGCGAGCTCGCCCTCGAGGTGCGCCGACGTGTCGAGCGGCTTGGCGAGGACCGGAACGACCTCCACTTGTCCGTCATGGGCACCGCCCGACGATGCAGTCGACGGCGCCGGCGACGGCTCCGTCTTGGCGGCCTCCCCCTTTGCGCATCCCGCGAGGGCCAGCGCGCACACGAGCATCGAGCGCTTCATGCATTTGCTCCATGAACGCGAGGGGGCGGAGCTTCGTCCCATTCTCCCTCGGCACGGTCATCGGGATCGAGCGACGGCGAGCGCGCCTTGCCCTTGCGCGCGATGACGACATAAATCGCGGGCAAGAAGACGAGAGTCGCGAGCGTCGAGCCGACGAGACCTCCGATGACTGCGCGCCCGAGCGGCGCCGACTGCTCTCCGCCTTCGCCGAGCGCCAGCGCTGTCGGCAGCATGCCGACGATCATCGCGAGCGTGGTCATGAGGATCGGCCGGAGGCGACCTCGCGCAGAAGACACCGCGGCGGAAGCCTGATCCTCGCCCGCGATCCACTTGTCCTTCGCAAACGTAACGAGCAGCACGGCGTTGGCGACCGAGACGCCGACTGCCATGATCGCCCCCATCATCGATTGCACGTTGATCGTCGTCCGAGTGACGAACAGCGCGAGGACGACGCCCGCGAGGACGGCGGGGATCGTCACGAGGACGACGAGGGGCTCCCGCAGCGACTGGAAGTTCGCGACGAGCATCAGAAGGACCACGAGCACCGCGAGGGCGAGCCCTTCGCGAAGGCTCGCGAGCGTCGTCCGCATCTGCTCCGCCTGGCCGTGGAGCGCGACGGTCAGGCCCGTGGGCGGCGCGCCGAGCGACTTTACGACGCGATCGACGTCGTCCGCCGCGCGGCCGAGGTCGTCGCCGACGATGTTCGCCGTCACGCTCACCGTGCGCTGGCTGTTGTAGTGATCGATCTCCCCCGGCGTCTTTCCGGGGCGAATCGTGGCGACGTCGCGGAGCAGCGCGTGCGACGTGGCGTCCTGCATCACGGGGAGGCTGCCGAGGTCGTCGATCGACTGGATTCGATTCTCGGGCACCCGCACCTGCACGCGGTACCCGACGCCCGTGAGCGGATCGGTCCAGAAAATAGGGGTCGTGAGCACGCTCGACGACGTCGCGGCGACGATCGATTTCCCGACCTTGTCGATCGTGACGCCGAGCTGCCCTGCCCGCTCGCGGTCGATCGTGACGTCGAGCGTCGGGTACTGGAGCGCGATCGGGATCTGGACGTCGCGGAGCTGCTTGAGGCGCGAGAGCTCGTCGAGAAGCCTCTGCGCGAAGGCGCTGCTGTCCTTGAGGCTCTTGCCGGACACGCTGAGCTGGATCGGCGTGGGCGCCCCGAAATTCAGGACCTGCGAGACGATGTCGCCAGCCTCGAAGGAGAACCGAACGTTGGGGTAGCGCTCACCGAGCTTGCGTCGAAGAAGCTCCTCGAGCTCGGGCAGCTTCGTCCGCTTCTTGCCGCTCTCGAGCGACGTGAGCAGCACCGCGTCCTGCGGCCCCGAGTTGAAGACGTAGAGTGCGTTCACCGGGTAGGTCCACGCCGGCGCGCCGATGTTCGCGAGCGTCATGTGGACGCCCCCCTCGCCTACCTGCTCGCGGATCGCCTGATCGACTCCGCGGACGATGTCCTCCGTCCGCTCCAGTCGCGTCCCCGCCGGCGCGCGAATGCGGAGTTGGAATTGCCCCGTGTCGACGCGCGGGAAGAGCTCCGTGCCGAGCCCCTTCACGAGGAACAACGCCGGCGCGCACGCGAGCAGATAGACCGCGAGCATCGCCTTGCGATGCCCGACCATCCAGAGGATGAGCGCCGCGTAGCGCGCCGCGAGACGACCGAAGAGGCCGCCCTTCGCCGCCTCGTCGTTTCCGTTATTCGAACGCCTCTCGCTACGAAGGAGGCGCGCGGCGAGCACCGGAACGAGCGTGCTCGAGAGGAGGTACGAGGCGATCATCGCGAAGCCGACTGCGAGCGCGAGCGGCGGGAAGAGCGCGCGGCTGATCCCAACGAGAAGAAACGTCGGGATGAAGACGGCGAGGATGCAGAGCATCGCGAGGAGGCGCGGCTGCATCACCTCGCGCATGGCATCGACCACCGCGCGGCTCGCCGGCTTGCCCAGCCCGAGGTGCGTGTGGATGTTCTCGATCGCGACCGTGGCTTCATCGACGAGGATCCCAACCGCGAGCGCCAGGCCGCTCAAGGTCATGATGTTCACCGTCTGGCCGATGAGACGAAGCGCGATGAACGCCGCCAGGATCGAGAGGGGAATCGTGACCACGACGATCAAGGCCGATCGCCAGTTGCGAAGGAAGATGAGCACCGTCAGGGCCGTGAGGAACGCGCCGAGCGAGCCCTCCATCACGAGGCCCCGGATCGCGTTCTTCACGTAGATCGACTGGTCGAACTCGAAATCGACGCGGACGTCGCCGGGGACCTGCGCGCGCATCTTGGGCAGCGCGTCCTTGATGCTCTTCACGACGTCGAGCGTCGATGCGCTCGCGGTCTTCGTGAGGGGCATGTAGACGGTGTGACGCCCATTCACGAGGGCGATGTTCGAGACGACGTCGGAGCTATCCTCGACGCGGGCGACGTCGCGCAGCAGCACGGCGGGCCCGGTCCCGCTTCGAATCGGTAGCGTCTCGAGATCCTTCGGGCTCGCGACCATCGCGTTCGTCATCGCGATCGTCTGGAAATCGCCAATGCGGACGCTGCCCGCGGGCAACGTGAGGTTCGCGCGCGCGACCGCTTGCGCGACCTCGTCGGTGGACATGTCGTACGCGCGTAGCCTGTCCGGATCGACGTACGCGACGATCATCCGCACCTTGCCGCCGGAAGGCGGCGGCGCCGAGACGCCCTTCAGCGTCGCGAGCAGCGGACGCACTTTGTAGAGCGCGAGGTCTTGAATCTCGGCCTCGCTCCGTTGATCGCCCGAAAAGACCAGCTGCCCGACCGGGACGGAGCCGACGTCGAAGCGAACGATGAACGGCGGCAGTGTGCCAGCGGGCATGAAGGACGTGGCGCGGAACGCCATCGCCGTGACTTGCGCGAGTGACTGCGCGATGTCCGTGCCGGGATGGAAATAGAGCTTCAACATCCCCATCCCCTGCACGGACTGAGACTCGATGTGCTCGATGCCGTTGATATAGAGAAAGTGGTATTCGTAATACCCGACGAGCTGCCCCTCCATCTGCGTCGGAGAGATGCCGCCGTAGGGTTGGACGACGTAAACCACCGGCACGCCGAGGCTCGGAAAGATGTCCGCCGGCGCGTCCCGAACGGCCAGGGCCGACCCCGCGAGGATGGCGACCGCGAGGACGAGGATCGTCATCGGTCGCCGCAGCGCCATTCGTACGAGCCACATGGCTACGAGCCTCCCGGACGCGCGCTGCTCAGGAACGGCGTGAGGTCGCCGGCTGCGCGCGCGAGGAGCAGCGATGCGCGCCGAACGTCGAGGCGCGCGAGCGCGTCCTCCACCTCGGCCTGCGTGAGCAACCGCTGTGCGTCAGCGATGTCGACGGCGTGGGCGAGCCCCGCCTGGTACCGCGCCGTGGCTTGCTGCTCGGCGGTGCGCGCGGCAACGAGCGCCGCCGGCGTGCTTCGAGCGACGTGGATGGCGCCCTCGAGGACGGCGGACGCACTGGCGAGCTGGCCGCGAACGGCGAGCACCGCGTCGTCACGGCGCGCGACCGCGGCAGTCTTCGTCGCCATCGTCACGCGTGAACGCGCGCGGACCGTCGGGATATCGAGGAAATTCCAGGTGACGACCGCGCCTGCGGCCCAGTTGGGAATGTCGGGCACGAGCCCGTCGCCCGAGCTGCCGTAGAGGCCGCTCCCGCGGAGCCAAATCGACGCGACGAGATCCACCCGCGGCAGGTACTCGAGACCGACGGCGCGATTCTGTGCGTCGGCGCGCTCGGTCGCGGCCGCG
>JANXMC010000798.1 GCA_025354825.1 Myxococcales bacterium
GCCACGACGCGGGCGATGGCGCCGAGCACGCAGGCGGCGGTTACCACTGCGAAACGGGCGAGGGTACGTGCACGTGCACGAAGAAGCCGACGTGCGCGGGAGGATCGCATCCGTCGGCGTGCGGCGCCTGTGTGCCCGACGGATCGACGGACGATTGCCGCCCGCCTTCCGAAGGCGGTTGCTGGGTGACCGGCGGCGGATTCGTCGTCGATGCCGACGGCAAAGATACGTTTGGCGGCAACGGGATGGGAATGAAGTCCGGAGTCGTCCGCGGATCGTGGGAGCACGTCGACCACGGTACCGGTCACAATTCGCACGGCCACGTCCGGTACCTCTCTTGCGCGACGGTGCCCGGTGCAGGGCCTGGCAATCCGGGAGGTAAGAATAAGGGCTTTGCGATCAATCAAGTGAAGTTCGGCGGACCTTCGCGCTGGTTCTCGAACAATGCCTGGCAAAGTGGCTATTGGTTCGACGTCGTCGCCGAGGATCACGGCGAGCCGGGTCGTCAGGACGCCTACACGTTCTCCGTTCGCAAGCTCGACGCGTCAGGCGTCGCAGGTCCCGTCATCTATTCTACGTCGGGCCTACTTTCGGGCGGCAATATCCAGATTCATCCGGCGAACGCGGGCCATCCTTCCGCTCCCGCGCAGCTCCCTGCCTGGGTGACGCCGTAATCTCGGCGAGCAAATAGCGGCGCGGAGGCAGTGCGCGACCTCGTGTAGGCCGGCAAGGCGCTGCACATCGGAGCCACGTACGCGGGGCAATTTGTCGAGGCCCAAAGCAACGGTCAAGACGAGAGCTTCGGCGAAGCACTGCCGCCGCTCGCTTGCGAGATGTTATCTCGGGGGGACCGCGAACAGCTTGGACGTCTAACGCGCGCAGTATTGCTGCACGGTCGTGAGGAGTCGCTCGAGCTTCATCGGCTTCCGAAGCACAGCGGTGGCGCCTTGCGGCGCGCGGTCCGGCGCCGAGGAGTGGACCACGATGGGGACCTCTCGGAGCTCCGGTCGCCTCTTCACGGCCTCGAAGAAATCCCAGCCGTTCATCCCGGGCATCAGCAAGTCGAGAAGAATCAGGCAACTCAATGCGGTCGAGAAGGCGAACACGCTTCTCCTCCGCGTCCGTGATCCGAAGGAGCGTCGCGCCCATCTCAATAGCGGCGAGTGGGTTTCGGAGGTCGTGCCCAAGGATGGCAAGAAAGCGCTCCTGAAACGCCTGGATACGCGCGCGTTCGGCGAGCGTCGCGTTCTCCGAGGCGAGTCGCTCACGCTTATCTCGTTCGACGCGGAGCGTCTCGTTGGCCCTCGAGAGCTCGTCGACGGCGGCCTCGAGCTTCTCGCCACGATCCTTCGCGAGCTCCGACAATCTCGAGATGGCGATGACCGTCGGGACGAGGGGGAACAGGAGGAGCGCCGTTCCAATGGATGCCGTCGCCGTCACAATTCGCGCGCCCGCGTCTGCCCAATAGATCGGATGCCATACCGTGATGACGTCTAGAAAGTGCGTAATGCCACAGGCGAGAATGAACGCGCCGAAGGCGATGCAGACCCAGGAGAAGGGGAGCTTTACGCGCCGCACGATGTACCCGAGCGTCGCCGAGATCGAGAGGTACGCGAGGCCGATGAGCGTATTGGAGGAAACTTGCGCCCACACCATGGCGGGCGACCAGAGGTAGCAATGCCCATGCGGCATGAAGCCGTTGCCGAACCAGCGTTCCAGCAGCTCCCACATCACGACAGAATTCGCGTTGTGGTTTAGAAACGGGTTAGCTCGAATGTGCCGGCACGTGCACCCCGTGGGGCGCAGTCGCGGGCGAGCCCGTGGCTCCCGCGCGCAGCTTGAGTTGCCGCAGACGCAGTGCGTTCACGATGACGGACACCGAGCTCAACGTCATTGCGAGGCTCGCGAGCATCGGGCTCAGGAGAAGTCCGAATACCGGATACAGAACGCCGGCGGCGATGGGGACGCCGAGCAGGTTGTAGCCGAAGGCGAATGCGAGATTTTGGCGGATGTTTCGCATCGTGGCCGCGCTGAGGCGCCGCGCTTGGACGATTCCGAGGAGGTCGCCGCGCACCAACGTCACGCCCGCGCTCTCCATCGCGACGTCCGTCCCCGTGCCCATGGCGATTCCGACATTCGCGCGGGCGAGGGCGGGGGCATCGTTGATGCCGTCGCCGGCCATTGCGACGACACGGCCTTCGCGTTGAAGGCGCGCGACGACGGCATCCTTTCGATCGGGCAGCACCTCCGCTTCGATCTCGTCGATGCCGAGCGCGGCGCCTACGGACTCGGCGGTCGATCGCGCATCGCCCGTGAGCATTACGATCCGCAGGCCGTCTGCGCGCAGCGCGTCGAGCGCTTCGCGGGCGGTTGTCTTGATCGGGTCGGCCACGGTGACGAACCCTGCGGGCCGCCCATCGACCGCGACGAACATCACAGTCTCCGCGGCCGGTCGCGCGTGCGCGCGCGCGTCGACGCTCGCGAGATCGATCCCGAGCTCCGCGAACAGCGCGCGGTTGCCGATGGCGACGCGTGCGCCGTCGACCGTGCCCACCGCGCCCTTGCCCGTCTTCGACGCGAACCCTTCGACGCCGAGGAGCCCGATGCCTCGGTCGCTCGCCCCCTTGACGATCGCGGAGGCGAGGGGGTGCTCACTCGCATGTTCGAGGCTGGCGGCGAGCGCCACGAGCCGCGACTCATCGAGCCCCGCGAACGCGTCGACGTGCACGAGGCGCGGCTTGCCTTCGGTCAGCGTGCCCGTCTTGTCGACGACCAAGGTGTCGACCGTGGCGAGCCGCTCGATGGCCTCGGCGTTCTTAAACAGCACGCCGGCGAGCGCGCCTCGCCCCGTACCCACCATGATGGCCATGGGCGTCGCGAGGCCAAGAGCGCATGGGCAGGCGATGATGACAACGGCGACTGCGGCGACGAGCGCGTGGGCGAAGCGCGGCTCGGGGCCGACGAACATCCAGACCGCGAAGGCGAGAACCGCGATGGCAATGACCGCGGGGACGAAGTAGCCCGCGACAGCGTCGACCGTGCGCTGAATCGGCGCGCGGCTTCGCTGCGCGTCGCCGACCATCCGAACGATGCGCGCAAGCAGCGTATCTTGGCCCACGTGCTCGGCGCGCATGACGAGACCGCCCGTTCCGTTGACGGTGCCTCCGACGACGCGATCGTCTTTGGACTTCTGCACCGGAATCGGCTCGCCCGAGACCATCGACTCGTCGACGCTGCTCGTCCCCTCGACGACGACACCGTCGACGGGCAGCCGCTCGCCTGGGCGAACGCGCAACAGGAAGCCCGGCTGCACGTCTGCAAGCGGGATATCGCGCTCGACGCCTGGCCCGTCGATACGACGCGCCGTCTTGGGCGCGAGGCCGAGGAGCGCTTTGATCGCCGAGCTTGTGCGGCTGCGCGCGCGGAGCTCGAGCACCTGGCCGAGGAGCACGAGCGCCGTGATGACCGACGCGGCCTCGAAGTAGACCGCGACGTCGCCGTGGTGGCCACGAAGCGACGGCGGGAACACGTTGGGCAGGAGCGTCGCGACGACGCTAAAGCCGTAGGCCGTGCCCGTGCCGAGCGCGATCAACGTGAACATGTTGGGGCTGCGGTTGACGACGGAAGACCATGCGCGCTGAAAGAACGGCCAGCCGCCCCAGACGACGGCGGGCGTCGCCAGCGCGAACTGGATGAGCACCAGCGCGCGCGCCGAGAAGACGTTCGTCATCGTCGTGCCGAAGACCATCTCGCCCATCGCGAGCAGGAAGACCGGCAGCGCGAGCGCGGAGGTGACGTAGAAGCGGCGGCTCATGTCGACGAGCTCGGCATCAGGCTGGTCGTCGAGCGTTGCGACCTTCGGCTCGAGCGCCATCCCGCAAATCGGGCAGGCCCCAGGCGCCGACCGAACGATGTCCGGGTGCATCGGGCAGGTGTACTCGGCTGCGTTCACTGTCGGCGCAGCATTGGGCGCGGCGGCGTGTGCGGCCTTGGTGGCGGCCCCTGCTTCCACGTAGGCGGCGGGATTTGCGACGAACTTTCCCTGGCATCGCTCACTGCAAAAGAAGACGTCATGCCCGCCGTGGCTCGTTTTGAACCGCGCCGTCTTCGGGTCGATCGTCATTCCGCAGACGGGGTCCCTTCCCGTGACTGGGGCGGGGGACGCGTACGCATTCCCCGCGAGCGACGCGGTGGCCCGTGCCGTCGCGGGGTCGACCGTCACGTTGCACACGGGATCGCACGCGCTGGTCGAGGCCGAGCTTGAGGGCTTCGTCGGTCCCGGGCTGCAGCACGATTTGGTGGGGGACAGCTCTGTTTGCATGGAACGTATCTCCTTCGCTTCGTAGACGCAGAGCGTCTCCAGGCCTTACACCCCGCCGTCCTCGCTTCGCTCCAAATTGCAGCGCCCGAGCTTGTCTAGCTGGGAGGCAGGGAACGCACTTCGTATGCCGCGGCTCCGCGAAAGGACGCGAGAACGACAGCGTGCTGCGGCGGATCACGAGTGCCCGAGCGATCGCTCGGGCGCGCGACGGGGTCGGTGGACGCAACGCTTGCGCGGCCGCGCAAACGACGCGTGCCATTCTCGGAGCGAGACGAACCCCACCACCGAGCATGGGGCACAATGGAGCGACCACCCCAAAGCCGCTGCCGAACTCCGAGCCGCCCTTCGTCGACGCGACGTTGCTCGGCGCGATGGTGCGTCGTCACTCGACGCTTCACGAGGGCGGTTCCGTCCGCCGCGCCAAGCCTCGGCCTTTCCAAATCGCGAAGATGGCCGGGTAAACCGTGAGCTCGAGCAAGAACGACGTCACGAGGCCGCCGACCATTGGCGCGACAATGCGCTTCATAACGTCGGCGCCCGTCCCCGTACTCCAGAGCACGGGCACCAGTCCGATGATCATCGTCGCCACCGTCATGAGCTTTGGTCGCAAGCGCTTCGCGGCGCCCTCGACGATGACCTCACGTAGATCGTCGCGCGTTTGAAGCCGCCCTTCCCGTGACCAGTGGTCGTAGGCGAGCGTCAGGTAGAGCAGCATGACGACGCCCGTCTCTGCGTCGAGCCCCGCCAACGCGATGATGCCGACCCACACCGCGACGCTCATGTTGTAGTGGAGCAAGAAGAGCAGCCAAACGGCGCCTACGAGCGAGAAGGGCACGGCGAGCATGACGATCGCCGTCTCGGTGATCGACTTGGTATTGAAGTAGAGAAGCACCATCACGATGCCGAGGGTGAGGGGGATGACCCACTTCAAACGCTCCTTCGCGCGCTCGAAGTACTTGAATTGCCCCACCCACGCGACGCGCGTTCCCGCGGGGAGAAGAACGTCGCGAGCTACCGCCTGCTTGGCGTCGGCGACGTAGTCGGCAATCGGTCGGTCCGTGTCGACGAAGACGAAGCCGACGAGCTTCCCGCCCTCGCTGCGGATCATAGGAGGCCCGAGCACGGTCTTGATGTTCGTGATCTGGGAGATCGGAATCTGCGCGCCCGTCGGAGTCGCAATGAGGATGCGGCCGAGCAGCTCCGGGTCGTCGCGAAACTCGCGCGCGTACCGGACGTTGATTGGGTAGCGCTCGCGCCCCTCGATGGCCTCCGCGATGTTCTCCCCGCCAATGGCGTTCGAGACCACCATGTTCACGTCTTGCACCGTCAGCCCGTGGCGCGCGGCTTCGTCGCGCTTCACCTCGAAGTCGATGTAGAAACCTCCCGTCGACCGGTCCGCAAACGCGCTCCGGGTCCCAGGGATCGCGGCGACCGCATGCTCGATCGCAATCGCCGCCTTCTCGATGCTCTCGAGGTTGTCCCCGAACACCTCGATGCCCAGCGGACTGCGGATGCCCGTGGCGAGCATCTCGGTGCGCGTCTGAATCGGCATCCACCACACGTTGGGCATGCCGGGGAAATGAAGCTTCTCGTCCATCTCCTTGAGCAGACCGTCCCATGTCACGCCGTTCCGCCATTCCGCCCGCGGTTTGAGGACGACCGTGACTTCGGCCATGCCGAGCGGCGCCGGGTCGGTCGGCGATTCCGCGCGCCCTTCCTTTCCGAACACGCTGACGACCTCGGGGAACTTTTTGAGCTCGCGGTCCATCGCCTGGAGCAGGACGGACGACTCGTTCTCGGACATCCCCGGCGGCGCGGTGGGCATGTAGAGCAGAACGCCTTCGTTGAGTGGCGGCATGAACTCGTTGCCGAGCCGGAAGAGCGCCGGCACTGTGAGTACCATCGCGAGGAGCGCCGCGACGATGACCTTGCCGCGGTGGTCGACGACGAAGCGCACGACGGGCGTGTACGCGGCCGTGAGCCAACGGTTGATGGGATTCCTATGCTCGTCGTGCGCTCTCCCGCGAATGAGCAGCACGGCGAGAGCGGGCGTCAGTGTGACCGCCAAGATGGAGGCGAATCCAATCGAATAGGTCTTCGTGAACGCGAGCGGTTTGAAGAGGCGCCCTTCGGTCGACTCGAGCGTGAACACCGGTAGGAACGACACCGCGATCACGAGAAGCGAGAAGAAGATCGACGGTCCGACCTCCTGCATCGCGCGGATGATGACGTCACGCCGTGGCTCTGGCTCGCCCGCGGTCTCCCATTCACTGAGCTTCTTGTGAATGTTCTCGATAATGATGATCGAGGCGTCGACCATGGCGCCGACGGCCACCGCGATCCCACCGAGCGACATGATGTTCGCGGTCAGGTGCTGCGCGTCCATCGGGATGAACGCGAGAACCACGCCGAGGGGCAAGGTCAAGATGGGGATGAGCGCGCTGCGCACGTGCATCAAGAACACGAAGATCACGATGCTCACGACGATCATCTCTTCGATCAGCGTGTGCTTCAGCGTGTGGACAGCCTCCTCGATGAGCGTCGAGCGGTCGTACGTCGTGACCACCTCCACGCCCTCGGGGAGGCTCGGCCGGATCTCTTTCAGCCGCTCTTTCACGGCGTCGATGACCGTGAGCGCGTTCTCGCCATAGCGCATGATCACGATGCCGCCGGGAGCCTCGCCTTCGCCGTTCAGCTCGCTGAGGCCGCGACGGATGTCGGGGCCGATGCTCACCTGCGCGACGTCGCGCACCCGTACGGGCGTTCCGTCGACGACCTTGATGGGCGAGCTCCCGATGTCGTCGGGCGACTTCACATAGCCGCGGCCACGAATGACATGTTCGTGTCCGGCGATCTCGAGGACCCGACCGCCGACCTCCTGGTTCGACGCGCGCACGGCCTGCATCACGTCGTCCATCCCGACGCCGAACCCGAGGAGCTTGTTGGGGTCCACGTTCACTTGGTACTGCTTCACGAAGCCGCCTACGCTCGCGACTTCGGCGACGCCGGGGACGCTCGCGAGCGCGTAGCGAACGTTCCAGTCCTGGAGCGAGCGAAGCTGCTGGAGATCGTGCTTGCCGGTCTTGTCGACGAGCGCGTACTCGAACACCCACCCGACGCCTGTTGCGTCGGGTCCAAGCGTCGGCGTGAGCCCCTGGGGGAGCTTCCCGCGGACGCGGCTCATGTATTCGAGGACGCGGCTGCGGGCCCAGTAGATGTCGGTCCCGTCCTCGAAGATCACGTTCACGAACGACATCCCGAACATCGACTGCCCGCGCACCGCCTGCACCTTCGGTGCGGAGATGAGCGCCGCCGAAATCGGGTACGTGACCTGATCTTCGACGAGGTCCGGGCTCTGGCCCATCCACTCCGTGAAGATGATCACCTGCGCGTCGGACAGGTCCGGGATCGCGTCGAGCGGCGCACGCCGCAGCGAGAGCCAGCCCCAGACCGCGAGGCCACCGACGAGCAGGATCGTGATCAGCGGATTGCGAGCGCTACCCGCGATGATCCAGCCGATGACGCCGGGGCGCCGGGATTCAGTGGGCATCGCTGCCACCCTCCGTGAGCACGCCACCCGATCGCACGCGGCTCTCTGCGGCGACGAGGAAGTTACCGGA
>JANXMC010000050.1 GCA_025354825.1 Myxococcales bacterium
CGCGTGAGCTTGATCGCAAGCGCGCGAATGCCTTCGACGCGCGCCTTCATGTCGAGGAGCATCCGGCGGACGTCGGCGTGCTCGAGAATCGTGACTCGGGGCGCCGTGGCGTCTTTCCAGTTGGTGATCGACGCGCCCTGCTTGCGCTCTTTGGCGTAATCGAGGGCGTTCAAGAACGCGCTCGACGCGACGCTGATGCCCTGGACGCCGACCGCGATGCGCGCGCCGTTCATCATCTTGAACATCTGCGGCATGCCCTGGTTGACCTTGGCGTCACCGCCCACGGGCCAGCCGATGCATTTGCCGCCTTCGCCAAAGTTGAGCACGCACGTGGCGGAGCCGTTGATACCCATCTTGTGCTCGATGTTCCCGACGTTGACGTCGTTGAACTCGCCGAGCTCGCCCGTTTCCGTGGGGCGGATGCGCGGGACGATGAAGAGCGTGAGCCCCTTCGTTCCGGCCGGTGCGCCTTCGACGCGCGCGAGGACCAAGTGGACGATGTTGTCCGCAAGATCGTGGTCGCCGCCCGAGATGAAAATCTTGGTGCCGCGAATCGTGTAGCTGCCGTCGGCGTTCTTCGTCGCGGTGGTGCGGCTCGCGCCGACGTCGCTGCCGGCCTGCGGCTCGGTGAGGCACATCGTGCCGCCCCATTTGCCGCCGAACATGTTCGCGCAGTACGTGTGCTGCTGGTCTTTCGTGCCGAAGATCTCGATGACCTCGGCCGCGCCGTAGGTGAGGCCCGAGTACATGGTGAACGCGGTGTTCGCGCCGCTCATGAACTCTTCGACCAAGATCTGCAGCGTCTGCGGAGCGCCGGCGCCTCCCCATTCGGGGTCGACCGAGATGCTCTTCCAGCCCGCTTCGTAGAGCTTCGCCCAGGCTTCTTTGAAGCCCTTCGGCGTCTTCACGCGGCCGTCTTCGATGCGGCAACCTTCTTGGTCGGCGCTCGCATTGAGCGGGCCTGTGACTTCGCGAACGAAGCGGTAGCACTCGGTGAGCGAGGTCCGAACTTCTTCCTCACCCCAAGCTTCGAACGGGCCCGGCCCGAGAAGCTCGCCGAGCTTGAACTGCTCGAAGAGGAGGAAGTTCAGCTCACGAAGATCGGCCTTGTAACGGTTGATGCCTTGGTTCGATTTCGACACGGTCGTCCTCCTCGAGCGCCCTGCGACTACCAGGTCCGGCCCAAATGCCGGCCCTCACCGAGGGTGTTGAAGAATGAATGGTGATTCAGTTTAGGGGCAGTTGACGCGCGGCGCCAGCCCGTCGAGCGGATCGCTCAATCGCTGCAGCCGACGATGACCGTTGGCACCGTCGCGCAGCCGCCGTCCTGGTCGCCGGCAGCGGCGCTGCACGCGCCGCCAACGCCAGGCCCTGCTGTCGACAAGGCGTTGACCCCTTCGATGGAGAACGACCCGGTGAAGAACAGCGCCGCGTCGCAGTGCGGCGACGTTTTCCCCCCCACGACGTACGAGCTCGCCGGCGGGAGCGGCATGCAGAACGCGCCGCCGGTGGCGGGCTTCAGCGTGCCTACGTACGCGCTGCCGGTCATCCCGACCCGGACCTGCGGGCCCGTGAGGAGCTCGCCAACCTGCGCGTGAACCGGCAGCGTTTCGAGGAGCGGCGTCTCGGTCGCCTCGCCCGCGTCGTCGGGCACGCGCATTTTCACCGTGCTGCGGACGCAGGCGAGCGTTGCCGGCGTGAGCGTGACGACGCCGACGTCTCGGCAGGCGGTCGCATCGACGCTGCACGAGGCCGCGGTGCTGCCGGCAGCCGCTTGCAACGCGCCCGCGAATCGCACCCCGGCAGCGGCTGAGGAGAGGCCTCGAAGCTCGACGGTCGGCGTCACGTCGCCGGCGTCGCCACCGGCCACGGGGCTCGCTTTCACGTCGACGCAGAACGCGCCCGTTTTGTCGGCGACGGCGTTCGACGCCACCAGATCGAAGAGGCCGAGAGCACGAATGTCCGCACCCGCGACCACCGTGCCGTCGGGCGCCTTCACGGCGCCGCGTAGGCACGTCGTGGCGGCGACGGGCTTCGCCGCGAGCCACCAGCCGGCGCTGTCGATGTCGACGGTGACCACGCTGAAGATCTGGTCGCTCCCGGCCGCGACCGCTTCGCCGAGGGTGCCGGTTGTCGTGTCAACCCAGATGCCGCGCGCGGTGTCGAAGTGCCATGCGCTCCACGTCTCGCCCTCGTTCGCTTCGCGGTAACGTTCGATTTCGAGCGTCACCTTTTTGCCCGCAGCGAGGGCGACGGCCGCGCCCGAGCTTTCGTTCACGAAGCGGATCTCGACCCCTCCGAGCCCCTCGATGCCGACCGGGGAGCCAGCCTTCGTGAGGCCGACGCTGGTGCCGGGAAGGCCTACCGACCACGAGAGATCGGTCGCGGAGGTGGGCGTCACGCCTCGTTGTCCCGAGCTCGGGAACGCAATCGGAACGACCTCCGTCCGCAGCTTGCCCGTGAAGGTGGACCCGTCGTCCGCAACGAACGCGTCGGCGGGGTACGCGATCGAGAGGAAGCTGTCGGGGCGATCGCCGCAGATCCCCTCGAGGTAGAGCTTGTCTTCCGACCCCTCGACGAGATCGGAAACAATCTGGCAGCCGCGATGAAGCCGGGGAAAGAGCTGCGACGTCGCGTCCGCGCGAACGACGACCGGGAGCTCTTCGCTCGAGAACGCGCCGCTTTCCAGAGCGGTGTTCGTCGCCTGCGTGATCCGAACGAGCGCGACGCCGGCGGGGACGTTCTCGAGGGCGAAGCGGCCGTCCTCGTCGCTCGTCGTCGTCACGGTGGTGGTGCCGACCGTTGTCGCGATCGTCGCGCCTGCAAGCACGCCGATCTCGAGGGTCGCGAAGTCGAGCACCGTCCCCTCGATGCGCCCCGTCGGCCCTTGGTACGCATCGCTCGCCGCGTCCGCAGGCGGGCCTGCGTCTGTCGCGGCGCGAGCATCCGTGGTGGCGTCGGCGCCCGCGTCGTTCGTACCGCCATCGGGCAAGGGGATGAACGGCGTTGTCGATTCGTCGACGCAGCCCCCGAGCAGGCCGAGGGTCGTCGCGACTGAAGCGAGGAGGCAGAATGGGGTTCGTGAAGGGGCAGGGGTCCGTCGTCTCGATCTCATGAGCGCGCCTCCGATCCCCAAAGGTTCGCGCCGTGCGGCGGCAAAGGCCAGTCGGGAATCGGGGGGGGCTACGACGACGCGCGAGCGCGCCGGCGTGTTCAGAGCTCGGCGCGAACGAGGACGAACTTGTTGTTCGTTACCTTGTCGGTGACTTCCGTATACGAGCGCGCGCCGACTTCGGACTTGAGGCCGCCGAGGCGGCTGTGCTCCGTGACGAAGAACATCACCTTCGCGCCGTCTTCCTTCTTCTTCTTCAGCCACGCCGTGAACGTTCCGCCCGTGGAGACGAACGCGGGGATGTGGTTGCTCGTGTAGAAGTTCTCGCCCTTCCAGTTCATTTGATAGGCGACGAGAAGCTCGTCCGAGCTCGCGCGCGTCTTGTAATACCCCTCCATCACCTCGCGCTGACCCCAGTGAGGCGCGGTCTTCACCATGTAGACGTCGAGCCCCCAGACGGCCCAGACGAACGAGAGCGCGACAAACGCCGCGACCGCGTGCCGGCGGAGGCTCCGCACGGCGACGAGAGCGAGGAGCGCGCACGCGACGGCGGAGAACGCCGTGAGGATCGCCGTGAAGTCGAGGGAGTCGGGCCAGGCGCGGCGGTAGTTGTACGTGAAGAGCTGCAGCAGGCGAATCGCGCCCGGCTGGTCGGCGCCTTCGGGTTTCACGATGAGATCGCGACCGACCAGCGCGAGGAGCAGCGCGCCGCTCACGGCGGCCCCGCCGAGCATCACGCCTTCGTGGAGCGAGCGCTCCGGGCTCGCCATCGTCGTGACGGGGAGATCGCCGCGGTAGGCCGACGGCGCGACGGCGGCCTTCGTCTCGACCTCGGCGCTCATCGCGACGGGCGTGCTCAAGAGCCGCGCGACCGCGATGGCGATCGCGACGCCGAGCGCCGTGACGGCGACGCCGATGCCGATGGTCGTGCTCGTGGGGACTTCGACCTTGTCGCGCAAGCCTGAGAGCGTGCCGGGCCACAGCTGCGATACGCCGCCGACGACGAGCGCGATGCCTGCCGTCATTCCGACGGCGTAGAGCGGAAGCTTGCGCGCGTCGGCGAGGCGACCCTTGCCGAGCATCTCGTCGAGCACGATTCCGATGAGCATCGCGACGGGCGGGATCGCGGGGAAAATGTAGTGGTGGAACTTCGTCCCCATGAAGCTGAAAAGGGCGAATGCGAAGACGAACCACATGACGAGGAAGACGGAGACGTCCCCCTTCCCCCTGTCCGCCGAATCCGATCGACGGAGCCAGTACGAGAGCCCGAGAGGCGCGAGCGCCGTCCACGGGAAGAGCGCGTAGCCGAGCTGCCAAATGTAGAAACGGAAGCTCGTGTCGTCCCCCTCGTTCGTGTCGTGAACGTGGTTGAACGCGCGGTTGAACATGTCGTGGAAGATCAGCCGGTCGGTGAAGGGCGCGCCGTGGCGGACGTACATCGCGACGTACCAAGGGAGCGCGACGGCGAGGATGATGAGGAGACCGCTCACGATCTCGAGCTTCAAGAGCTCGGACCAGCGCTTCTTCGTCACGATGTACATGAACGAGCAGATCATCGGGAGCGCGATGCCCATGGGGCCTTTGCCCATGGTCGCGATCGCCGCGAAGAACCACGCCGCGAGGTAGTAGAGCCTGCGCGTGCGTCGCTCGCCCCAGTTCGTGTAAAGCAGCGTGACCAGCGTCAGCGTCCAGAGCGCGGCTTGCAGGGCCGGCTCGAAGCTTCCGAAGGCCCGGTGAAGGAAGTAGACGGCGCCTTCGCCCGTCGCGCCGAGCGACTTAGGGAGCGACGTGGGGACTTGCGCGACGCACCCCTCGTTGCCGGGGAGGTTGCAGTTGCCCGGTGAGCCGCTCTTAAACTCGTCCCAGTGCAGGCGAAAGCCGTGCTGCCCCGGGCCGCCGACGATGAGCTCGAGGTTTCGCGAGTAGAGGTAGAGCACCTGCGGAATCGCGCAGAGCAAGATCACGCCGAACGCGAGATGGTAGCCCGTGAGTCGGAAAACAGCCTTGCCGATGGTGATCTCGTAGGCCTTCACGCGCTCGTTTTCGTCGACGTGGAGACCTAAAAGCAGCAGTCCCATGGTCGCCGTCAGCGGCGCGACGCAGGGCATGTCCGTCATCGTCTGGTGCGCGAGGAAAAACCAGTCGGGCATCGTCGCGAGCACGAGCCCGCCCAAGAGACCGGCCCGGCGGCCGAAGACCTTCGCGACGCCTTTGTAGAGCAGGTACATACCGACGATCGTCAGCAGCACGTTGGGCGCGCGAACGACCCACTCGGGCCGCGCGATGGCGCCGGCGCCCTGCAGCATCATGTCGGCCTGGTAATGAACGCCGAGGCTCGCCATCGCGAGCGCCTGAATCCAGAAGTTCAGAATCGGCTTCGACCAGAACCAGCCGTCTTGCGCCCACCAGAGCGAAATCCAGTCGTCGCGGGCGAGCACTTCGCGAGCGACCTCGCCGTAGTGGGTCTCCCAAGGGTCCCACAGCGAGAAGCTCCCCATGAACGGAAAGTAAAGGCCTGCGGCGGCTGCGACGACCCAGAAGCCTTCGCGCTCCCAGACTTTGCGCTCCACGCCCGCTTCGTCGAGCGCCCACGGCCCGAGGCGAACGCCGAGCTCGTAGATGCTCGCGACGAACGCCAAGAATGCGAGCGTCACGACGACGCCCCAAACGTTGTTATGCCCGACGCCGGTGGCCGCACCCGCGAGGGCGCCCGCGAAGACTCCGAACGTGGCGACCACCGCGCCGAGGGGCGGGAGGATCGTCGCAAGCGTACCTCGCCGCGCGACGTGCTCGTCGGCGTCGTCGAAGGAGCCGACGACATCGAGAATGCCCCACGTCGTCACGAGGACGAAGAACAGGCCGAGCGGCACGCCCGCGCGGAGCTGTCCGTTGTGCGCCATCAGCAGGAACGCGAAGAACGCGCCGATGCCCGCCGTTACGCCGCCGCGAAGCCATCGCGGCGGGTTCCCCTTCAGGAGCAGGGGCACCTCGTCCGACGCTGCCGCGTTTGCGTTCGTCGCGGCAGGCGCGGCGGGCGCACGTACGCCGCGCTCTTCGGCCGTCGCCTCCGCGCGTTGCTCTTCGGCGTCGCCTTCGGTGGCCGCGGGCGCCTCGGCGACGTTCGGGGGGAGGGCGTCGCCTTCGAGCAAGGCCGGCAGGAGGCCGTTCTTGCTCGCGTCCGTGGCATCGGACGGTGGCAGCTTGCCCGGCGTTTCGTCGGTCTTGAGGTCGCTCATGCGTGTAAGGTGCTAGGCCCCAGGGTAGGGAAGGCGTGGGTGCGCAGGTCGGGGTCGGCTTACCAACTTTGCGTGTCGACTACTACTGCGCGCTTACGGCGCGCTCACAGCTCGTCGGCGAGCTTTCGCGACGCCTCGAGCCGCGCGCGCGCGTCGACCATTCCGGCGCGCTGCTGCTGCGCCTCCTCGACGACCTCTTTCGGAGCGCGGTCGACGAACCCCTTCGACGAGAGCTTCTTGTCGAGGGTGGCGACTTCCTTGTCGATCTTCTTCAGCTCACGCTCAATCCGCGCGAGCTCCTTCTCGCGGGTGACGAGCCCCTTTAGGCCGACGAGCACCTCGATGACGCCGAGCTGCGTCGACACAATCTGCGCAACGCACGCCGGCGGCGCGGCGCCGTCGCTTGCCGTCACGTTGAGATCGCCCGCGACGTCGACCAGCTCGCGAATGGCGAACTCGTTGCGAACGAGAAGCTCGCGAACCTCTTGGGACTCGGCGCGAAAGGTCACCGGGATCTGCAGGCTCGGATGCACTTCGTATTCGCTGCGAATCGTGCGGGCGGCGGAGATCGCTTGCTGCAAGCAGTCGACCTCGCGCTCGATGACGTCGTCGATGCGCCCATCGGCGCCGGGCACCGGGTAGGGGCTCAGAGCGATCGTGACCGGCCGCGACGCAGGCTTCGGCACGCGCTGCCAAAGCTCCTCGGTGACGTACGGAACGAGCGGGTGGAGCGCACGGAGCGACGCCTCGAGGACGTACGCAAGGGTCGCCTGCGTCTCGGCTTTCGCCGCCGCGTAGGGGCCCGTCTCGTGGGCGAACACGGTCTTGGTGAGCTCCAAGTACCAGTCGCAGAGGTCGGTCCAGAAGAAGCGGTAAAGCTCCGTCGCCGCCTCGTCGATGCGGTACGCGTCGAACCCTTCGTGGGCCTTCACGAGCGCATGCCCTAGGCGAGACAGAATCCATCGGTTCCAGATCCACGACGGCGACGGCACGCCGTCTTCGGCCTTCGTCGCGAACGCGCCAACATGCTCGAGCGAGAAGCGCGTCGCGTTCCAAATTTTGTTCAAGAACCGGCGGTACCCCTCGACCCGCTTCGGCGCGAGGGCGATGCGCTTGTTGCTCGGCGGGTACGTCGAAAGCGTGAAGCGCACGGCGTCGGCGCCGAACGCCGGAAAGCCGGTCCCCATGGTGGCGGCGGACGGGTACGCTTTTTTGAACTTCGTGAGCGCCTCGCCCTCGGGGGCGCCGGGCATCGTCTTCTTGATCATCTCCTCGAACGTCGCGCCGTAGATGAGATCCAAGGGGTCGATGACGTTCCCCTTCACCTTGCTCATCTTGTCGCCGGTCTCGTCGACCACCATTCCGTGAAGAAGCACGCGTCGGAACGGCGCCTTCCCCATGAAGTGGATGCCGAACATCATCATTCGGGCGACCCAGAAAAACAGAATGTCGTAGCCCGTCTCGAGATCGCTCGCGGGGTAGAACTTGGCGAGCGACGGCGTCTCCGCGGGCCAGCCCATCGTCGTGAACGGCCAGAGCGCGCTCGAGAACCACGTGTCGAGCACGTCGGGGTCTTGGGTCCAGCCGTCGCCGCACTCCGCGGGGCGTTCACGCGCGACGACTATCTCGCCGTTGGGTCCGTGCCACGCGGGGATCTGATGACCCCACCAGAGCTGCCGCGAGACGCACCAGTCCTGAATGTTGTCGAGGAAGTGGTCGTACGTCTTCTGCCACTCGGCGGGGAGGATCACCGTTTCGCCGCTCTTCACGGCGTCGAGGGCGCTCTTCGCCATGTCGCCCATCTTCAAGAACCACTGCGTCGACAGCATCGGCTCGACGACGGCGCCGGTGCGCTGGCTCTTGGGGATCGTCAGCTTGTGCGGCTTCGTGCCGCGCGCGAGCCCTTTCTCATCGAGCGCCTTCTTCACCGCCGTTCGAGCTCGAGCTCGGTCAAGTCCGGAGAAGGGTCCGCCGTTTTCGTTCAGCGTGCCGTCCAAGTTGAGGATGTTGATCTCCTCGAGCTTGTTCCGCTTGCCCGTCGCGAAGTCGTTGAAGTCGTGGGCGGGCGTCACCTTCACGGCGCCGGTACCGAACTTCATGTCGACCAAGATCGCGTCGGTGATCACCGGCACTTTGCGGTCGACGAAGGGGTGCACGAGCATCTTGCCGTGGAGATGCGTGTAGCGCGGATCGTCCGGGTGAACGGCCACCGCCGTGTCGCCGAGCATCGTCTCGGGGCGCGTGGTCGCGACGACGATCTCCTCGGTCCCGTCGCCGCCGTCGATTTTGTACGCGAACTCGTAGAGCTCGCCGCTCTGCTCGTCGTGATCGACCTCGAGATCCGACAGCGACGTCTGCTGCTGCGGATCCCAATTAATGAGCCGCGTCGCGCGGTACATCAGCCCTTGCTCGTAGAGGCGAACGAACGCTTCGCGGACGGCGAGGTTCATGTCCGCGTCCATCGTGAACTTCGAGCGCTCCCAGTCGGGCGACGTGCCCAGGACGCGCTGCTGCTCGGCGATGCGACCGCCGCTCTCGCCCTTCCACTTCCAGATGCGCTGCTCGAACGCTTCGCGGCCGATCTCTTGGCGCGTCTGGCCTTCGCGCGCGAGCTGCCGCTCGACGACGGTCTGCGTCGCGATGCCAGCGTGATCGATTCCCGGCTGCCAAAGGGTGTTGAACCCCCGCATCCGGTGCCAGCGAATGAGCGCGTCTTGGATCGTGCATCCGAGGGCGTGCCCCATGTGGAGCGACCCCGTCACGTTGGGCGGGGGCATCGGGATGACGTAGACGGGGCGCTTGTCGCCCTCTGCGGTGCTCGCCTTGAAGACGTCGTGCGTCTCCCAGAACGAGTACCAACGCTCTTCGACCTCGCGCGGGTCGTAGGCCTTGTTCAGATCGGGCAGCGTCGACGTGGCAGATGCGGCAGGGGCCTCGCTCATGGCGAGACCCCTAGCACGACAATCAGCTTTTTTCTGCGCCTGCGTGCGCGCGCGAGGCTCGGAAATCCGAGCCGCGCGTTACTTCATCAAGCGCGCGATCTCTTCTTTGATGAGCGCCTCGGCGAGGGCCGGAACGACTTCCCACACAACGCGTTCGACGACGTCGCGCGAGAGCGCGAGCACCGCGTCGATCTGCGACTGCGACAGGCCGAGGTCGCTCAGCTTGCCGGCCATTTGACCGTTCACGGCAGCGGCGACGGGCGCGGCCGGCGCAGCCTTCGCGGCCGGTGCGGGCGCCGCCTTCGGAGCGGCTGCAGCCGCAACGGGCTTGGCGGACGACTCCGCCGGCTTCGGCGCAACGTAGGGGGACGCCATGGACGGAGAGGTCTCCGTAGGCTGAACGGCGGGGGCTGCGACGGGCGCGGCAGCGTGGGCCGTAGCGTTGGGCGACGCGCCGCCTTCTTTCGCGAGAAGAGCCTTGCGAACCTTGTCGAGCGCGGCCTGGGTATCGAAGGGCTTGTCGATGTTGTCATCGGCCCCCGCGTCTTTCCCTTTGCCCGCGTCGTAGGGGCTGAATTTGCTCGAAAGGAGCAGGATCACGGCCGTCGCCGACTTCTTTCGAATGTCTGCGCAGAGCGCATACGGGTCGTCCCCTTCCAACGACGTGTCGATGAGAACGACGCTCGGGTTCTCGCTCAGCTTCGCGAGGGCCCCTGCGCGGTTCTCCGCGGTGACGACGCTGAAGTCGTCTCCGCCGAAGGTGATCTCGAAAACCTTCCGCATCGTGGCGCTGTCATCGACGGCGAGCAGAGTCTTGGACACGTGCTGTTCTCCTGGAACCCGGGCACTTTCGTGAGTGCCCCATGAAGGTCGGTTGTGCCTGCCTACGTGCGCGCGCGGCACAGGGTCGTGCCAAAACTTCGAACGCGTCGCGACCCTACGAAGACGGTAAATCTGCCCGATTGTGAAGAAGACGGTCAGACAGTGTCAAGCGACCTATGACGATAAGGTGTAGAGGCGTCTCATGAGCACGCTTCGCGATCCAAAAAAATCGCCTCGAGATCTCTCCGCCGAGGCCCCCGCCGAGAGTGTAGGCGGTGTACGCGAAGTCCCCAAAGAGCTTGGGGGTCTGCTCTTCGACGCCGTGACGCGAACGCTGTTCGAAGTGAGCTGGAACCGGGCGCGCGCCTGGATTTCGACGGGAAAAGTGACCGTCGACGGCAGCGTGCTCCTCGATGCAACGCGCCGCGTGAGGGCGGGTCAGAAGCTCGAGCTTTCCATGCACGCCCCCAAGCCGCGCCCTGGCGGCGAGCTTCCGCGTAGTGCCGTCGTGCACCTCGACGCCCATGTCGTCGTCGTCGACAAGCCGTCGGGAATCAGCACCGTGCCCTACGACGCGTCGCTCCCAGGTGCGGGCAAAGCGCCCGTCAAAGTTCACGACGACGCGGCCACTACGCTCGACGCGCTCGTGCGCGATTTCCTCGAGCGGACCCAGAAGCTCTCCACGCGAGCGGGCGGGCGCGCGTCGCTCGGCGTCGTCCATCGCATCGACAAGGAGACGTCCGGCCTCGTTGTGTTCACGCGCACGCTGCAGGCGAAACAGGGGCTCACGGCGCAGTTTCGCGCCCACACGACGCACCGTCGCTACTTCGCCCTCGTACACGGGAAGGCCGCGCCGCAGACGTTCCGAACGCACATCATCGAGAACCGCGGCGACGGTCTGCGCGGCTCCCTCGAGCGAATGCGCGGCAAGCGAAAGGGCGAGCAGGGGCAGGGGCAGCTCGCGATCACGCACGTCGACGTCGTCGAGCACCTCGAGGGCGCGACGCTCGTTTCGTGTCGTCTCGAAACAGGCCGCACCCACCAGATTCGCATCCACTTGAGCGAGGTCGGCCACCCCCTCATCGGCGAGCGCGTCTACAGCCGCGGCTACATCGGGCCTGAAATTCCCGCGCCGCGGTTGATGCTCCACGCCGCGGAGCTCGGCTTCGTGCACCCGTCGACGCACGAGCCCGTGGAGTGGAAGCGCGCCTGGCCGAAGGACTTCGAGGAGACCCTCAGCCGTCTTCGTGGGGCCGTTCGGCCAACGCAGACCTGACGCGAGAGCCAATCGGGGGTAGATCTACGTACGAAACGATGGCGGAGCTAAGCCAACGCGCGCGTCAGATTCTGTATCACGCCGTGGTGGAGTACGTGTCGACGGGCGAGCCCGTCGGCTCGCGCACGCTGTCGAAGAAGGCGGGGTTGGACCTTTCCCCCGCGAGCATTCGCAACACGCTGAGCGACCTCGAAGAGCTCGGCTACCTCGTGCAGCCCCACACGAGCGCGGGTCGCGTGCCGACGGATCGCGCGTTTCGCCTCTTCATCGACGCGCTGATGGAAGTGCAGCAGGTCTCGGCCGAAGACCACGCGCGCATTCGATCGCGCTTCGAAAAGTTCGAGCCCGGTCAGAACGTGATGCGCCTGACGGGGCAAATCTTGAGCGACCTCACCGGCACCGCCGCCGTCGTGATGACGCCGCGGGCCGAGACGCTGACGCTGAAGCATCTCCGCTTCATTCCCACGGCTCCGGGCGAGGTTCTCGCGGTGCTCGTGATGTCGAACGGCGGCGTGCAAAACCGCTTTTTTCGCGCGCAGCTGACGGACATCGACCTCACGAAGATTCACAATCTGCTCGACGACGTCATCGAAGGGCGAAGCCTCGGCGATCTCCGCGAGCTCTTCGCGCGCCGTCTCGCGACCGAGCGCGTGCAGCACGACGAGTTTCGGCGAAAGGCGTTCGAGCTCGGCGAAGCGGCCGTGCACGGCGCCGCCGATTCGCCGAGCGACCTCGTCATCGAGGGTCAGTCGAAGCTCTTTGGGAAACCGGAGTTTTCGGACATCGACGGGATGAAGCAGGTGGTGTCGGCGCTCGATGCACGCGAGCACCTCGTTCGCCTTCTCGACGAAACCATGGCCGCGAAGGGCGTGTCGGTCGTCGTCGGCAGCGAAGCGGGAGAGCTCGGCGGCGGGCAGCTCTCCATCGTCGGCGCGACGTACATCGACAACGGGCGGCCTGCCGGCACCATCGGAATCATCGGTCCGACGCGGATGGACTACCCGAAGTTGGTGCCCCTCGTAACGGCGACGGCGCAGGCGATGAGCGCGTTCATGGAGCGCGAGCGCATGTTTCGAGGTGAGCACCGCGACCGCGACGAGCGCGCGGGGACGAGCGCGACGTTCTCGACGACGTCCCACGCGTCTTCGCCGCCGCCGTCGCGCGTAGCCGAAGCGCGCGTCGTGAAAGCGACGAAGGTCGAGGTGCCGCCCGAGGTGCGCGCCGAGCCCGCAGACGGCGCCGACACGGACGACTGACGCGCTACGGAAAAAAGGCTTCGCGCTATCGGGAGGCGAAACGTGGTTTACTGGCGAGGTCATGCGTGCAAGCCCGCCCGATCTGCCGGGTAGCCTTACGTCCGACTCTCCTCTCGATCGATCGCTGTCGCTGCTTCTGGCAGGCGAGAGCGAAGCGGCGCTGCGCTGGAGCGCGGCCGCCGTCGAGCAGGAAGCCGCGACGTCGAGTGCCCTGATTCTCACGTGTCGTCTGCTTTCGACCCTCGGCCGCACCGAGGCTGCGATCGAAGGGTTCGCGCTCGGCCTGCGCCGCGCCGTCGATGCAGGCAACCTGCCTCTCGCCGTCGCCGCCGTGGGCGATCTGCGCGAGCTCGGCGTCGACGTCGACGACTACCTCGACGAGATCGCCGCAGCCTTCTGCCGCGATTCACCGCGCCTCACGGCCGACGCGGTTCCGCCGCCACCGCTGCCGCAGCTGAGCGAGTTCCACCCTCTCAGCTCGTTTCTCATGGGGCCGGCACTGCTGTCGAAAGCGACGCAGATCATCCACGAGGCGAAGCAGCAGTACGAGCGCGCCGAGGCGGAGTCCGAAGCTCCGATGATTGCGCCGCTGCCGCTCTTCAGCGCCCTCGAGCACGAGGGGCTGCGCGCGCTCATTTCGGCCTTCGAGATGATCACCGTGCCCGCGGGGCAGGCG
>JANXMC010000850.1 GCA_025354825.1 Myxococcales bacterium
TTGAGCGCCCGTGCGAAGGCGAGCTGCCCCGCCTCGTGGTGGCCCGCCGACAGGTGCGCCCGCACGAGCCACGCCACGATGACCACGCTGTCTTGGCGCCCCTCGAGCGCCCGCTCGAACTGCTGCGCCGCGAGGGTGTACTCCTCGCGCTCATAAAGTTGGAGCCCCCGCGCGAAGACGAAGAGCGGGTCGCTTGCGACGATCTCCTGCCCCTTGGTTTCGTAGGCGCGCGCAAGCTCGGTATCGCCCACGCCGTTGGCGGCCTGTATTCCGTTTGTATAGAGAGGCTTGTACGTAGGAAACCTCTCGATCCCGCGCGCAACGACGTCGAGCGCTTCATGAAAGCGCTTCAATCGCAAGTCGACCACGACGAGGTTGTTCTGCAGCTCAGCGAGGTTTGGGCGCGCTTCGACCAGATAGGAGAGGAGCCTTTCCGCGTCCTTTGGATGGCCGTCGTTCATCGCGTAAACCGCGACGTTGTTGAAGTAGAGCGAAATGGCGGAGGCGTCGTCGATACGGCGGTACTGGGCGAGATTCCAGTCGTTGAACTCGCGGTAAAAGTCGACGACGATGTAGCCCGGGTCTTCGCCGTAGCCCACGGCGATATGGGACGACGCGTAGAGGGCGTTCTCTTTTTCGTAAAAGGCGCGAACGTCGCTGGCGTGTACGAAGTAGGTCTCGAGGCCGATGTGGCGCGAGAGCGCGACGAACAGCATGGCGTAGGTCATGCAGTCGCCCCGACGCTCGTGAAAAGCACGGCGCACCGGCAGCGAAACCCCTTGAAGCTGCTTGAACCCCAATCCTCGATTGTTCAAATACCGAACGAGCTTGTGCAGGCGCTCGCGCGGCTCATCGCGGCGGCCAATCGCATTTTCGATATCGCGCTCCATGTCGGCGTCGAGCTCGAGGGGGTTGTCCATCGCAATCCCGCGCGCACGCCCCCCCGCAACGAGATCAGGCGCCGTGGAGCCGTGGGGCGCGGCCCGAACCGGCTGGCAAGCCGCCGCGCTCGCAGCTATTCCAAGTGCAATTCCCAGCGGAATTGCGGCGACGCGGACGAGGCGTCGCGCATTCTCGAAAAGCGACCCGAACCCCGGAATGAACGACATCCGTGACGAGTTGTCGGACGGCATGGACCACCCCACTTCCAACGTGAAGCTTAGCACCTTCACGGCATACGCTCGTGGGCGTGATAAACGTGGGCGAATCATGGGAAGGTCCGACTCCAATGCGCCGCGCTCCACCGACAGCGCCCGACCGAGCTCGCCACCCATTCTGCGTGCGGCCCGCGCCCGTGGCGGAATCGGCGTCATGCGCCTCGTCGGCGGAATCGTCGTCTTGCTCGCCGGCGCGCCGGTGGTTCTGATCTTCACGCTCATCGCGGCCGATGGCCCGCCCATGAACGAGTCACGCTGCACCGTGGCAAGCTGTGACGCGGGGGCGGATCGCGATCTCCCCCGCGCCCCCTCGCCTACCTCCCAGAATTAGTAGGTTGCGGGCTCGCGCACCGCGCGACCAAACGCTCGAATTTCCTCGATTTTGGCTTCGAACAGCGACCAGTCGTCGCGCTGATCGATGGGCGCCCAAATGGCCTCGACCTCTTCGATCAGCATGTCGCACGGGGTCTTGCGCGCAAAGTAGGGGTCGTCGAGCGCGTCTGCGCGAGCGGGGGCATACCCCTCGAGGCATTGGGCAAATGCGTCGAATGCCTCGCCGCGGTACTGCGCTTTCGCCACGCCGTCGAAGGCCCGGGTTGGGCGCGCCACGCCGCCATACCAATCGAAGAACAGCTGCGCGAAGCCGACCGAGCTGTCTGCCAAAAAGCCGAAGCAGGTATCGGCCAGCGCTTCGTCGAGAAGCGGCCCCCGCGACACGACGCCCAGGCGCGCCGTAGTCCCCTGTTGCAGGCCCGCACTGAAGGCGGCCTCGTACGCCTTTTCCATCGCCCCTTCGGGAAAGGGGGACGATGCGACCTCGAGCAGCCGAAGCGCGTCGCGCAGCCGGCCGAGATTCCAGAGAATCGCCCCAGGTTGGCGCCCGTAGGCGTAGAAGCCAGAGTGGTCGAAATAGGCGGCCGTGAAGCTCGGATCGCACTGCGGCAAGAACCGCCACGGGCCGTAGTCGAAGCTCTCACCAGTGATGTTCATGTTGTCGGTATTGAGCACGCCGTGGACGAAGCCCGCGACCATGTAGCTCGCCGCGAGGGGGGCCGCGCGCGCCGTGACGGCGAGGAGAAACGCATGGGGGAGCGTGGCGTTGGGCTCGTCTGCGAGCTCGG
This sequence comes from Myxococcales bacterium, assembly GCA_025354825.1. GTDB lineage: Bacteria > Myxococcota_A > Polyangia > Polyangiales > Polyangiaceae > JANXMC01. Next base: position 2,279 of record JANXMC010000850.1, read on the forward strand.
GAAAGTAGTGCTTCACCGAATAGGCAAGTAGGCGCCGCATCTCATCGTGCTCACGCAAATAGGCGAGCCGCTGAAACATCCCAAAGCGCACGTGGGAATGGCTCAATCGAACCATCACGGACGACCGCGTGGGCGAAGGCTCGTCACCTCGCAGCAGCTCTTCGCCCGTCTCGAAAAGGCTGAAGGTCTTCGACGTCACGACACCGAGCGCCTCGAGCTGCTCGGTCGCGAGCGCCTCGCGCACGCCGCCTTTGAGGGTGAGGCGCCCATCGCCCGAGCGCGACCACGGCGTACGCCCGCTCCCCTTCGTGCCGAGGTCGAGGAGGCGCGCCTTGCGACCGGCGCCCTCGCGCTCTTTCAATTGGGCAAAGAGAAAGCCGCGGCCGTCTCCCAAATCGGGATTGTACGAGCCGAACTGATGCCCGTGGTACCGAAGCGCGAGCGGCGCCGCGAGGTTCTCGGGGAGCGGCGCGAATTGCGCAAAGTGGCTTTCCCACTCTTCGGGAGTAAGCCGCTCGAGGCCGACGCGCGCGGCGGCGCGATCGTTGCGAAATCGGAGAACGTGGCTCGGAAATGTGGCGGGCGCGACGGGGTCCGCGAGGTCATTTCCGAGATCGAGCCAGCGCGGGGCGGGGCGGTACGCATCCGAGAACGGCATCGACGCCGTGTACCACCCGTCCGGTGCGGCGGCGATCCGGTGGTGCGATGGGCAGGGCGCGGCGGGCCAGGGAATCGCCTCACTTTCGGCGCGCACGCGCGCGGAACGGCGGTTGCTATGCGCATCTTCGACTCTCTTGCCCTGCCTGGAGGCAACCGTGCGTACCACCGCGATTCGAAAGACCGTCACCCTCGCCACGCTCGCGTGCGTCTTTGCCACGGCGAGCGCCGCCTGCGGAACCAGCAACGGCGAAGCGCCCTCGTCCTTCGTGGCGCCGAGCGAGGCCGATGCTGGCGCGCCCGACAGCGGCGCGGCGGTCGGATCGTTCGACGATGGCGGGTTGCAAATCGTAGGGTTCGACACGGCCTGTGCGACCTCGGCGGCGGCCGCGGTGCCCCGCCCTGCGTACCTCGTTTACATGTTCGATCGCTCCGGCAGTATGGCAAATAACGCAAAATGGCAGACCGTGACGTCGAGCATGAAAGCGTTCTTCGCCGACGCGCGCACCCTCGGCATGAATGCGTCGCTGCAGTTCTTCCCGCTCGGCGGCGAAGACGTAATGTGCCTCTCGGACTACTCCCAAGCCGCCGTCGAAATGCGCCCTCTCCCCGACGGGCAGACGTTCGCGGCTGCCCTCGATGCGACGTCGCCCGATGGCCGAACGCCCACGGTTCCTGCGCTTCACGGCGCCATCGCCTATGCCGAGAAGGTGTACGCAGAGCACGGCCAAGACGGCAAAGTCGCCGTGATTTTCGTGACGGACGGCAACCCCGACGGCTGCGACAGCGATGTGCCGAAAGCGGGCGCCGAGGCCCAGAGTGTCGCCAATCACATTTCGACGCACGTCATCGGTATTGGTCAAAATCTGAGCAGCCTGAATTTCATCGCAAAACGGGGCGGCACCACCCAGGCGCTGCTCGTCTCGGACGCGGATCCCGCAACGACCGCGAGCGCCCTCGTGGATGCGATGGATTCGGTGACCCGCGCCGCGCTGTCGTGTGAGTACGGCATCCCCGCTCCGAAGGGCGGTGAGGTCATCAACTACATGAACGTGAACGTGATTCACACGACCGGCGACGGCGCGGGGCACGCGCTCACGTACGACAGCATTTGTGATCTCGGTTCCGCCGGGTGGCACTACGACGACGTGCACAATCCGGCGCGCGTGATTCTCTGCCCCGCGGCCTGTGACGCGGTAGTGGCTGACCGACGCTCGAAGATCGACGTTCTCTTCGGCTGCGCGACGCAAGGCGACATCAAGTAGAGACGCGGAACCAACGTCGAGGGTGGCGCGTAGCTCCCTCGACCCCATGCGAATCACCTCGACGCGCTCGTCGCTCACGGCTGCGACTCTGTTCCTCCTTGGTGCGGCAGGGTGCGCGCCGGGAGCAGGCGCGAAGGGCGCGGCCGCGCCGGCGAGCGCACTCGGACCTCTGGAGGCGTGCCCGCTTTCGCTCGAGACCGAGCCGAGCGGCGCACCGAAAGCCGACCTCGCGTGGGCCGATTTTTCGCCTGCCACGTTTGCCCGCGCGAAGGCGGAGCACAAATTCGTCGTGATGGATGGGGCCGCCGAGTGGTGCCACTGGTGCCATGTGATGGAGGCGACGACCTACCACGATCCGCGGGTGCAGGAGCTTCTGGCAAAGTCGTTCATCGCCGTGAAGATCGATGTCGATTCGCGCCCCGACCTCGAGCAGCGGTATGCCGAATACGGCTGGCCTGCGACCGTGATTTTCTCGCCGAATGCCGAAGAGATTGGCAAATACCGCGGCTACATCGCGCCCGACGACTTCGTAGAGATCCTGCGAACCATCGCCACGGTCGCGGCGCGCGAGCCCCACGACACCAGCGCAGCCAAGGGGGACATCGCAACGCCCGCGCGGGCGCTCCCCGTAACCGAAGACGCCCTCGCGTTCGTGACCGAGTTCACCACCGCGGAGCTCGACGAGTACTTCGACGATCAGAACGGTGGATGGGGCCGGCGCCAAAAGGCGCCCGTCGCAGCGAACAACGCGTGGTCCCTCACTCGTGCGGCAGCGGGGGATACGAAGCGTCGCGATCAGGCTCTCTTCACGCTCGATCAGCAGCGGAAGATCATCGACCCGGTCTGGGGTGGGATCTACCAGTATTCGACCAACGGCGATTGGGAGCACGCGCACTTCGAAAAACTGATGACGTTTCAGGCGGGCGCCCTCGAGAACTATGCGATGGCATTTTCGGTCTCGAAAGAGCCGCGCTACCTGAACGACGCGCAGCTCTTAAGACGGTATGTCGACACGTTCATGACGAGCCCCGAGGGCGGCTTTTACGCGACGCAAGATGCCGATCTGAATGCCCACGACCGCGCAAGACCGTACATGACGGGTCACGCGTTCTACGCGCTGGGCGACGGCGAACGTCGAGCCCTGGGCGCGCCCCGCGTCGACACCCACGAATACGCAAAAGAGAACGGCCTCGCGATGGCGGCCTATGTCACCTTCTATGAGACGACGGGCGACGCGACGGCCCTCGCAACCGCGCGCCGAGCCGCGAAGCGCGTGGCGACAACCCACGCGAGCGCGCGCGGTGGCGTGAGCCACGACGCCGTCACGAGCGAGCCCGCGGCGCTCCATTTGTCCGACAACGCAGCCTACGGCTTCGGGCTTATGCGCATCTACGACGCGACGAAAGACGCCGAGACTCTCGCCCAGGCGGTGCGCATTGCCGATTTCATCCTGCGCGACTTGGAGGACCGCGAGCACGGCGGCTTCTTCGGCAGCACCGAGGAGCCGAACGCCGTGGGTGTGTTTCGTACGCGCCGAAAGCCTTACGAAGAGAATGTGATGGCTGTGAGGTTCTTGGCGCGCGTCGCAAAGGCGACGACGACGACGACGAAGAGTGAGAGCTACAGGCTAAGCATCGCGAACGCGATGCGTCCCCTCGTGGGCGCGAGCGGAATCAAGGCACGAGGACGAAACTTGGGAGACCTCTTGTCGGCCATCGAGGAGACGCGCGAGGTTCGGTGAGAGCGACGGCGCGAGCCCCAAATCGCGAGACCGCGCCGCCCGTCATTCCAATGCGCGATTACCGATTTGCGATATCGGCAATTTGGCGCGCTGCCACGAAGTATTTGTTCTCCGCGAGATCGCCAATCGTCTTGATTCCGAAGGCCTTGAAGAGAAACTCCGCGTCCCCTTTCGAAACGCCGGCGAGCGCGTCGACGGGCGCCGTCACGAGCTCTTTGGCGGTCTTCGTCTCATAGGCCTTGTCGAGCATCTTCACGAATGAGTCCATGGTGTCACTCCTTGTACGTGGTTGAGGTCGCACGATACGGCACGCCGCATGTCGGTGGTGCGTAAATGGCGTGACGCGGCGCACCTTCTGCCGGGTGAAGGTCCCTTCATCCAACTTCGTAATGCGCGCGCAAGCGATGCCGACAAGGTGTGCCCTCGCGCGGAATTTCGAGGTGGCGCGGGGTTTCGCAATCACCCCTTTTTCTGCTCTCCTTCATCCATCGCGTCCTTGAGCAGCCTCGACAAGAAACCGCTCTGCGGCCAGTTCCGCCTAGAGTCTCGGCTCGCCACCGGCGGGATGGCGGAGGTGTATCTCGCGCGCGACGAACACCCCTTGGCCAAGGGGCGTCTCGTCGTGGTGAAGCGCCTTCGCCGCAACGTCGCCGAAGACCCTTCCGCCCGCATGATGTTCGACCGCGAGGCCGCGCTGCACGCCGTCGTGAAGCACGACAACGTCGTCACCGTCTTTGGCTCCGGCAAAGCCGACGACGGCGAGCCGTACCTCGCGATGGAGTTCGTCGACGGCGTCGATTGCCACCGCCTGCTCGCGCGAACGAGCGAAGCACACGAACGTCTACCCATCGAAGTCTGCGTGTACATCGCACGCGATGTTCTGAGCGCCCTCGCAAGCGTCCACGGCGCAACGGACGAGCGCGGCCAACTCCTCGGGATCATCCACCGCGACGTGACGCCGTCGAACATCTATTTGTCGAAAGACGGCCGGGTGAAGCTCGGCGATTTCGGCATCGCGCGCTCGACCGGACGCGCCACGATCGAAGACGCGGAAGGCGCTCTCCCTAAGGGGAAATTCGCTTACCTCTCGCCCGAGCAGATCGCCGCACAGCCGTTCGATCACAGGGCCGATCTCTTCAGCACCGCCACGGTGTTGGCCGAGCTCATCATGGGCAAACGGCTCTTCGCGGGGAACGGCCACCTCGCGATCTTACTTGCCATTCAAGAGTGCAAGCTCGAGGCGCTCCACGAAGCCAAGAGCGATATGCCAAAAGAGCTCTTCGCCGTCCTCTTGAAAGGGCTGTCGCGCGATCCGGCTGACCGGTTTCAGAGCGCGATGAGCTTCAGCCTCGCCCTGCGCCCCTTCGCGGGCGACCTCGCCCGCGCCCGCGCGGAAGTCGTGCGCCTCGTCGGGCGAGCGTACATTTCGCCCCGCGAGAACAAAGCGCCGATCGTCATTCGCGACAGCGCCGCCACCATGCGCGCGGTGAAGTCGGGAATGCTCCCTGGCGCACGCCGTGAAATGCAATCGCGTCTCGAGCTCGATTTCCGCGAGCTCCCCCACCCGCCCGACGACGACGACGGCCCCGCAACCTCACGCAATCGCGACGACAGCGAAGACACACGGACGGTTCGTATCGGCCGCGACGACGACGAGACGACGCAAAAGGTCGCCGCCTCGCCGCCGTCGTTCGTCGAGACGACCGAAGGGACGCGGCTCGGCCCGTGGTCGTTCTCGCGCCTCGTCGAAGCGCTCATGACGGGCGAGGTCACCCACGACGATCGCGTCCGATTCGGCGGAAGAAAGCCCGTTCGCGCCGCACAGATTCGCGAGCTCGCGCGCTTCCTCCCCGCGCGCCCCAGCATCGCCCGCGAGGGGGACGGGCTCGCCCCGTCCGACTTCCGAAGCGCCCTCACGTCTTCGGCCATGGTCGGAACGCTTCTTCGCATTCTCCGCGAACACGCCACGGGAATGCTCGTCGCGTCGCGCCCCGATGGCGAACCCGCCGAGCGCAAAGAGATCTACTTCGTCGACGGACGCCTCCACCACGCGATCTCCAGCAACATCCGCGAGCTCTTCGGCCAATGGCTCTTACGCCGAGGCCTTCTCTCAAAAGAGAATCTCCAGCGCGCGCTCATCGCCCTCCCCGCCTACAACGGCCGCATTGGCGACGCGCTCATCGGCCTCGAGATCATGAGCGCCGTCGACACACTCCACGCCCTGCGCGAACAGGCGAGCGATCGCGTCGCATCGGTCTTCGCGTGGAAGGCCGGCACCCTCTCGTTCTACCGAGGCATCCACGCAAAAGACGTCGAGCTCCCCCTCGACGTCGACGTCCCCCGCCTCGCTCTATTAGGCATGTCCACCGCCCGCACCGACGCGGCGACGCTCGAGGAGTACCGCACGCGCCTCGACCACGTGATCGCCCTGGTGAGCAGCCCGCCCGCCGTCCTCGACGACGTCGCCCGCCCGTCGTCCGTCCGCCGCGTCTTGGCCGAGCTCCGGGAGCCCCGGTCACTCCGCGACGTCGTCTTCGGCCTCGAGCTCACAGGCGAAGTCACCGCCGGCGACGCTCTCCACGCCGTGGAGCTGCTCGCCGCAGCCCGCTGCATCCTCGTCGTCTCCTAACCCAATTACCCACTACCTCGGGAGAGCGCAGAGAAAGAACGGTGGGAAGGTGGGAAGTCGAGAGGAAGGGGTGATTTTGTATTGTGCGCCTTGCGTCCGAGCGACTCGGCATTCAGCAAGTTTGTGAGCGCAGAGCTCAATTCTCAAACTTCCTCTTCCCTTCCCACCTTCCCACCTTTCTTTCTCTGGGCTCTGATCGGTTTTCTCGAGACGTCATCATATTCGCGGAGGGGTCATGACGGTGGGGTGACGGGGGCGCACGTGGAGACGCCGGCGCCCACGATGCGGAAGCCGATGTTCTCGAGGACGACGCTCAGTGAATTGTCGGTAGCGGCTTTGAGGCGCGTGACCCGTGAGGTGTCGCCGGCGTCGAGTGAGGTGTCGGCGGTGTAAAACCAGAAGTCGCCGCCCCAAAAGGAGAAGGCCCACGCGGTGCCTGTTTCTACGCTGGGGAGCGGCTTTGCCTCAGGGGTCGCGGCGGTTGTCTTCGTGATTTCGGCGAGCGTGGCGGGGCTCGTTTGGAAAAACCCGAAGAGCCGCGCGTCGCCGGTGCCGGTGAGCTCGCCGCCGGTGGGGGCGAGGTCGCCGCTGTATTGGCCAACGGGGACAAGCTCGAGGGTTGTCGTATCAACCTTCGCGAGGCCCAGCCCCGCGAGGTTCGAGACGAAGAGCGTTTCGGCGGTGCTCCCCTTCGCGTCAGCCGAGAAGCCCATTCCGAATCGCTTTCCGAAGTCGTGCTGGTTCACGGCGAAGTCCGTTGCGACGCACGACGCGTCACGGGTGCTCACCTTGAAAATGCGCCCGTCGTCGTAGTTCACCCAGGCGGTGCCCGTACGGTCGACCGCCATCGAGTTGGGGAGTGCGCCGCCGGATTGGCATTGAAGCGTCCCGATGCGTGTAAAGCGCAACTTCGCCGGTTCGAAGCTGTAGAGATCATTTTCGGACGAGACGACGTAGACGAGGCGCGACTCGTCGAGGCAGCCGTCGTTTCCTACGACGCCCGTCCCCCCGAGATCGCCCGGCGTACCCGCGTCTGCGCCCGTGCCCGCGCCTCCCGTCGTGCTTCCGCCCCCGGTCGTGCCGGTGCTGCCTCCAATAGGCACGTCGACCGGGAACTCCCCCTCCGTGCGCGGCGTGCTGCCGCCGCACGCGACGGCCGCCGCGATGGCGCTCACGGCGGCCACGCAGAGCGCGAGATGCGTGCGCCTCACGACGACGCTCCACTCGCGTTGGCCGCGTTGGCCGCGTTGGCCGCGTTGGCCGCGTTGGCCGCGTTGGCCGCGTTGGCCGCGTTGGCCGCGTACAGCTCCGTCGATACTGTTCGGACGCGCGCCATCAACTCCCCCAATTTTCGAATCGCGGCGTCGCGTACGAGGGCTGTCGGGATGAACCGCCCCACGTCGA
>JANXMC010000410.1 GCA_025354825.1 Myxococcales bacterium
CGCGTCTTCCGCGGGGAACGACGTCTTCGCCGTCGCGCGCTTCTCGCGAACGGCTTCGACGTCGTCGATCCACCGCCGCATGCGATCGGGCGCGACCTCGATGGGATTGTCGGGCGGGCCGACCCCTTCGAGCAGCGCGAGCTTCGCGACACGCCCCGGAAACGCACCGGCGAAGTACGTCGCAACGGAGCCGCCCATCGAGTGGCCCACGAGATAGAACGGCGCGTCGAGCTCGAGCCCGTCGACGATGTCGGCGAGGTCGGCGATGTAGTCGGAGAAGTAATAGTAGCTCCCCGCAGGCGCGCGCGGGCCCGCGCCGAAGCCGCGCATATCGGGCGCGATCACGCGAAGGCCTGCGGCGACGAGGGCGGGTGCGACCAAGTCCCACGTGCCTGCGGCGTCCATGAAGCCGTGCACCAACACGGCAACGGTGGGTTGCGCGGCTCGCGCGAGCACGCCCGCCGCGACCTCGTCGGGCACCCACTCGAGCGCATGATGAGGGAGATCGTTTGCGACGATGTTTCGCGTTCGAGGCTCAGTCATGACGCGGTGCTCGTCCGAGAGAATGCGTGGGTGACGACGCGCGCTCTCGCCTGTCACGGCGATGTTCGTCGGAGTGGCTCGTCGTGATACACGGGGGGATGTGGCGGCGCGGGATGGTCGACACTATAGGCGAGGAATCTCATGACCCACACGATCACGCTGATTCCCGGTGACGGCATCGGGCCCGAAGTGGCCGAGGCTACGAAACGCGTCCTCGACGCGGCGAACGTTCGAATCGAGTGGGAGGTGCAGAACGCGGGCGCCACGGTCGCCGAAGCGCGCGGCACCACGCTCCCACCCGAGGTTCTCGAGTCTGTGCGACGCAACAAAGTGGCGCTCAAAGGGCCCATCGGAACGCCCATCGGAAAGGGGTTCCGCTCGGTGAACGTCACGCTGCGGCAAGAGCTGGATCTCTACGCGAACGTGCGCCCCATTCGGAGCCTCGCAAACGTCGAGCCGCGCTTCGAGGGGACGGACATCGTCATCGTTCGCGAGAACACCGAAGACCTTTACGCGGGTCTCGAGTTGATGATCATGCCGGGCATCGCGCAGTCGATAAAGCTGATTACCGAAAAGGCGTGCTCACGCATTTCGGAATACGCATTTGCCTATGCCGAGCGCATGGGTCGCAAGCGCGTGACTGTTGTTCACAAGGCGAACATCATGAAGCTGTCCGACGGCCTCATGCTCGAATGCTTTCGCCGCGCGGCCGTGCGCCATCCGCGTATCGAGCCGCAAGAGGTCATCGTCGACGCGTGCGCGATGCAAATGGTGAGGAACGCCAACAAGCTCGATGTAATCTGCACGGAGAACCTCTACGGCGACATCCTGAGCGACCTCGGCGCCGGTCTCGTCGGCGGTCTCGGCATCGTGCCGGGCGCGAACATCGGCCTCAACGAAGCGGTCTTCGAGGCGGTGCACGGCACGGCGCCGGACATCGCGGGGCTCGGTCTCGCAAACCCGACGGCGCTGATTCAGAGCGCCGTGATGATGCTCCACCACCTCGGCGAGCACGCTGCGGGGAGCAAAATCGAGAAAGCCCTCACGCACGTCTACGCCGACGGCAGTGCCCGGACCGGCGACCTCGGCGGCACGGCGACGACGGACCAGTTCACCGACCACCTGTGCAATACGATCGCCACGGCCTGACGCGCGTCGAGCGCGTCGGCTGAGCGCGTCGCGCTACTTGCAGTCGGTGTAGGGAGAGCAGCGGACCTCGCCGCCGAAGCCTCCACGCCGCTGCTCGCAGCAGACCATGGGCAACGGGCACGTCGTCGGGCACTGACGGCACGTGTCGCTGCTGCACGAGTCGCTCTTGCAGACAATGTCGGAGCAGCAGACATAGCCGGCGGGGATAGGCCCGCCGCCACAGCCCGCGTCCTTCGTGGAGCCTGCGTCGCCGATGGGCGCGCCCGCGTCGGGCGGCGTGATGCTCGACCCCGTGTCGGGCGGCGCCGTCGTCCCCGCATCGGCCACGGCGGTCGTCGCATCGGGCGGGTCGGACGAAGGGTTCGTGACCCCGCCGGCATCGTCGCCAACGTAGGTGAGGTAAGGCACGGAGCCGCACGCGCACGCCGCGAGGAGCGTGAGGAGCGTCCCGGCGTTTACGACGTGCTTCATCATTTAGAACGCTCCGCTGATCTCGAGGCCCGCGACGTTGCCGCCCACGACCGGAACGATGCGCGCATGAGAGCGCGTCGTGCTCGTATCGTTCGTGGGCGCCGTCAGCAAAAGGTAGCTCCCGACACCGAGGGCTGCCACCCCGGCAATTCCTAGTCCGGCGGCGACAGGGCCGTAAACGAGGGCTCGCGAGCGTGTCGCGTCGAGCTCATCGCGCCTCGCTGCTGGGCACATTCCGCCTGGGCACGCATCGTCGAGCGTAGCGACGGCGCTCGCGCGCAGGATGTAGACGACGACGCCTGAAACGACGAGCGCGCCGCCCCCCGCGACGACGACGACTCCCGCCGTCCGCTGACCGGAGCCGCCCTTCGTGGGCGCGCTCGTCGACGCCGCGTCGCTCGGACGAATTACGGTTGCCACTGGCGACTCGAGGGTGTCGCGCCCGGTTGGCACGAAGGGAGGTGCGTTCGGGTCGGGGTCGAGGGGAATCGTGACGGGTGCGACGCCGCCTTCGGCAAGGAACACCACCGTGCGAAACGGCTTGGAGCCGTTGGCCGTGGCCGTAATCACGTGCTCGCCAGGGTCGAGCGGGATCGTCTCTTTCAGCGCCTCGGGCGGAACGCGTCGATCGTCGATGCGTACGTCGGCATCGCCCGGCAGACGCCCCGAGAGCGAAATCGAAACCCGCGGAACGCGCCGCGCGAGCGCCTCGATGCGCGTACGCGAGGCCCGCACGACGTCGTCCTGCGCGCGATCGGCCTGCCCGGCATCGACCGCGGCCTGGTAGGCAGCCGTCGCCTGCGCGAGGTTGCCGAGCCCTTCGAGGCACGAGCCGATGCGGTACCGAACCGGCGCCGTGTCGCGAACGGCGGCGACGCGGCGGAACTTCTCGAGGGCGATATCGAAGTGCTTCTGATCTTGGTCGCGAAGCGCATCGGAGAAGAGCGTCCGCGCCTGCGCGAGCTCGTCGGCCGTCTGCGCGCTTGCGGGCGCCGACGTCGCGAGGACCGTCGCGGCGAGCACGCAGGTGAGCCACCACTCGGCAATGCGTGGAGACCGAGTCGTGCGGGGCATGCGTCGCGGCATTCCTCTGGAGAGAATGCCCGAGGACGCGCTGCGTGAAAAGAACACAGGTAAACGGCGGCGCCTCAGAACCCGGGCGTGGTTGCCACCGGACGCGGTTTTGCCGCTTGCGCCGCTGCGGGCACGAACGCCGGCGGCGACGATGACGAGGGTGCCGCCGGCGACGGGAGCGCCGTGGGACCGGGCGCGACCTCGGTCGCGGGAGCCGCGTTGACCCCGCGCCCCGCGGCGAGCGCGCCCGACGACGCGTTCACGGTGGGCGACGCGCCTGCTGGCGACGCTTGGAGCGGAGGAGAGCCGGCGACGTTGCGCGCGGCGACCGTGGCGAGAGACACGATGGCGATCGCCGCGACCACGGCGAGGGCCACGATGGCGGCGACCGGCACCGCGACGCGCCCTCGCGGCAGCGACTGCGCGAGCCCGTTGCCGAACGCCGTCGCCACCGCTGACCGTGCTCCCGCACGGGCCACCGCGCCCGATTCGGAGGCCGAGCCCGCGTTGTCGAGGCTCGAAAGCTCGTCGTGGATTTCGTCGCCGACCATGACGGCGCTCGTGTGGTTCAACTCGGCGGCGAGGACCGCGTCGGTGCCGCTGACCGCCAGCGTGAGCATCGCCGCGAACTCCTGCGCGTCGGCGGGCCTATCGGCGCGCGCGCGGGCGAGCCCTGCCTTGACCACAGGCCAGAGCCGCTCGTCGATGGCGCGGGGCTCTGGTCCGTCCCCCTCGAGGGCCGCAACGAGGGTCGCCATCGGATTGGGTCCGCGAAACGGGGGCGACGCCGTAAGCATTTCGTAGAGCACCGCCGCGACGCCATAAACGTCGGTTCGCCCGTCGAGCACGGGCTCGGCGCGAATTTGTTCCGGCGACATGTACGAAGGCGTTCCGAGGACCGAACCTTCGACCGTCTTGAACTCCCAAGCGGGAGCCTTCGCGAGGCCGAAGTCGACGAGCTTCGCGACGACGTGACCGTCGGGCTCGACGACGAGAAAGATGTTCCGCGGCGAGATGTCGCGGTGGAGGATCTTCTGCTCGTGGGCATGCCTCAGCGCGGCCAAGATCGGCAGGCAGATGCCCACGGCCTCGCGCGGCCGAAGCGGCGCGCGGCGCTTTAGATAGGACGCGAGCGTCTCCCCCGCGAGCAGCTCCATCACGAGCACCAGGGTGCCGTCCTCTTGCTCGATGAGATCGAACACGCGGACGATGTTCCGGTGGCTCAACATGCCGCCGATGCGCGCCTCCTGGCGAAACCGCTCGATGGCGTCGAGGGTCGCCGTCGTCCCGCGCCGGAGCACTTTCAGCGCGACTTTGGCCCGCGTCGCCTCGTTTCGCGCGACCCAAACCTCGCCTGCCCCGCCGGCCGCGAGCCTTCGCCGCAGGCGGTACTTCCCTGCAACGACGCCACCGGCTTCGAAGGGCAAAAGCGTCACGCTCGGGGCGGAGCCCATGGTCACCTCCGAGCATAGCGCCGGTTCCGAGCGAATTCCGGTTGCCGCCCGGCCTTTTCGTGGCCGCCGCGTGAGAAAGAGCTATACCGGCAACGCTTTGGAGTCGGAGCGCACATCTGACGACAGCGGCGACGGCAGCCTCTCGGGCGACGCCCGCGTTCTCGGCCGTTACCGCGTCGTTCGCGAAATTGGCGGCGGCTCCACCTGCATGGTGCACCTCGCGCGTGTCGAAGGGCCCAACGGCTTCGAGCGGTGGGTCGCGCTCAAGACGCTACGTCCCGCGCGCAACGCCGACGCGGCGTTCGTCGATGCGTTCCTCGAAGAGACCCGCGCGGCGGCATGCGTCGGCCACGCGAACGTCGCCTCGGTCATCGAGCTTGGCCACGAGGGCGGCGCCTATTGGGTGGCGACGGAGCACGTCTACGGCGAGTCCCTCGCGACGCTGCTCG
>JANXMC010000411.1 GCA_025354825.1 Myxococcales bacterium
CGACGAAGACGCCGCTGCGCGACGCCGTCGGCAAGATCATCGGTCTCGTCGGAATCTCGCGCGACATCACCGACCGCAAGCTCGCAGAAGAGTCGTTGCGCACCGAGCGCGATAGGCTCGCGACGCTCGCCGCGACGGCTCCGGGAGTCCTCTATTCGTTCCGAATTGCGCTCGATGGCAAGGCGACGCTCCCCTATGCGAGCCCGCGCATCGTCGACATTTTCGGCGCCACGGCCGACGTGCTCGCCATCGACGCCGAGCCCGCCCTCAGCCGGTGCCACCCCGACGACCACCCCGCGATGATGGCGGCTGTGATGCTCTCGTCGGAGACGCTCGAGCCTTGGCGCGCACAGTACCGAGTCAACCACCCGACCAAGGGAATCATCTGGGTCGAAGGTCATTCGATTCCTACGCGCGAGCCCGACGGCGCCACGCTCTGGGTAGGCGTATTGACGGACATCACGCTCCGCAAAGCGATCGAGGACAACGAGCGCGCGTCGGCGGCGATGCTGCGCTCGGTGCTCGATACGGTGCCAGAGCTGATCCTCTCGGTGAATGCCGAGGGGAAAATTCTGTTCATCAACCGAGCGCTGCCGCTTCTCACCGTCGCGGAAGTGACCGGGTCGAACGTGTTCGACTACTTGCCGCCGGAGAGCATCGACGAGGCGCGCGCCGCCGTGGCGAAGGTATTCGCCAATGGGCAAATAGAAGAATACGAAGTTGAATGTCCAGTCACTCTCACGGGGCAGCGCCCCATCTACCTCACGCGCATCGGCCCGGTCATGCGGGAGAGCACGGTCATCGCCGTCACCGTGACGGGGACCGACATTACCGATCGCAAGCTCGCCGAGCAGGCCTCGAAGGCGAACGAAGAGCAGTATCGAAGGCTCATCGAGGTGCTGCCCAACGCGGTGTACGTGCACTTGCGCGGAAAGATCTCCTTCTGCAACGCCGCGTTCGCACGCATGGTTGGTGCAGCCTTGCCCGCCGAGCTGCTCGGCCGCTCGACATTCGATTTCCACGCTCCCGAAAAGCACGAGATGATTCGCTCGCGGGTCGCCGAGATGAACCGCACGGGGCGCCCACCGCCACCGGCCGAGACCGAGATTCTTCGTGTCGACGGTCGCGCCGTCCGCGTGCTCCTCGCGGCGACGCCCATGGCGATCGAAGGCGACCCGTCGGTCCTCGTCGTCCTTCACGACCTCACCGAGCTCCGTAAGAGCGAAGGGCTTCTCCGCTCCGTGCTGCAGAGCGTGCCCGACGCCATCATCACGACGACGGCCCACGGCGCTATCGAGTCGTTCAATCCTGCCGCCGAGCGCTTCTTCGGCCATTCGGGCGCCGAGCTTCGGCGCATCAACGTCCGAACGCTCATCGCCGACGCGGACAAGCTTCGCCTCGACGCCGCGCAGCCTCCGCCGCCGTCGCAGTCGTCCGGTCGCCCCGTGCCGCTGCCCGACCCGAGCCCCGCCACCGAGACGTCGCTCGGCAGCGTCTGCGACGTCACGGCGACGCGGGCCGACGGCACGACCTTCCCCGCAGAGCTCCTCGTCACCGACTTCTGGCTCGAAGGCGCCCGCCACTTCACGTGGGTCGTCCGCGACATCACCGATCGCAAGAAGCTCGAAGACCAATTTCGCCAATCGCAAAAGATGGAAGCCGTGGGCCAGCTCGCGGGCGGCATTGCCCACGACTTCAACAACCTGCTCACGGTCATTCTCGGCGACAGCGAGCTGCTCCTCTCGGCCCTCCCGGAAGACGACCCCACGGTGCCGTCGATCGAGGCGATTCGTGACGCCGGCGAGCACGCCCAGGCGCTCACACGCCAGCTCTTGGCCTTTGGTCGCAAAACCGTCCTCGAGCCCAAGGTGCTCGATCTGAATCAGATCGTCAGCGACACCGAGAAGATGCTCCGCAGGCTCATCGGCGAGGACGTGATTCTCACGACCAACCTCGACCCGTTGCTCGAGAGGGCGAGCGTCGACGCGAACCAGCTCGCCCAAGCGCTGATGAACCTCTCGGTGAATGCGCGCGATGCGATGTCCGGCGGCGGCACGCTCCGTATCTCGACGACGAACATCGATGTCGGCGAGACGACGCCCGGCAGCGGCCCTGGGATTCAGCCGGGGCGCTACGTACGGCTCACCGTCACGGATACGGGCGGCGGCATGTCGCCCGAGGTGAAAGCCCGCGCGTTCCAGCCGTTTTTCACCACAAAGGGCACGGGAAAGGGGAGCGGACTCGGCCTCGCAGTCGTGCACGGCATCGTCTCGCAGAGCGGCGGATACATCGATTTAATCAGCGAGCCCGGAGTGGGCACCACGTTCGATATTTACATTCCCGCGGCCAAGTCCCGCGTCGAGGCCGTAGTGAAAGCCGAGCCCGCTCCGGCGCGTCGTGGGCGCGAGACGCTGCTCGTGGTCGAAGACGAAGAGGCCGTGCGAAGGCTCGCCGTTCGTGTGCTGAAATCACGCGGCTACGAGGTCATGTCCGCGAGCGACGGCGTCGAGGCGCTCAAGGTCATCGAAGCCTACGACGGCCGCATCGACGTTCTTCTGACCGACGTCGTCATGCCCAACATGGACGGGCGCGAGCTCGCCGACGTCGTCTCGCGACTCTTTCCAAAAATCAAAGTCCTCTACATGAGCGGCTATACGGACGACGTGGTTCTTCGCCGCGGCGTCATGCAGGACGAGGTCGAGTTTCTGCCGAAGCCGTACACGCCGGCGCTCCTCACGGCGGCTCTCGAGCGGGTGCTCGACAAGCCGTGAGAGGTGCGTGGGAGCGGCGGGCCCTGCGCGCTATTTGTGCGCGCGGGGCGCGTCGGAAACGACGCCGCTGCTGTTGACCTTCATCAGCTTCGGGCCTGACGACGACGCTTTGCCGTGGCCCTTGCGCTTCTTCGCAGGCTTCGTTACGGCGGAGGCGCTGGGGCTAGGCGCGATGGCCTTTGCCTCGGCGGCGGGCGAAGCGACGACGGGCTCGGGGGCCGGCGTGGGAGCAGGCGGCGGCACCGCGACGACCGCCACCGCCGGCGGCGCACTTGCGGCGGCGGAAGCGCGGACCGGACCATTGCCCGCGCGCACGACGACGGCAGCGAGCGCGGCGACCGTGAGCGCCCCCGCTCCGAACGCGAGCCATCGGGCACGCAGCCCCTTGCGGTTCGGCGGCGCACCAAAGAGTGACGCTCCGCTCCGTGCGGAATCGATCGCGACAGCCGGCGGCGGCGAGCTTGGGATGTCGAGAGCGCGCGCGGCTTGAGCACGCATCGCCTCCTGCCCGGCACGATGGGTTGCGAAGAGATCGATGAGACCCGAGTTTTGGACGTCGTTCGCCACGAAGCCCCCTCTCGCAAGAACCGTGACGTGCGGGTACGCCGCGGCGATTGGCAAAAAGCGTAACGCCCGCGGCCATTTGAAATTATCCGCCGCGGTGAAACTGGGGTGATTGGATCGCCCTCGCACCGGGCTGAAGGTCCATGGGGGTGCGTCTCCGATGAGCCTCGAAAGCCCCCTCCCGGTTAAGTTCTCTTCATGGGGGTCGATCGCGATTGGTACCGAGAAAAATGCGGGAATGGGCCCCACCCACCTGTGGTTCAAGAGGCCGTGGCATCTGCACCTTCCTTTGATGAAGCGCGCGAGCGCCTCGCTCGCCTTTCGGAAGCGCGTCGGCCGACGCTTCTTCCCAAACACGAGCTGTTCGAGGCAGAAGCCGACGACGCGCCGGCGAGCGTAGGCCCCCTTTTCAGTCCGAGCGGTTGGCCGTTCCCGCTGACGGCGTCGCAGCGGGGCGTCGACGACGACGAGCACGACTTCGAGGAGCACAGCTCGGTTCGTCTCTCTCGCGGTAGGGTCGTGGACGATGGCGGCGAACAAGACGAGCAAGACGACAGGCGCAATCAAAAGCGCCCGGCCTGACGGCGAGATTATCGCGTTCGACGACGCGCGTGCGTTTCACGCCTGGCTCGATGCTCACCACGGGACGTCGCCCGGCATCTGGTTGAAGCTCCAGAAAAAGCGCCCCGGCATCGCCGCGCTCACCTATGCAGAGGCGATCGACGAGGCTCTCATCTTCGGCTGGATCGACGGCCAGAAGCGCCCCTTCGACGACGCGCACTGGCTTCAGCGCTTCACGCGACGCGGCCCGAAGAGCATCTGGTCGAAGATCAACCGCGCCAAGGCAGACGCTCTCGTCGCCGCGGGGCGAATGAAGCCCGCGGGTCTCGAAGAGCTCACGCGCGCGAAGGCCGATGGGCGCCTCGACGCCGCCTACGAGGGGTCGCGGACGATGGGCGTTCCGGACGACCTCGAAGCCGCGCTCGCGAAGAACAAGCGGGCTCGCGAGTTTTTCGCAACGCTCAAGTCGGCCAATCGCTACGCGGTCCTATTTCGTATTCACACGGCCAAGAAGGCCGAGACGCGCGCGCGGTGGGTGGAGAAGATTGTCGCGATGTTGGCGAAGCACGAGACGTTTCATTGACAGGCGTACGCGGTCGCGACGACCCTCGCGCCCATGCGTTCGAGCTCGTTCTCTTGGCCGTCGCCCCTCGTCACCGTTTTCGCCACGCTCGCCCTCGCCGGATGCGGTGGCCCCCTCGTCGAGCCGGCCACGATTCCGCCGCCGGCGACGGTACCGGGGCCCGCCGACGCTTCGGCGGCTCTTGGGCGCGCCGAGCCGCGCGCCGATCTCACGCTTCTTCCGCGGCAGACGTTCTCGGGGAATCCCGATCGCGCCGGCGTGAAGCTTAGCCCCGACGGCAAGCGGCTCTCGTTTCTCGCCGCAGAAGACGGCGTTCTCAACGTGTGGGTCGCTCCGGTCGACGCGCCCGAGAACGCCAAGGCGATGACCCACTCGAAAGAGCGGCCGATTCGCAATTACCAATGGGCGTTCGACAATGCCCACTTCGTGTACGAGCAAGACGCGAAAGGCGACGAGAATTTTCATATCTACGCCGTCGACGCCAAAACCGGTGAGACGCGCGACCTGACACCGTTCGAGAAGACGCAGGCGCACATCGAAAACGTGAATGCCAAGCACCCGGGCGAAATCGCTGTGGGGCTGAACGATCGCGACCCCCACGTGCACGACATCTATCGCCTCGATTTGAAAACGGGGAAGCGCACGCTCGTCTTTCAGAACAACGAGGGCTACGCCGGGTTCACCGTCGACGACGACTTCGCCGTTCGCCTCGCCGAGAAGCAGCTCCCCGACGGCAGCAAGGTCATCTCCAAGCGCGGCGCGGGCAAAGATGCCCCTTTCACCCCCTTCGTCACGGCGCCTCTCGAAGACGAGCTGACGACCGTTCCGCTGTCGTTCGAGGCGACGGGGAAGACGTTCTACATGTCCGACGCGCGGGGGCGGAACACGTCGGCCGCCTTCGCCGTCGACTACGCAAGCGGCAAAGCGACGCTCCTCGCCGAAGATCCGCGCGCGGATATGGGCGAAGTGCTCACGCACCCCGTCACGGGGAAGCTCCAGGCGGTCTCGTTCACGTACGACCGCGCGACGTGGAAGGCCCTCGACAAGGCGATCGAGCCCGACCTCGCGTACCTCAAGACGGTTGCGAAGGGGGAGATGCACATCACCTCGCGAACCCTCGACGACACGCGGTGGATCGTCACCTACGACTTCGACGACGGCCCGGCCCGCACCTATCGGTACGACCGCGCGACGAAGAAGGCGACGTTCCTCTTCGTCAATCGGAAGAGCCTCGAGGGGGTCCCGCTGCAGCCGATGCAGTCGCGCGTGATCCCCTCGCGCGACGGCCTCTCCCTCGTCAGCTACCTCACGCTCCCCAAGGCGGCCGACCCGGTCGTCGACGGCAAGCCCGCGAAACCGCTGCCGCTCGTTCTCTTCGTGCACGGCGGCCCCTGGGCGCGCGATACGTGGGGCTTCAATGCCGGGCACCAGTGGCTCGCGAGCCGCGGCTACGCGGTGCTCGGCGTGAACTTCCGCGGATCGACCGGCTTTGGAAAGAGCTTCATCAACGCAGGCAACGGCGAGTGGGGCGGCAAGATGCATCAGGACCTCCTCGACGCGGTCGCGTGGGCCGTGAAAGAGGGGATTGCCGACAAGGACAAAGTTGCCATTCTCGGCGGCAGCTACGGCGGCTATTCGGCATTGGTCGGTGCGACCATGACGCCCGACACATTTGCCTGCGCCGTCGACGTCGTCGGCCCGTCGAACCTTCAGACGCTTCTCGAGACGATCCCGCCGTATTGGCAGACCGAGCTCGAAGCGTTCGTGAAGCGCATCGGCGGCGATCACCGCACGCCCGAGGGGCGTAAGTTCTTGAGCGAGCGGTCGCCGCTCACCTTCGTCGACCGCATCAAGCACCCGCTGCTGATCGCGCAGGGGGCAAACGATCCGCGCGTGAAGCAGGCCGAGTCGGATCAGATCGTCAGGGCGATGCAGGCGAAGAAGATCCCGGTCACCTACGTTCTCTTTTCGGACGAGGGGCACGGCTTTCAGCGCCCCGAGAACCGCCTCGCCTTCAACGCCACCACAGAAGCGTTCCTCGCGCAGTGCGTCGGCGGCAGCTACCTGCCCGTAGGCGACGACTTCAAGGGGTCGACCATCGCCGTCCCGGCCGGTGCCGACGAGGTCGTTGGGCTCAAGGCGGCGCTCACGAAGCCTGCGAAATCTACGGCCGCGGAAGCGAAGCCTTAGGCACCACCTAAAGGCTACTGCGCGCCGTCAGGTGTACGTCGCGTAGTAGCCGGCGAAGGTCGCCTTCGAGAAGTCTCCGAAGGTCATCCCCGGGCGGTATTTGCCAATGCTCACGTCTTCGAGCTTGGCGCCGGCGGGGACGCTCATGGCGACCTCGTTGTCCGGCTGCATGAACACGGCGAAATTCGCGCGCGACACATGGCGGCTCGCCGGGTGCGCGAGCGCCTGTACGGCGTGGGGTGTCGCGCGCAAAAGGCCGCCCGTCATCACCTGGCTGCTCTCCCCTATCTGAAAGGCGAGGCAGTCTTTCGGGATCGTGACTTTGCGCTCGACGCCGTTGCGGGCGCGTATGTAGAGGCCCGCCTCTTTGTCCGTAATACGAATATCGCTCTTGGTCGGAAGCGCGGCGTCGGGGGGCGCTTCGAAGTACATCGCAGGGCAAAGGGCCGTGAGCGATCCGTGGTCGCTGTGCCAACCGCACCACGAGTCGCGGGTGCGTGGCGTCGCGTCTTCGTTGATCGCGAAGTAGTAGAGCAGGCGCGCTTTGCATGCGCGCGACTCCTCGATGACCTTGGCGAGGCGCATCGCCGGATCCAACGGTGCACCAAGGGCGGTGGCGACATAGCGATCGCACTGTTCGGCGACGAGCAGCCCCACGTCGACCATGCGTTGCCCCAAGGCCATGAAGGCCCCGCGAAGCTTTGGAAAGTCGGCTTCCGATGGCCAGACGTTGGGGTGGCAAACCTCGGGCGCGGCCGCGATTTTCGCAGGGTCGTCGCACGGAACGTCGTACTGGGGATTCGCGTAATACGACCCCTTGAACTCATCGAAGACGCCCGGTTTGAGGACCTCTTTGCCGTGGCTCCACCCGAACGAGTAGTTGCTGTCGGGGTGCACGTAACGCGCCTTCACTTCGTCGGGGAGCGCCGCAAACTCGAAGCCGAGGGGCAGCAGGCCTTCGCGTAGCTCTTCGAGCTGGGGCACACCGCGAACCACCAAGAGCCCGATGCCGTCGGGGCCAAAGGCTTTTGCGATAGAGGCTCCGAGGTCTGCGTGGCCGCTCAAGTCTGCGTAATCGAGCACCACCACGTCGTCTTCGGTCACGGCTACGTCTTTGGGCATCGCGGCGCTCCTCGGGGGGAGCGGCGCTGGTACCACAGGGGCCGAGTGACGGCAGCCGTGCCCGGCCTCCCGAGCGCTCCACCCCCTGCACGAGCGTTTTCTACGCTGCCGAACGGCGCGGCAGGCGCGGGATAGGTCGCGCCTGCCGTTTGCTTAGGCGCTGGCTTACGACGCCTTCGGCGACGTCGACCAGTCCTTCATGGCCTGGTCGCCGGTGCGGTCGACGTGGACCTTGTCGTCCACCTTGGTGACCCAGCTCAACGGAATGTAGTGGTGCTGCCCCTTATCGTCTTTCGCGAGCTTGATCTGGTCGGTCCCCTCGACGTGATCGACCACGGCGAACTGGCCGTCCTTCGAGCACACAACGGGCGTATGGGGCTTGATCTGGCTTGCATTGACCATGGGCTTCTCTCCTTCGAGTTGGTTTCGTAGAGCGATGGCCGACGTTCGGCTGTCTGCAAATGAGTTAACGCGACTTCGTGACGCCGCCATGCCGACACCCAAGTCGATCTGGCGCGACGGGGCCTGAAGGCGCGGAGTGTCCGCGCGTCACCCTTTGAACGGGCGCCATTCGCGCGGCGGGTTTCGCGCCCATACGAAGAACGAGACGAGCTCACGAACGGTATCGAGGTAGCGCTTCATCATCACGCGCGATGAGATTGCAACACGGGTGCCAGGCGGTCGTCACGTGGTAGGCTCCGCCCGCTTCGTCATGCAAGACCCGAAAAAGAATGTGCTCGGCGGCGATCTCGCAACGTGTTCGCTCGAGCCGAAGACCGGTTTTTACCGGACGGGCTGTTGTGAGACGGGGCCCGAAGACACGGGGCGCCACGTCGTGTGCGCGCAAATGACGGCGGAGTTTCTCGCGTTCTCGAAGCAGAGCGGGAACGATCTCTCGACGCCGCGCCCCGAGCACGGCTTTCCCGGCCTCAAGCCGGGGGATCGCTGGTGTCTATGTGCGCTTCGTTGGAAAGAAGCGTTCGAAGCGGGGGCCGCGCCTCAGGTTTTTTTGGCGGCTACTCATGAGGCCGTTCTGCGCCATGTCCCGTTCGAGGCGCTTGAGCGCCACGCCATCGACCGCATGAACTGAGAGAAAGGCCCGTGACGTGCGGCCGCGTGGTGCCGCTAGCGTGCGGCGTTCGCGCAGTCGACCGCGGTCGCCGCAATCTGCAACATGCGGAGATCGCCCACCGGCGTACCTGCGACGCGGTTCAGCGTCATTGCGACGGCGAGGTGGTTGCGCGGGTCGGCAAAGGCGCCCGAGCCGCCAAAGCCGAAGTGCCCGAAGGCGCCGGGAATGGCGCCGCGAAGCGTTCCGACGAGGTGGTAGCCGAGGCGCCACTTCATACGGAAACCGAGGACCGCGTCCCGCGTGTGAACGCGAATCTTCCCCGCGCGGTCGACCGACTCCGTGCTGAGAAGGCGTGTGCCGTCGAGGGAGCCCCCTTCGGCGAGCATCGCGTACATGCGTGCGAGCCCGCGCGCGCTGAAGACGCCGTTCATCGCGGGGATTTCCACGTCGAGCATCGCCGGCGATGCGATGAGCTTGCGAATACCGGGGGGCGAGAGCGCGCCGCTCCACGCCGTCTTGTCGATTCCAAAGGCACGCAGCCCCGCGTGGAGGAGCACCCCCTCGACGCGCGTGCGCACGGCCGCGACGCGTGTCTTCGGCGGCAACGATGCCGAGCCGTCCGTCGACGAAGGGTGAGACGACGCGCCGGCCGCGAAGAGCGTCGCGACGCGGTCCCGTTCGGAGGCTTTGGCGCCAATGAACATATCCCCAATACCGAGGGGCTCGGCGACGTAATAGGCAATCGCCTCACCCACGGTTTTATGGGTCACGCGGCGAATGATCTCGCCGACGAGCCAGCCGAAGGTGAGCGCCTGGTAGCCGCTTCGCTTGCCGAGCGGCGCGACGGGCGACGCGGCCAAGGCGCGCGTCATCGCCTCCCAGTCGAGCATGAAGTCGGCGTGACCGACGGCCTGCGGAATGATGTGGAGCCCCGCGCGGTGCGTGAGCACGTCGGCGAGGGTGATTCCCCCTTTGCCCGACTGGGCGAACTCGGGCCAATAGGTTGCGACCGGCGCATCGAGATCAAGCAGGCCGCGCTCGACGAGAATGTGGACGAGCGTCGAGATGACCCCCTTCGTCGTCGAGAACGACATGGCCAGCGTGTCGCGCTTCCACGGCGCACCGTCGTCGTTGCGGTCACCCACCCAAATGTCGACCACGGGCTTTCCGTGGTGGTAGACGCACGCCGCCGCGCCGCCGCGGCCGGCTGCGCGCACGTGCTTTCCTAGCAGCTCGGCCACCGGGGCGAAGGCCGGGTGAATCGTCCCCTCCACCGCAACCTCGGGGGCGCGTGCGCGCGATTGAGCCGATGACAACCACGACGGACGTGCCCATTCGGTCTTCACGAGCGAAAGCTTAATACGCCTTTCTAATTTGCGCCGATCTTCTGCGCTCGCGGTGCGGCGCCCCACGTGCTCTGCGGGCACGCATTTCGCGCACGGTGGAGCCGGTGTGAGCCATCGTCATGCGGAGCGTCCAAACGGGCCGCGTGCGCCCAATGGGCACGGGGGTGAGGGGGGCGTCTGCGTGCGACGGCGCGGTCGCGCGGTATGCTCGCCCACGCCATGCCCCCCGCTCCCAAGAAAGCCCTTCGCGCGCCGATCCTCCCAAAGGATCTCGAAGACCGCACCCTCGAGAGCCTCGATGCCGTCGAGGTCGATCAGGCGTTTCTGGACGCTCCTGCCCTTGCCAATCAGCGGGGAGACCACGTTCGCTTCGACGGCGTTCGCATCGTCGGTGGCTCTCTCGCGTCGACGAAGGTGACGCCGATGAGCTTTCTCGACGTGGTCGCCGAGCGGACCGACTTTTCGATGATCGAATGGCCCTCTTCGAAGCTCACACGTGTCGAGCTGCGTGAGTGCCGCGCGACGGGTGCGAAGCTGCTCGATGGTGAGCTCACAGACGTGAAGTTCGTTGCGTGCCATCTCGACTATGCGTCCTTCGCCAAGGCGCGCCTCCGTCAGGTGACGTTCGAGAAGTGCCGCCTCCGTGAGGCCGATTTCAGCAGCGCCGATCTCGCGGGGACGACCTTCGTCGACTGTGAGATGGAAGGGGTGGACTTCGCAAATGCGAAGTTCCAAGCCGTCGACGTGAGCACGTCGATTCTTGGCGAACTGCGCATCGGCGCGGGCGACGTTCGAGGTTTGGTGGTTAATCGCGAGCAGGCGGTGGTGCTCGCGCAGCTCTTTGGGCTCGTCGTGCGCGACTGAGCACGGCAGCGCGAACCCGCGTCCTTCTTGAATACGCCCGCATGCGGCGAACTCCGCGTGCAGAGGTCTTCCGCCGTGGCAGAGTGGCGGCAATGGCCACCCTCAACGGCATGAACCTCATCATCGTCGAAGACGATCCAGATTCGGGCGAGCTGCTCAAAATGCTGCTCGAGGGGCACGGCGCGGGGGTTCGCCTCGCCGAGAACGCAGCCGATGCCCGGGTCGCCATCCGCGAGCGGCACCCCGACGTCGTCTTGACGGACGTCTCGATGGCGGGGGAGGACGGCTTCACGTTCGTCGCGAGCCTCCGTGCCGAAGCTTCTACGCGCGGCATTCCCGTGATTGCCATTACGGGGTATTCGGACGCGCGCTCGCGTCGGCGGGCGCTCGACGCCGGATTTCAAAAGTACATCACCAAGCCGTTCGACGTGTTCACCCTCCCTGCCGCCATCGCGAGCGTCGTCGCCGAGGCGGCGCGTGGGACGACCGCCGCGCTCGCGATGGCCGCGAGCGCCGCAAGCGCGACGCCACGGAGTCTCGAAGTCAGAAACGCGAAGGGCAAAATACTTTCTCTCCCCATCCGGCTCCCATGGCAGAAGCGCGCCTTGTGAACGATACCTCTTTCGCGCCATTCCTCGCCGCTTCCGACGTCGTCGATCACCGTGCCCCCACAGTGCAAGCCCGCGCCATGGAGCTCGCGGCGCCCCACGCGTCGCTCGTTGCGGTGGCCAAGGCGTGCTTCGAATGGGTGCGCGACGACATCCTCCATAGCCGCGACCATCGCAAAGACCCACTCACGTGCATCGCGAGCGACGTGCTCCGTCACGGCACGGGGTACTGTTTCGCGAAGTCCCATCTGCTCGTCGCGCTCCTTCGCGCGAATGGCATTCCGGCAGGCTTCGTCTACCAACGCCTATCACGAGACGACAACGGCCCGCCCTATACCCTTCACGGTTTGGTCGCCGTGCACCTCGACGGCTTCGGTTGGTACCGTATCGATCCTCGGGGCAATCGCGCAGGCATCGATGCGCAGTTCACGCCCCCCACCGAACGCTTCGCGTTCACGTCGACGGCGCCGGGCGAGGCGCTTGTTCCCGGCGTCTACGCCGAGCCGCTGCCCGAAGTGGTAGGCGCTCTTCGCCGCCATACGACGCAAGAGGCGTTCTTTTACGACTTGCCCGACTGCCTGCCACCGTTGCCGCTCCCCTAGGGGACGGGGTATGGCTTCCCATTGGTGTAGGGGAAGCGCACTACGCGGCCCCGCCGTCGGCTCGAGCCCCCGCAGAGTGATTTCGATCGAGACGATTGGAACAACCCAACGGCGTTTCGCGGTACCGCCGACGGCGATGTCTATTCGGTGAGCCAGCCAATCAGGCGCGCTCGAACACGCGGTGCGTTCGCGCGGCAGCGCCCTGACTTTCCTGCACGCGGGCGCTTTCTTGGGGGCGAACGGCCCCGCCGGATTGAACCAGGTTGACGGGATGCTACCTTCTCCGGCTGCGCACGCCCTTCGGGGCGTGAACCTTACGCAACCGGGGGCGAGAAGATGAGTGGCGTGTTGGTGGGAGACGTCCTGGGCGGGAAGTTCCGCGTGGAGAGGGTCATTGGCACCGGAGGAATGGGCACGGTCGTCGCCGCGCACCACCTTCAGCTGAACGACCTCGTCGCGTTGAAGTTCCTTTTGCCCGAAATCGCAGCGCACCCCGACACTATCGCGCGGTTCTTGCGTGAGGCGCAGTCCGCTGCGCGCATCAAGTCCGAGCACGTGACGCGCGTGTTCGACGTGGGGATGCTCGACAACGGCGCGCCGTTCATGGTGATGGAATACCTCGAGGGGTCCGATTTGGGCGCGATGCTCGAGCGCGGCGGCCCCCTGCCGATCCACGCGGCGGTGAGCTTCGTGGTGCAGGCCGCGCGCGCCGTTGCCGAAGCACACAGCCTCGGCATCGTGCACCGCGAC
>JANXMC010000008.1 GCA_025354825.1 Myxococcales bacterium
ACCCGCCGTCGACGTCGATCGCGAAGCCGGTGCTCGACTCGGTGAAGTCCTCGGTGGTGAGCGGCGCGGCGACGCTCGCGCTGGCGCCCACGGTCCACTCCGCGCTCGCCGTTCCGGGCGTCGCCAGGAGGAGGGCGCAGGAGGCCGCGCCGGCGAGGACGGCCCTGAAATCCGGCCTGGAGGTGGCGACGAGTGAGGTCATGATTCCCGCTTCGTGATCCGCCATCAGCCGCGATCGATGAGGACGCCAGGGTTCAGCACCCACGACGGGTCGAGCGCGCGCTTCGCCGCCACCATCGCGCTGGCGAAGACGTCGGGTCGCTGCCGGTCGTACCAGGGCCTGTGAAGGCGCCCCACGGCGTGGTGGTGCGTGATGGTCGCGCCGTTTGCGAAGAGCGCTTCACTCACCGCGGCCTTCACGGCCTCCCACTGGGATAGCTCGTCGCCGCGGCGGCCGGGCATGATGAACGTGTAATAGGGGGCCGGGCCGTCGGGATAAACGTGCGTGAAGCGGCACGAGAGCAGTCCCGTGCCGGCGACGCGCGTCATGGTGCCCATGGCAGCTTCGGTGACGGCGGCGTGGAGCGCGGCGAAGCAAGCCCAGGGGCACGCGGTCTCGAAGGTGTCGACGACGAGGCCCAACGTGATGAGCGCGCTCTGCAAATACGGGCCGCGCAAGAAGGCCTCGCGCCACGACGTCGCGGTCGCCTCGTCGCGCGCGCGGGCGCCGTCGCGCTTGTACACGGGTGGCTTGGGGGAGGCGCCGCCCGCGTCGAGGCAGAGAGCGACGGCGCGTTCCATCCAGGGCTCGAGGGGGTGGTCGGCCGATTCGAAGCCGAGGAGCACGACGCTCGAGCCGTCGAACGTGACACCGTTGATCATCGCCTCGCGGCCGTCGAGGAGGCGGCAGTTGGCGGGGTAGAGGCCGGCCTGCGCGACGGCGCGGGTCGCGGCGACGGCGTCTTCGAAGGATGCAAAGTGCACGCTTGCCGAAGCTCGGAACGTGGGGCGCGCTTGGACGCGAACCCACGCTTCGGTAATGACGCCGTAGGCCCCTTCCGAGCCCAAAATCATGCGGTCTGGGCTCGGCCCCGCACCCGACGCGGGGAGCCGTCGTGATTCGAAAATCCCCACGCCGGTGACGGTGCGCGTCGACTGCACGAGATCGTCGATGTGCGTGTAGAGCGTGGCGAAGTGGCCGCCGGCACGCGTCGCGATCCAGCCGCCGAGGGTGGAGAACTCGAAGCTTTGGGGGAAGTGGCGGAGGGAGAACGCGCCGTCGCCGTGGGCCGCGAGCTGCGCCTCGAGATGGGGGCCGAAGACGCCCGCCTGAACGCGCGCCGAGCGCGAGACGGCGTCGACCTCGAGAACCTTGTCCAGGGCACGTAGGTCGAGAGAGATCACACCGGCATAGCCCGGCGGAGCCACCGCTTCGACGCCGCCAACGACGCTGCTGCCACCGCCGAAGGGGACGAGGACCGTCTTCGTGTGCTCGCAATGGGCGAGGATCGCGGCGACGTCGCCCTCGGTTTGCGGATAGGCGACGAGATCGGGGGCGGCCGCGAAGTCGCCGTGGAACGCGCGGTAGATGTCGCGGTAGCTCTTTCCGTAGGTGTGGGCGGCGCGATCGGCGCGCGCGTCGGTGAAAAGCGAGGCGAGCGCGGCGGGCGGCGTGATGCGTGGCGGGGGAATCGTGATGGCGTCGAGGCGCGCCGGCGCTTCGGCCACGGGCTCGGGAATGCCAAGTACGGCGGAGACTTGCGCACCGAGCATGGCGCGGGCGTCGCCGGTGGGAATCGCGTCTTCGTACCCCCAGCCCCAGAGGCTGCGCGCGCGCGACGTCACGAAACCGGGTCTCGAAGGCGGTCGAGCAGCGCGACGATGCGCTCGCGGCGCAGCTTGTAACAGGCGCGATTGGCAACGACGACAGTGGAGATCTTCGAGACCTCTTCACGCACCTCGAGGCCGTTCTGCACGAGCGTTTCGCCCGTCTCCACGAGATCGACGATGAGCTCGGCGAGGCCCGTGAGAGGCGCGAGCTCGACGGAGCCGCCTACGTAGATAATCTCGGCCTGAACGCCTTTGCGTGCGAAATGCGCCGCTGCCGTGCGTGGGTATTTCGTCGCGACGCGCGGAACGTCCGTCGAGGCTTTCACACCCACCGCGCCGGCTACGACCATGCGGCATATGCCAATTCCGAGATCGAGCGGCTGGTACAAATCGTAGGCGCGCTCGACCAGAACGTCGCGACCGCATATGCCGAGATCGGCCGCGCCGTATTCGACATACGTGGGGACGTCGTCGGGTTTCAAAAGCAAGAAGCGCAGCTGCCCGCCGTCGGCCATTCGAATGAGCGTGCGGTCGTCTGCGAGGAGCGGCGCCGGGTCGATTCCCGCGCGTCGGAGGCGCGGAACGAGGGCCTTGAGCGTGCGCCCCTTCGGCGCCGCAATCGTAATGGGGGCGTTGCTGCTCATGCCTCGGCGCCTTTCACGCGCTCGATGTCGGCGCCGATGCCGCGTAGCTTCTCCTCGATGCGCTCGTAGCCGCGATCGATGTGGTAGACGCGACGAACTTCGGTCTCGTCGCCGGCGTCGCAGAGCATGCCTGCGATGACGAGCGATGCGCTGGCGCGGAGGTCGGTCGCCATCACGCTTGCGCCGTAGAGCTTGTCGACGCCTTGCACGACGGCGGTGTTGCCGCGAAGGGCGACGCTCGCCCCCATGCGCTGCAGCTCGGGGACGTGCATGAAGCGGTTCTCGAAGATCGTCTCGGTGATGACGCTCTCGCCTTTCGCGAGGGCCATGAGCACGAGAAACTGCGCCTGCATGTCGGTGGGAAAACCCGGGTGTGGCGCGGTCGTGATGTTGACCGGCTTGAGAGGCCCCTTACGCCGAACGCGAAGCCCGTGCCCTTCGGATTCGATCTCGCAGCCGGCGCTGCGCATTTTGCTAACGAGCGCTTCGAGATCGGAAAGCTCGGCGCCATCGATGCGAACGTCGGACCCTTCGACGGCGGCTGCGGCCACCATGTACGTCCCCGCTTCGATGCGATCGGGAATGATGGCGTGGTCGAACGGCGCGAGGTCGCCGCGGTCGGCGCCGCGAATGTGCATGACGTCCGTGCCCGCGCCGTCGACCTCCGCCCCCATTTTATTGAGGATACGACCGAGCTCTTCGATCTCCGGCTCGCGCGCGCAGTTGAGCATCGTCGTTCGACCTTTGGCGAGCGCCGCGGCCATCATGAGATTCTCGGTGCCCGTCACCGTGGGGATATCGAAATAGACTTCGGCGCCTTTGAGGCGACCGCCGCCGCCGGGACCTTCGGCAATGACGTACCCGCGCTCGATGCGAATGGTGCAGCCCATCGCCTCGAGCCCTTTGAGATGCTGATCGACCGGGCGCGCGCCGATGGCGCAGCCGCCGGGGAGCGACACCTTGGCGCGACCGAAGCGCGCGACCAGCGGGCCGAGAACGAGGATGCTCGCGCGCATCTGCTTCACGAGCTCGTAAGGCGCCTCGGGGCGCACGTCAGACCCGGCCGCGACGTGGACCTCGGGTGCGTTGACCGTGACGTTCCGACCGAGAAATCGGAGGAGCGCAGCCGTGGTGTTGATGTCGCGCAGATCGGGCACGTTTCGAAGACGGCTCGCCCCGTCCGAGAGAAGCGTGGCGCAGAGAATGGGGAGCGCGGCGTTCTTCGCGCCGCTGATGCGAACGGAGCCCGAAAGGGCCTTCCCGCCGCGTACGCGGATAGCGTCCATGGGTCACCTCTTAGCCTCAACGTCTACGCGGAAGAAACCCATCCGACGAAAAACCGGGAATTGGAAGCGCCGGTCGCGGCCGGCAGGGTAGAAAGTCGCTCGATTTTCCGGTGTACTCCACCGATGGCCCTTAGTCGTGCGACTCGCTTGGTTCGCGTTTCCCTTGCCGTTTGCATCGCCGCCGCAGCGTCGCCGTTGGCGGGATGCGGTCTCCTCCTCGGTGATTTCGAGGTTGTCGAAGACGCGGGAAGCGACGCGACCGTCCCCGACGATTCGAGTGTTAACGACGACGGCGGAGATGCGACGGTCGACGGCGGGGACGCATCGGTGGCTGCGGATGCCGCGAACGACGGGTCGTCCGCCGATGCCGCCGATGCCGCCGACGCAGGCGACACGAGCGCCCTCGATTCGGGCCCGAGGCTCGACGCTGGCGACGCCGGCGACGCCGCGCTGCCGACGTGCGTGGGGGAGACGGACGCGCAGCTGTGCACCGCCGCGGGGAAAAACTGCCAAGGAATCATCGCCGTCGATAAGTGCGGGGTGAGCCGCCCGATCACGTCGTGCGGCGTCTGTGCGACCCCGCAAAGCTGTGGCGGCGCGGGAACGGCGAACGTTTGCGGCTGCAAGCAAGAGACCGAGCCGCAGCAGTGCGCGCGGTTGGGCAAAAACTGCGGGAGCATCTCGGCCCCCGACAACTGCGGCACGGCCCGAGCCATCGCGAGTTGCGGCACGTGCGCGTCGCCGCAGCTCTGCGGCCAAACGGTCGCCAACGTCTGCAACGCGCCGGTGTGCGTCACCGAAAGCGACGTCGCATTCTGCAACCGCCTCGGAAAGAACTGCGGCCAGCTCTCGGGCACCGACAACTGCGGCCACACCAAGCAGGTCGCGGACTGCGGCACCTGCCCGTTGAACACCTCGTGCAACGCGCTCACGCCGGGTGTCTGCGGATGCGTCGCCGAGAGCTCGGCATCGTTCTGCGCGCGTCTGCATCACACGTGCGGTCCGCTGAGCGGCACCGACAACTGCGGCGCGGCTCGAAGCGTGGCCGATTGCGGAACGTGCAACGCGAGCACGGCGACCACGTGTGGAAGCGCGGGCACCTGCGTGTGCAACGGGGCGGCGGCGTGCACCGGCGGGGCGACCTGCTGCACGACCGGATGCGCAGACCTCACGAAGGACCCCAACAACTGCGGCGTGTGCGGGAAAACGTGCGGCAAGGGCGGAGCGTGGTCGTGCGGCGCTGGGGCCGTCTGCAGCTGCGACGGCGATTTCCGCAGCAACGCCTGCAAGACGCTCGGGTGCGTGTACCTCGGCACGAACGACAACTGTGCGCGATGCGCAGACATCTGCGGCGTCGGCACGAGCTGCTGCGTCCCGCCGCGGCTCGAGACGTACGAGTGCGCGACGCCGACCCTCTGCGGCGCCGCCTTCCGCGGAAACCCGTGAGGGCTCACGCGGCCTGGTTGGCAATTGGCGGCGCGCTGCGCTCTACTCCCTTTCATGGGTTTTTTGCGCGCGCCGCGGCTCGTCTCGCTTTCCGTTCTCGCCGTTGGGGCCCTCGCGATAGGGCCGCTCGCGGGCTGTTCGAGCATCCTCGGTGACTTCGCGGTAGACGACGCCTCTGCAGACGCGGGCGGCGTCGACGCCACGGTGGGCACGACCGACGGCGGCGCAACCGCCGACACGGGGGGAGGCGGCGAGACATCGACCGTCGACGCAGGCAGCGGCGGCGACGCGGGGCCGGTGACGTGCCTCGCCGAGAGCGACGCCGAGCTTTGCGTTGCGGCAAGGGCCGATTGTGGCGGTATCACCGCGAAGGACCGCTGCGGATCCAACCGCGTGATTCCGAGCTGCGGCGTATGCGCGACGCCGAAAATCTGCACGGAGGGCGGCAACACGTGCAGCTGCACCGCCGAGGACAACAAGCAGTTCTGCAAGCGCAACGGTAAGGACTGCGGGCTCCTCTCGGGGAACGACAACTGCGGCGCGGCACGCGAGAAGATCGACTGCGGATCGTGCGTCGCCCCGAAGACGTGCGGCGCGAGCGTGCCCAACCTTTGCGGCGACGTGATCTGCCAGAAAGAGTCGGACGCCGCGTTCTGCAGCCGCTTCGGCAAGAACTGCGACATGTTGAGCGGGACGGACAACTGCAATCAGCAGCGCACCGTCCCGAGCTGCGGCGCGTGCGCGCAGCTGCAAAACTGTGGCGCCTTAACGCCCGGCGTCTGCGGCTGCCTGAAGGAGAGCGATTCGTCGTTCTGTGCGCGTCTAGGCCGCACGTGCGGCGCCGTCACCGCGGCCGACAACTGCGGCAACACGCGCACGGTGCAAGAGTGCGGCACGTGCGGCACCACGGCGAGCGGCTGCAGCGCTGCGGGGACGTGCACGTGCAATGGCTCCGGGGCCTGCGCGGGAGGCGCGACGTGTTGCGCGAGCACGGGCTGCACGAACCTCACGACCGATCCGAGTAACTGCGGAACCTGCGGGACCAACTGCGGTACGGGCGGCGGTTGGACGTGCAGCGCGGGCGGGGGGTGCGCATGCAGCGGCAACAGCATCCAGTGCAAAGGGCGCGGGTGCGTCCGCCTTCACACGGACACTGACTGCTCCGCATGCGGCGACGCCTGCGGGCTAGGAACGACGTGCTGCGTCGGGCGTCTCGGCGCCACATACCAGTGCTCGTCTACAACCACCTGCCCGCGCGCGTCGCTGGTCGAATCAAGTCACGAGTAGGATCACGCCGCCCACGACGAGGAGCACCGAGACCGTCTTCACGAGGGAGAAGCGTTCCCATCCGAGAGCGACGGCGACCGGCACGGAGACAACCGGCGCGAGCGACGAAAGGGTCGCGCCGACGGCGACGGACGAGTGGCTCAGACCGTAGATATAAAGGTACGATCCGCCAAAAGCCTCGATGGCGAAGAATGGCAAATAGCGGCGGTAGTCGGCGCGCGCCATGAGCAGCGGCACGCCGGGCCCGGTTTGCAACCGCGCCATGATGGGGCACAAAAGAAGGGCCACGGGCATGCGAATGACGTTGGCGAAGGCGGGATTCATTCCCACGCCGCCTCGTCCGCCGGCAAAGCTGTTCATCGCCCAGAAGAACGACGTCAGCAGAGCGAGGCCGACGCCGACGCCGTAGTGGTGCAAGAGCTTCATCGATTCGGGAGGCGGCGTGCGCACGGTCTTTCGGCCCGAGAGCACCACGGTGATCGTTCCTGCGATCGCGAGCGTGATTCCGGCAATCTTGCGCGACGTGAGCGGCTCGCCCAAAAAGACGAGGCCGCCGAGCGACGCCCATAGTGGATAGAGCGCACCGATGGCCTGCGCCGTGGGGAAACCGATAGAGAGCGCGCTCCAGAGGAAGAAGACGTCGCCCAGCGCGTAGCTCATGAAAATGCTGAACGAGAGCCAGAACGCGCGATTGCTCACGGCGTCGGGGCCGAGGGCGACGAGGCTCGCGCGGACCTCGTCGTTCTGAAGGAGCGACGCGACGAGGAACAGCGGAAGTGCGACGAGCGCGCGGTTGAAGTTCACCGCGGCAGGCGCGTAACGCTTCGAAAGCAGCGCATAGACCGAGCTTCCGATGACCCACGTCACGGACGCCGAGAATGCCGCTGCCGGCCCGAGACCCAGGCCGAGAACGAGGCCGGAAGAAGGTGTGGTGTCGCTCACAGTGGGGCGCGGCGCTTAGCACCAAGGCTCGAGGGGGGCCATCGCCGTGCTACACACGAGGGATGTCCGCGCCCGCGTTCGCGCACGAGAGTCCGACGCGGTGAGCGCACGACACGAAGAGGTTCGCGTGCGGCGCCTCCGCCTGCGGCGCACGTGGATGGGCGCCGCCATCGCGAGCGCCGTGCTCGCGACCGCTGGGATTTCGGGCTTCCTCGTGCGTGCTGTGCGCGAGCCGTCGGCCCTGGAGAAAGAGCTCGAAGGGCTGCCGCTCCGACGGCAGCTCAAGGCGCCTTCGCACTTCACATGGAGCCTGGTCGACAACCGCAGCTACCAAATCGCGACGAACGACACGTCCCACGAGGCGACGGAGGCGACCGACGCACGCGAGCAGACGGGGCGCGGGTGCCCCGTGGGGATGGTGCGGGCGCGGGGCAATTACAAGCTCGACGCCTCGGGCCGCGCATCGAGCACCGGCGTCGAGGATCTTCAGAACACCACGTGCACGTCGTGGATTAGCCGCGATTTCCCCGCGCGCTGCGCGTCCTTCGACCCTGTGAAGTGGCGCGCGGCGTCGGCCAAGCTCGCGACGGCGCCCGTCGACGTGTGCATCGACCGCTTCGAGTACCCCAACGTGGCCGGCGCTTACCCCGTGATCATGGTCACGTACTTCGAGGCCCAGGCGACGTGCAAAGCGTCGGGCAAGCGCCTCTGCACCGAGACCGAGTGGACCTTCGCCTGCGAGGGCGAAGAGGCGACCCCCTACCCCTACGGCTACGACCGCAACCCCGCGGCGTGCGTCGTCGACGCGCCCGTGCGCCCGGTGTCGGAAGGTCTCTTGACGCCGCGCGGAACCACGGCCGCCCACGACGAGGTCGACAGGCTCTGGCAGGGGGAAAAGTCTGGTGCACGCCCAGCCTGCCGAAGCCCTTTCGGCGTGTACGACATGACCGGCAACGTCGACGAGTGGACGCGATCCGTGCGCGACGGCGAGCGCCCGTCGATCATGAAGGGCGGCTACTGGGGGCCGGTGCGCGCCCGATGCCGTCCGTCGACCCGCGCCCACGGTGAAGAGTTCGTGGACTACCAACAGGGGTTCCGCTGCTGCGCCGACGCGCCGAAATCGGCGCCGGATGCGGGCGAAGGCGCCGATGCGCAGGAGCGGCCCGCGGCGCTCGACGCGAGCGCCGTCGAAGGCGACGGGGGTGATCTCGCGCTCCGGTCGGATGCGAGCGTCCTCGTCGGGCACGAGAACGAAGTCGACGTTCTTCTCGACGACGACGACGACGAGGCAAAAGCCAACGGTGAGGCGGCCGCCGCCGCGGCGCTCGGGCGCAGAAACGCCTGCGGTGTAGGTCGCGTGCTCGGTCGCTAATTCGTAATCGGAGTTCCCCCAATCGCCTCTTCCCGTGGGAGAGTATGCAGTGGGGGCGGGCGATGGATCAGGCCGAGAGTCTGCCGTTTGCGGGGACGCGACGGTTCGAGGTGCGGGGGAGCCTCGGCCAAGGCGCGAGCGGCTTCATCTACGACGTGCTCGACCGCGAGCACCGCACGCGGCTCGCGCTGAAGACGCTTCGCACGCCCAACGCCGAAGCAATCATGCTGCTGAAGCACGAGTTTCGTGCGGCCCAGGGAATCAGCCACCCGAACCTCGTCACGCTTCACGAGCTGTTCGAAGAGGACGGCGAGTGGTTCTTCACCATGGAACGCGTGCGCGGCGTGAGCTTCACCTGCTACGTCGCCGGCGAGCGTGGCGCCGATGTGCCCGAGGAGGCCCTCGACGGACACGGCCACGACGGCCACGACGGCCACCCGTCGAGCGTTCGCGACGCGTCGGGCGTGCGCGTCTCGGGCGTTCAGCCGGCGGGTCGCGGCCCGCGGTTTGACGAAGCGAAGCTGCGCGCGGCGCTTCTCCAGCTCGCGCGCGGACTATGTGCGCTGCACCGAAATCACAAAGTACATCGCGACATCAAGCCGTCGAACGTCCTTGTGACGGCCGAAGGGCGCGTTGTGATTCTCGACTTCGGCATCGTACGGGACCTCGCACGAAAGGCGCGCGACGAAGGGATCGTCGGCACCGTCGCCTACATGGCGCCGGAGCAGGCCGCCGAGGCGAGCGTCGGCCCTCCCGCGGATTGGTATTCCGTCGGTGTGGTGCTCTACCAGGCGCTGACGGGCGTGCTGCCGTTCGTAGGGTCGCTCCACGAGGTACTCGCGCAGAAGGTGTCGCGCGAAGCCGTGGCGCCTCACCTCGTGATCGGCGCGGACGAGTCTCTTCCGCCCGACCTCGCCGAGCTGTGCGCCGAGCTCCTTCGCACCGACCCGTTGGAGCGCCCCGACGGCGAGGCGATCTTAGGGCGCCTCGGCGACGATACGAAAGGGGCAAGCCACGCGCCGGCGGCGGGCGCAACCGCGTTCATCGGTCGCGCGCGGGAGCTGCGGCAGCTCGAAGCGGCCTTCGACGAAACACGCACGGGCCGCGGCGTGACGCTGCTCGTCGAAGGCGAGTCGGGCGTTGGAAAGAGCCACCTCGTCTCGGTCTTCACCGAGCGCGCGGCGGTATCGGGCGACGTGCTCGTCTTCCACGGGCGGTGTTACGAGCGCGAGTCGCTTCCGTACAAAGCGGTCGATCCGATTATCGACGATATCTGCCAGTACCTCGCGACGTTGAGCGACGAAGAGGCCCACGCGCAGCTGCCCGAGCAGGCGGGGCTTTTGCGCCGTATTTTCCCGGTCTTCGAACGCGTCGACGCCGTCGCCGATGCGCGCATCACCCAGTGGGAAGTGCAAAACCCGCAAGAGATTCGCGCGCGCGTATTTGCCATTCTGCGCGAGCTTGTGGGCAATCTCGCTCGCACGGCTGGCGGAATCGTGTTCGTCATCGACGATCTCCAGTGGGCCGACGCCGACAGCCTCGCGCTCCTGGCGGAGCTGCTTCGGCCTCCGGACGCGCCACCGGTGTTTCTCCTCGCGACGATCCGGAGCGGCACCGAGTCACGGCGGCACGCGGCCGAGATCGGCGCCGCGATTGCGCGGCTGCCGGGCGACGTACGCACGCTGCGCCTCGAGCCGCTCGGGGCCGCGGATGCGCGGGCGCTTGCGACCGCTCTTCTGTCCCACGTGAAGCGCGACGTTTCCGACGCGACGCTCGACGGCATCCTCGCCGAAGCGAAGGGGCACCCGCTCTTTCTCGACGAGCTCGTACGGCACCGCCGGTTGGATTCAGATGCCGCAACCGACGGCGAAGGTGCATCTGCGCCGACGCGCCTCGACGATGCGCTGTGGGAGCGCGCGTCGCGCCTGCCGAGCGCGCAACGCAGACTCCTCGAAGCGATCGCAGTCGCCTCCGTCCCAGTGGCGCAGGAGGTGATCGCCAACGCGGCCGCCGTGGATTTCGGCGAGCTGTTCGCCCTCGTCGGCGCGCTTCGCACCGCATGTTTCGTTCGCACGTCGGGCGTCGCGCGCGCCAACACCGTCGAGGCGTACCACGACCGCGTACGCGAGTCGGTCCTTGGCAACCTCGACGACGAGACGCGCCGCGAGTGGCACGCGCGCCTCGCCGTCGCCCTGGAGCGCGCGCCCTCGCCCGATCTCGAGATGCTCCTCACGCAGTGGCGCGGCGCGGGGAACCTCACGCGCGCATCGGAGTACGCCGTTCGCGCGGCCGACGCGGCCAACGGAGCGCTCGCGTTCGATCATGCGGCGTCGCTCTACACGCTGGCGCTCGAGCTCTCGTCCCCCTCGCCTGCGATGGCCAAAGAGCTCGCGCTGAAGCTCGCCGATGCCCTCACGAACGCGGGGCGCGGCGTCGATGCCGCGCGCGTCTACCTTCGCGCGGCGGGCGCCAGCGTGTCGCTCGAGGCGATCGATATGCGGCGCCGCGCGGCCGAAGAGCTGATGTGCAGCGGCCACGTCGACGAGGGGCGCAGCATCTTCGACGCGGTCCTCGCGTCCGTAGGGATCCGCACGCCGAAGAGCCCCGGCGCGGTGATCGTCGCACTGCTCTTCTCGACGTTGTGGATCACGGTGCGTGGTCTCGGCTTCACGCCCCGGGCCGCGAACGCGGTCGATCCTAAGGCGCTCCTCAAAGTCGACTGCTTGTATTCCGCAGGCAGTGGCTACGGCATGTCCGACCACGTACGCGGCAAGGCGTTCCACGTGCAGACGCTCCTCGCCGCCCTTGCGGTGGGTGAGCCGACGCGGATCGCCCGCGCCCTCGCCTTTTACGCTGCCGCCCATGCGAGCGCGGGCGGTCCTGCCTACGCGAAGACGATGCGCATGCAGGCGGTCGTGGCAAAGCTCGCCCGCGAGCTGAAGCTCCCGATCGCCGAGGCGCTCGCCGTCACAGCGGCGGCCTACGGCTACCACTTCAGCGGGCAGTGGGTGAAGGCGACCACGGCCTTCGCGCGCGCCGAGCAGATTTTCCGCGAGCAGTGTGTGGGCGTGACCTACGAGATCAACTCGGTGCGCACGCTACACTTCCGCGCCCTCGCGACGCGCGGCGCGGTGCGCGAGCTCGAGACGCGCGCCGAAGCGAGCCTCCGCGAAGCCGAGCAGCGGGGCGACCGCTACGCCACCGTCAACCTTCGCAGCAACGCGATGGTCTTCCTGGCGCTGGCCCGCGACGACGCCGAAGGTGCCGCTCGGGAGCTCGCGCTTGCGACCAACGATCTCACCGGCAACGGCTTCTTCGTGCAGCACTTTTTCTGCATGCTCGCCGAGGCGTACGTCGCGCTCTACGAAGGCGATGCGCCTCGCGCTCTTCGCGCGCTCGACGACCGGGACCGCGCCGTGAAGCGGTCGCTTCTGTTGCACGTGCAGCCTCTGCGCATTCTCGTCGCCGACGTTCGCGCACGCGCATCGCTCATGATGTACGCGGCGTCGGCTGCGGATCCGGTCGCGGCGGCGAAGGCGCGGCGCAAGGTCGAGACCGCGCTCAAAGCCCTCGATCGGGAAGACATGGGGTGGTCCCGCCCGCTGGCAGATCTCGCGCGCGCAGGCCTCGCGCACGCGGCGGCGGGGGGTCGCGATGCGACGCTCAACGCCCTCGCCAAGGCCGAATCGGGTTTCGATCGCGCCGACATGGCGCTCCACGCCGCGGTCGCGCGAAGGCGGCGCGGCGTCGTCCTCGGAGGCCACGACGGGGCCGCGATGGTCGCGTCCGCCGATGGCTGGCTCCGCGAGGCGGGCGTCGCGAACGCAGTCCGAATGACGGCCTACTGCTCGCCCGGCTTCGGAATCGAAGGAGCCCCGCGCTGACGGAAATGCCAGACTCGGCCGCGATGGCTTTCTCTGACCTCCTCGGCCGCGTCGTCACGCTCCCCATTCGTCGCTTCGGCCCCCCCGGCGCGTTCCTCGCGATCGACCCTCTCGACACGGCGGCGAACGCCCTCGTGGTCCTTCTCCCCGGCGGCGAAATCCCCGACGGCGCGCTCGAAGGGCAAGACTTGCAAGTGTGCGTCTACCTCGATTCGGAGGGGCGCCCGATCGCGACGATGCGCATGCCGCTCCTGGAGCTTGGCGAGGTGCGCTTTCTCGAGGTCACCGACGTGACCGAGTTCGGGGCCTTCTTCGCGTGGGGCCTTCCGCGCGACATTCTCGTCCCCTTCGCGGAGCAGACGCGCGCGTTGGTGAAGGGCGAGCGCCACCCGATCGGGCTCTACCTCGATGCCACGGGCCGCCTCGCCGGCACGATGAAGGTGAGTGAAATGCTCCGCATCGACGAGAGCGTCCTCGAGCGCGAGCTGGCGCTCGACGAGTGGATCGAAGGCGAGGCGTGGCGCAACGATCCGGACATTGGGCTTTTCGTAATTCTCGAAAAGTTCTTCGTCGGCGTTGTCCCGAAGACCGAGCCCCATTCTTTGAGCCGCGGCGAGGCGGCGAAGTTTAGAATTTCGAATTTACTGCCCGATGGGAAAGTAGAGCTCTCGCTACGGGGCCACGCCCACGAAGAGCTCGAGAAGGACGCGCAGAAGATCGTAAGTGTGATGGGCGGAAGCGCGCCGCCGCGTATCGGGGACCACTCGACACCCGAAGAGATTCGCGTCGCTTTTGGAATGAGCAAAAAGGCGTTCAAGCGAGCCGTTGGGAGACTGCTGAAGGCGCAGCAGGCGAAGTTCGATGAGAGTGGGTTTCTGAGGGTGCGCGGGCGGTAGTTCGCGAGCCGGAGGTCCAGGCGGTGTGCTACCCCGCCGTCGTCCGCAGCGTGCCCTCGTAGTCGCGCTTGCCGATGGGCACGCCGCGCGAGCGCAGGATGCCGTAGGCCGTGACCGCGTGGAAATGGAAGTTGGGCAGCGAGAACGAGAGGATGAAGCTCTCCGCCGTAAAGGCGAGCCTACGCGGGCCAATCTGGAGATCGAGCGCCTTGCCCGCGCAGTCGTCGATCTCCTTGCGATCGAACGCCGCAAGCGCCGACTGCCCCTCGGCGACGATCGCCCGCAGCGCCGCGAAGGGGACCGGCCCGACCAGGGCGGGCGGGGTGAACGCACCGGTCCTCAGCGCTTCCACGCCCCACACGGCGTGGTGCCAGGCGGCTTCGATCTGGAAGTGGAACGGCGCCATGTCTGCGAACAAGCGCGCCTCCACGAAGTCATCCGGGTCGGCGCCTGTCTGCGCGCAATGCGCCGCCGCGCGGTCGAGGACGCCTGCCAGAGCGGTCACGGTCTGCAGGAAGGTCGGCACGCTGAGGTCGTAGAGGGAGGTCGCCATGGGCTGCTCCTTCGGAGAATGGCCCCCGTGACCATCCTCGCGCAAGAAGAGCAGAGGGACCACAGGACCGTCTCGCGAAGTCGTCCCGCAACGATTCTCAGACTTCCAAGTTGTCGAGATCGGCAATCAAGCCGCGCCCTACCGGCTTCCATCCCAGCTTCGCTTGGGTGAGCGCGCTCGAGGCCGTCATGTCCGCGCCGGCGAACATCATCATCCAGCCGAAGTAAGCGGCGGCCTCGTCGCCCGTGAGCCCCACCACGGGAAGCTTGAGCGAGCGGCCGAGGGCGGCCGCGATGTCGCGCATCGCCACCCCCTCTTCGGCCACGGCGTTGTACCGCGCGCCGGGCTCGGCTTTCTCGATCGCGAGCTTGTACAAACGTGCGACGTCGCTCACGTGTGCAGCCGCGAATCGGTTCTTCCCGTCACCAACATAGGCCACGCGTCCGCTCGCGCGCGCGAGGTCGACGAGGGGCGTGACGAGCCCCTGCTTTCGCGTGTCGTGCACCTGCGGAAGGCGCACGTAGGAAACGTTCACGCCGCGTTCGGCGACCGCGTTTCCGGTCTCCTCCGAGATCTTGCGCGGGTGCGCGTGGGCGGGGTCGAAGACGTCTTCGCGGGCGAGCTCGCCTGGGGCGCGGCTGCCCATTCCGACGCCCGACGTGATGAGCAGCGGCCGCTTGGAGCCGACGAGCGCCTCGCCCATCGCCTCGATGTTGCGCTTATCTTTTTGGCAGTTCTCCACGAAGCGCGAGAAGTCGTGATCGAAGGCGCAGTGGATGACGGCGTCGGCGTTCTCTGCGCCGCGCCGAAGAGACGCCGGATCTTCGAGAGTGCCGCGGTGGACCTCGGCGCCTGCGGCGGCGAGCTGATTGGCGCCGGCGTCGGAACGCGTGAGGCCGAGCACCTTGTGCCCACCCTCGAGGAGCAGCGGGAGGAGGTGTGATCCGATGAAGCCAGTCGCGCCGGTGAGGAATATTCGCATTCGTTCCGCTCTTGGTTTGGGTCTCCGCTCAACGTACGAATCGCGGCGCCGAACGGATTGGACGAACTTGGCGCAATCCATCGGCTGACCTCCCGGCGATCATCGCGAGTGCCCGTCGCGGCGCGTACATTGCGCTCATGGCGATGGCCGCTCCGCTTCCCGACGACAACCACCGCAGCACTCTGGTCGTGCGGCGTCCGATCCCCGGGGTGACGCTGGTTCGCTTCGGCGGCGAGCGCCCGCTCATGCGCGCCATCCCCGACCATTACGGGACGACGATGCATCTCGCGGGGCGCTCGCACTGGACGAGCGGCGGCGCCGACTGGTCGAGCGCGCCGGGCAGCGTGAGCGTGAAAGTGCCGGGCGAGGTCTCGGTCGAGCGCGCGCGCGAAGGCCGCCTCGCGTTCCAAGTCGTGCTGTTCGACGCCGCGCTGGTCGAAGAGGCGCGAGTGACCCTCGAACGTCCGCTCGCGCCGCCGCGCGCCCACGCGATCGATTCGCGCAACCCGGTCACGCGGCCACTCTTGGCGTTGCACCAACAGCTCCTCGACGACGCGCCGACGGAGGCCCTCCAAGAGCGGGTGTGCGACGCCTTGCATGCCTTGGTCGACGTCGTGACCTCACCGCGCGGCGAAGCGCCGGCACGACGCACGCGCTTCAGCGCCGCGGTCGCGCGCGCGCGAGCGCTCCTCGACGAGCGCTTCACGGAGACGATCGGCCTCGAAGAGCTCGCCGCCCACGCGCGCATCGATAAGTTTCGTCTGTGCCGCGCTTTCTGTGAGGAGGTCGGCCTCCCGCCCCACGCCTATGTGACCCATCGCCGCATCGCGCGGGCGCAAGGGCTGCTCGCACGCGGCATGTCGCAAGCCGAGGTGGCGGCGCGCGTGGGGTTTTACGATCAGAGCCTGCTCCATCGGCATTTCAAGCGAATCCTCCGCATCACGCCGGGAGCCTTCGCGCGTGCGAGCGCCTGGGCGTGACGAGGGCGTACCGGTGAAAATCGAGCTTACTCCAACCTCCGCGAGCGACGAGCCGACGCTGAGCCGCCTCGTGCAGCTGTATGCCTACGATTTCAGCGAATTCATGGAATGGGACGTTAGCGCGGAGGGGCTGTTCTACGGCGGCGACCCGCTCGCTCTCTGCTGGTCGGAGCCGTGGCGACACGCCTATTTCTTTCGCGCGGACGCCATGCTCGCGGGCTTTGCCATCGTCGATGAACGGAGCCGCCTCACCAAGGATCCCGAGGTGATGGATATGAGCCAATTCTTCGTCTTGCGAAAGTATCGGCGTAAAGGCGTCGGTCTCGCATGCGCGGCGCAGGTGTTCGATTTGTACCCGCGAAAGTGGGAAGTTCGCGAAGTCGCAAAGAACGTCGCGGCCACGTCGTTCTGGCGACGGGCCATTGGCGCGTACACGCGCGGCGAGTTTGTAGAGACGCAATGGGACGACGCGCGGTGGCGTGGGCCTGTGCAGTCGTTCGATGCGCGCGGGTGAAGACGGCGCGCGCGTGGGCTATCCCGAGTAGCTCGATCCCGCCCGCCCGATGACCGCAATGTTCCGCGGGCTCTCTCTCCCATCGAACGCCGTCACAACCTTGGCCACATACCCACGCGCTTCGAGGCTCGCGGCGCGGTCGAGGGCGACCCACACTTCGATCAGCCGCGCGAGCATCGTGCGCGGCAGCTCGAACCTTCGAACGCGCTCGTGCTCCACCCGAGCGCGCGCGTGTGCGGCGTCGATGCTTCCTAGGCTCGGCGCCGCGAGGCCGCGCACAGCGAACGCGTGGCGCGCGAGGTCTGCGAGCTCGCCTGTCGCCCGTCTTCGGTTCACACCGCGCATCTCTTCTCCCGGCGCCATCGCGACGCCGGCGTCGTCGAACAAGAGGCGCAGCGCGCGACGTGAAACGCGGGCCGCGACGCGCGTCTCGAGCGGCGCTTCCACGCCGTCGCCTCCGTCGCGCACGTTGCCGAGGCCCAACGCGGCGTGCGGCAAGACGAGCGCGTCGCGCTCACTCACGCCCGGCGTGAGGGGCACGCGGTCCCCTTCCCGCTTTTGCAAACAGCAGCCGACGAGCACCACCGACGCGCCCGCCTCGCCCGCGGCGGTGACCACGAGATCTCCGAGGCCCCCGCACGCGTGAAGCCCCACCACCACGTCGCCCGCAGCGAGGTGCACGTGGGCGTCGCGCACGTCGACGGCGTGGAACGTGGGGCCGCCCGCGGGCGTGAGCGCGTTCGCGACGGCGACACGCGCGGGGTCCCGCTCCCAGCCGACGACCTCGCCGCCGAAGGCAGCGGCAAGCTCGCGCGTGAGGTGCCCGTGGCCGGAGCCGACGTCGACGATCCGTCGTGCGCCGCGCACGTTCACGAGCGGCGCCGCGAGCCGCGCGAACGCTTCTACTTGAGCCGATTTACGCGGCGACGCGCGCCGAGTCGCTCGCGCGTGTACGTCGCTCGCGCACGCGTTCGGAAGCGCCACGACCCGCGCCACGGCAGCCGCCATGGTCACGAGGGACGCCGGAGCCTCGCGCCTCGTCGCGACGTATGCCGCGAGCCCCTCACGCTCGGCCTGCGCCACCGCGTCGCCCTCGAGCCCTTCGAGGAACGTCTCCCAGCCGCGCGCTCGGCACCACGTGGGGGCGTGGACGTCGGCGCGTTCGACGACGATGTCGCGCACCGACGCGACGATCGCCGACGCCTCGTCGAACCGTGCGCGCAGCCCTACGACTTCGCCCATGCGACCTACCGTAGCCGAGTGCTAGGGTGCCGCATTGCGTCACCCAGGAGTTGAACCCGCCATGAACGTTGGAATCGAAGCGATCGGCGTCGCTGTACCGTCCCTCACGCTCGATCTCGCCGACTTGGCGCAAGCCCGCGGCGTCGAGCCTTCGAAGTACACCGAGGGGCTCGGCACGCTTCGCATGAGCGTCGCACCGTCCGACGAAGACACGGTCACGCTCGCCGTGCGCGCGGGGCACGCAGCGCTGCTTCAAGCGGGGCTCACGCCGGCCGATGTCGGTATGTGCATCGTGGGGACGGAGACCGCTGTCGACCACAGCAAGCCCGTGAGCGCGTACGTCCACGGCCTCTTGGGCCTCCCCACGACGTGCCGCATTTTCGAGACGAAGCACGCGTGCTTCGGGGCAACGGCGGGCCTTCAAAACGCCCTCGACTGGATTCGCGCGGGGAGCGCGCGCGGCAAGAAAGCGCTCATCATCGCGTCGGACATCGCGCGCTACGGAATCGGCACGCCAGGCGAGCCGACGCAGGGTGCAGGCGCGGTCGCGATGGTCGTGGGGCAAGACCCTCGCCTCGTGTCCCTCGACCACGGCCTCGTCGGAACCTACGCGCGCGACGTTTGGGACTTTTGGCGGCCGCTCTATTCGAAGGACGCCATCGTCGACGGCAAGTACTCCGTGGGCTGTTATCTGGACGCGCTCGAGGGGGCTTATCGCGACTACAAATCCCAGGCGCGACCGGGCCATTTGCCCGCATTTTCCGACCGCTTCGCGGCCATCGCCTACCACGTGCCCTACGGCAAAATGGCGATGAAGGCCCATCGCCATTTGCGCGCCCAAGACGGCGATACGGACCACGCGAGCATCGAGGCGAGCTTCGCCGAAAAGGTCGCACCGAGCCTCGCGTTGCCGCGGGAGGTGGGCAACATCTAC
Organism: Myxococcales bacterium; assembly: GCA_025354825.1. Taxonomy (GTDB): domain Bacteria; phylum Myxococcota_A; class Polyangia; order Polyangiales; family Polyangiaceae; genus JANXMC01. Next base: position 18,793 of record JANXMC010000008.1, read on the forward strand.
ACAGGCTCGCTCTACCTCGCCCTCGCGAGCCTGCTGTCCGAAACCGCGAGCGATCTGTCGTCGCGATCCATCGGCCTCTTCAGCTACGGCAGCGGCTCCTGCGCCGAGTTTTTCAGCGGAACCGTCATGCCCGGCGCGCAGACAATCGCCCGCGCTGCCGGCTACCGCGCGCTCCTCGCACGCCAACGCGTGGTGAGCGTCGAAGAGTACACGGAGATCATGAACGCCCGCGAGAACGTCGATGCGCGCGTCGCCGAAGACGTGGGGGCGATTGCCGGCGATCCGAACGCACCCCGCTATTTGGGAGTGCGCGACCACCGGCGAATCTACATTTGAAGAGCGTCGGGAGACCGGGCGACGGCTATTTGCAAATCGAGTAGCCGGTGATCGTGCCGCTCACGGTGCAGGCCGTGCCGGGCGGGCACTCGCCCGGATTTCCCGTGCACAGCTGCGGGTAGTTCATCGTCGTCGTCGGCGTCGGGCACGCGTCCATGCACGTCACGCTCTCGTAGCCTGCGCTGCTGTCGAAGGTGCCGCAGCACTGCTTGCCCACCGGGCATTCGAGGGCGCTCGAGCACGCGATGACGAAGCCGCCACAGGACGTCGTGGCCGGCGTGCACGCGAGCTTGGTCGTCGCCGCGCTGTCGAAGCAGCAGACGTCGTTGGCGGCGCACCTCTTGAGCGCACCGCTGGTTTTGAATCCGCACGTCACAGGCGGCGGAGGCGGCGGCGCCGCATCCTTCACGGGCGCATCGACGCCGCCATCCTTCGGCGTCGGGTGCACGGTACCGGTGCCGGCATCGCCGAGCGGCTCTCCCGACGTCGCATCGGTCTCGTCGGGCGTCGACGTGAAATTACCCGCGTCGTCGACGACGGCGCCCGTAGGCGCGGGGTCTTGCGTCTGTAGGCCGCTTTTCGAGAACAGATCGCTCGGCGCGGCGCCGCTGCACGCCACGACGCCCACCACCATCCCTGCAAACAGAGCCGCGCCGCATTGCGATTTCATTTTGGGCTGCCCGGTACTCCACGACGTCGGCGTCTACAAGAGGCTCGCGGCCGACCGCCCGGCGAACGCGACCTAAGCCGTGCGCAAACGGCGCCTTTTCTGCTGCGATCGCGGTTCCCATCGGCCCCGGAGGATCTGTCGGATACGTGCGCGAGCGTGATCGCGCGCGTGGAACGTCGAACGACGTCGCGGGCGCTCGCGTGAAAGCCCGGAAAAAAGAGCCGGATCGTGCGTTCCTCGGCGCGCGTCCCATCGATTGCGCCCGAGGCTTTTCGTGCGGCCCCTCGTTCGTTCCCCTAGGCCGCACACCGCGGTCGCATCGACGGCGGCGACGACGGACCTTGCCCATCGGGCCGACTGGCCGAGGGCATGGGCGAAATCGAGCAGAGCAGGCTTCGATCCCAATTGGGCTCGATGGGCGAGATTGCGCCTAGCATGGCAAGCGCCACGCCGGCCGCCCCTGTTAAGAACCCGGCGTGCAGCTCCCGACGGCTCTCGTCCGGCATGCCGTCTAGCTGGCCCTCTGGAAGATGAGCGGCGAATCCGGCGATTCCTTCTCCGGGAATGCGGTAGTCCAGCGTGCGCTCAAACCAATCCCGAGCGGCATCGGCGAATCGTGGCTCTCCCGTCGCCTGATAAAAACGGTTGAAGATGTGCGCCAGGCCGGCGCTGCCGTGACAGAGGCCCGCGTCTACGACCTGAGTCTTCTGGGGTGCGCGTGCGGCAGCCCCCAGCGCGATTGCAATCGCGTCGCGTTCCCATTCCATGTTTCCCACCGAGCGTGCGGCCAGGAGCAGCGCCACCGCCACGCCGGGATCGCCGTAGCACCACGCGGAGCGGCACGTCTGGGACGCTCCTCGGATCAACGGAAACCTCGACTCGGATTCGGCCGGCAGCCGTCGATTGTGCACCCAGGCCACGGCTCCATCGAGGAGAGAGCGCGCCTGCGGAGAGACCTGCGGAAGGGTGCAGGCCCTGCCTAGAAAAGCGATCACGCCGGGGATCCCGTGTGCGAGACCCAGGTCGTAATAGCCGTTGGGGTGTCTCTCACAATCGGCCCCGAGAGTACGATGCGCGGCCATGAAGGCTGCGCTCGTTCACGACTTCAAGCACCCGCCGTCGTTCGGAGACTTCGCGGCGCCGAAACTGGGTGACGGCGAGCTGCTCGTCACGGTAAGCGCCGCCGCGCTGAGCAACTTGGTCAAGGCGCAGGCTTCGGGGTCGCACTACAGCAGCCCCAAGGGCCTGCCCTTCGTCCCCGGCGTCGACGGCGTAGGCCGCCTCGCCGATGGGAAGCGCGTGTACTTTGCATTCCCAAGCCTCCCCTACGGCGCGATGGCCGAGCAGTGCGCGGTATCGGCGAAATACTGCGTCGCGCTCCCCGACAATCTCGACGACGCAACGGCCGCCGCCGCAGCCAATCCCGGCATGTCGTCGTGGGCTGCGCTCAC
>JANXMC010000036.1 GCA_025354825.1 Myxococcales bacterium
ACGTATCGACTCGAGTGCGCCAGCCACGGTGAGCGCGCCGAAACCGAGGAGCAGTCTCGGCCGGAAAGTCACTTGAAGAGCCCTTCGACCCAGAAGAAAAACTTCCAAGAAGCGGGAAGGTCATCGGGTTGCGGTGCTGCCTTAGGAACTGGCAGCGATGAGGTTGGCGACCCGAGAGCCCTCGACGGCGATGTCCTCATCGGCGCGCAGGCGATCGACCTCGACGCAACCATCGTCACGACGAACGTGAAGCACTTCGCCGCGCTGGGCGTGAATGCCGCCGAGTGGACCGAAGTTGCCATTCCGTAGTCCCCTGCCCTTCTGAAGGTTACATAAGAGGTTAGAAAAGCTTTCTTATGCGCGATTCGCGAGGGCTCTGCCGGAGGGCGGGCAAATCCGGCGAGATGAGTACGACGCGCTCGCTTTTCACACGGCCGACAGCGCGCCGCTCTCCGACTCGCCTTTGCGTGAGAGCCAGAACTCACCCAGCGCGAAGCCGCTGCGCGCCCTCTCGCTCCACAGCGATGCCAACGACTCGGCGTGCGGTGTGTCGTCTTCTCCTCGAGTGACGAGCGACACCTCTTCGGGTGAAAGCTCGTTCACGACGAGCGGGTCGTGCGTCACGATGAGCACGCGCGCCAAGTGAGCGACCTTGCGAAGCAGCCCCACCATCGCGGCTGCGTGCACTGGATGAAGCCCCCGCGGTGGGGCGGTCGAAAACGGCGAAGCTCCCGGACAAATCGAGCTCAGAGAGCGCGGCGAAGGCGAGCGTATGCAAGACGCCGCCGCCCCTGTGCTCGCTAGGTACCCGCACGCCCCCCGCCAGTTCTTCAACGAGAAGGACCCCTCCTCCATCGTCGTCAGCTGCAAGATCGAGATGGCGGACTTGGCGATGGATGGCCCGCGTCGCTCTGGCCACACGTTCGAATGAGTCAGGGTCACGTGAGCGCAGTGCGTGCAACACCGCAGCGAGACCCGCACCGTCAGGCGACGCGAACCAGATGCGCTCACCCGCGGTAAGAGGATGGACGCGCTCCGCGAGAGCTTCAGCGCGAAACCGCACGGTCACCCGATGCACAAACGAAGCTCCAAGGGCGGCAGCCAGTCGGTGCTTGCCGACGCCGCTCGGACCGATGAACGCATGCAGACCGCAATCGAGCATAGCGTTCATTCCGTGCTCCCTCGCGAAGTCTTCGTCGTCTCGCATTGGCTCGCGCTCCCGCTGACCTCGCCCCAACCGCCATCGAAACACTCATTCGATATTCATCGATTTTGCCTCAACGGTGAGGACGTCACCCGTCTGCATCTCGATTTCAAGCTTTATCGACTGGCCGATTTCACCAGTCAGAGTTGCCTCATTAATCGAGGTGCTCGGCCCCCATTCAAGATTACGTGGGCACGCGAGGTTTGTTACGCCTTGTAGAACTATGCGATGCGCTGGTCCGCGCTCGCTGAGATCAAAGACGACGGTGCCTGCGCGCCATTCGAATCGGATCGCGACGAGCACTCGATCGTGAAGTTTCGCCAGCGAATCTGAGATTTCTTCGATATCCATGTGTTCACGGTAGCGTAAGCGGGAGATGGGCGTCGGGGGCATCATTGTCAACAACGTTTCCGTTGATGTCGAGTCTTTCCTCCGCTGGATTGTTGACGTGAGCATGAGCGTCGCCCGTCTTCGGGTTAGTATGAATAAGAATTCTCTGATTTCCTGTCACGGGGTCAATGTAGCTCCCCCTGCCTTCCGCCGGATTTTTTCCCTTTGGGATTAAGCCGGCGGCGCGAGCGATGGCGTCGATTTCGGAGGGCGTCTTTCCGGCAATGTCTGCGGGGTTGATCTCCGGCGAAACTTCCGCTTCGGGACAAACCGCATCGTCCCCGGAAGCTGCCGAATCCGTGTGAAGTGGGCGGATTGGGTGAATGTCGAGTCTGTCAAGGCGTGAAGCCGCGTCGATAAACGCCATCACACTGAGGCCGACGGCGAAAACCCTATTCACTGGCGGCAGCGGGCGCGTGACTAGAGCGCCAGTTTCCAGGATTTCAGGGGCATACTTCCCTGCATTCATAACCAAGCTTGCGTCTCCGGACTCCAAGTCAGCGGGTCGAGAAAGCCATCATGACCGCTGGGATCTCGAAAAAGAAGCGGATTGGCGCCCGGCCAACCCCACATTGTGCTGCGGGGGTTCAGGTAACCGAGCGCATCGATTTGGAGGAATGCTCCAGCCTCGGGCGCCCACCAGCGCGCCCTCATGTCATAGATTCCACCTGCAATTGCGAGGTACGGTCGTGCCTTCCACCTAAGTGGCTGGTTTATATTTGATGTCGCCGTGTCTTCGAGATTCACGCCAAAAGCGTTATATCGATATCCACCGAGATCGCTTCCTCCGCTCCCACGCAATCGTCGGACGTTGCCAGCAAGATCAAGTTCGTAATACGTTAGTGTCGTCCCGCGCTTGATGCGAAGTGGCTGGTCCACGCCGTCAAACAGGTAGGTATCCGCGGGCGCTGTCGCGTTCAAGCGCAGGCTTGCTTCGAGGTTCGCTCCGCCGTAGACATAGTACTCGGTCGCACCGACGCTCGGCCGATAGAGCGGCCGTCGCATCATCGGGTCATATCCGTGGCGCGCCGTCGTGCCGTCGGGGTTCGTCACGATGGTGATGTATCCGCGGCGGTTCGCCTGCAACTGCGTCCCGCGGAGCTGCGTCACGCGCCCACCCGGATACAAGGTGACTGGCTGCCCTCCGACGGTGTTCGGGATTGCCGAATCGACGAGCGCGCTCGGCGTGTCGAGGCGCGGTCGTTTCACGTCGAGCGCGACATTTCCGTTGATCGCGAGCGCTCCTAGGGAATTGTACGCATACGCTTGGGTAGGCGCGGAGCCGCGCGTCACACCGGAGACGCGTCCTACCGCGTCAGCGTCGATAAGGTCGACACCGTCCGGGTCGCTCATTTGCCGACGATTTCCCGCTGCGTCGTAGGTCACGGTGTAGCAGCGCGGGGCAAGCGACGTGGCCGGGTATCTGTAGCAACGGGACGTGAGGCGGCCTGCATCGTCATACTGTTGCCGCCGCTCATGGCCATCCGGAAAGACGAGGAGTTCGTTCCGGCCGAGCTCATCGTGCCCGTAGGTGTAGTCGCCCTCGGCGTAGATCGTACGCGTGGAAACGAGGCCCCGCGCGTCGTAGGTATAGGTCTCCCTCGTATAGACGGTCGATTCGCGGACATCGGACTTCGTCGCGATGCGCCCATCCGGCCGGTACGTGAATCGAGTCGTCGCGCGAATCGGCGCCACGCCCGCGTCGTACACGCGTCGCAGTTCCGTGACCCGCTGGTACGCGTCGCGAATGTAGGTCTCGGAGGTTCCGAGGCCGCCCCAGCCTCCTGCACCCGAGACCAAGAGATCCTGCGTCAAACTCACGCCACTCGCTTCATATCCGATGTTTGTTCCCGGATACCCGCGGGTCCGTGGTGCCGGGCGCCCCATCCGATTCGTTCGTCGCGACGCCCGAATCGCGGGTAGCGCCGGCGCCCGTCGTCCCGCCCGTCGTCGTTCCGCCGCCGGTGGTGATGCCCGCGCTGCCGCCGCTGCTGCTGCCCGACGCGCCAGGCCCTTTCGCACCCGAGCCGCTGTCGGCGGTCATGTCGGTGCCAGAGCATGCTCCGGGGAGAAGCGCGCAGGCGACGAGCGCAAGGAGAGCGTGCGTAAGCGGAATCAGTCGGGAGCGGTTCATCCAATGCCGACTCTAGCGACGCGCATGCCGTGGTTGGATGGACGCCCCGGACGAAAAACCCGCGTAATTCGCTTACCGCCGAGCCCTAACCGTCACACGCGAGTGTCTCGGCGTAACCGCCGCGTGATTCGGGGCGCTCGGTAGGGCCGCCACGCGACCGTGGACGCCGCGCCGTCCTCCCGTGCGCGTCCACCGCGGTTCACAGTCGCGCCGATCCGCGCGGATTCGCGCCGATTTCGCACGGCACGGCAGATGCTCGCTCCCTCGCCATCGGTCGGCGGCGAGACGTCCGCCCTTTCTTTCCGGAACACAGCTTCGCTTTCTCGAATATCGCGCGCCTGTTCAACGTCCGATTTACGAGGGAACTCAAAGAGGTAAATGCCATGAAGTCGCTCGTCGGTATTGCTGGGTCTTTGGCTCTAGTGGCGCTTTCGAGCGGTACCGCGCTCGCGCAAGAAGCGCCCAACGTCGTTTGGCAAACCGCGCCCGTCGTCGCACCGGCCGCTCAAAACGTGGTGGTCGAGGCACCTCCGGCCGCCCCCGTGACTGTGCAGGTCGAGGCCGCGCCGCCTCCCGTCGCGCAGATCCCGCCGGGCACCGTGGTGGCGCGCGGCCAGTGGGTCAGCACCGCGGAGAACGGTTGGATATGGGTCCCCGAAAACGCCGAGACGTATTCGGTAAATCAAGTTCCCTATGTCTACCTCTACACGCCCACCTACGGCTGGACTTGGTATACGTCGCCGTGGGGACCCGGCCGCTACAGCTACGGCGCGTGGGCTGGCCGCCCGTGGAACAACGGCTTTCGCGCGTGGTCCCATAGCCCGGCGGGCTGGGGGTGGAGCTACGCGCCGCGCGCCACCGTCCGCATCGCGCCGCGCGTCGTCGCGCGCCCCGCCGTGCGCGTCGGCGGCTTCTACGGCGGCCATGTGGGCGGGTATTACGGCGGCCACGCCGGAGTGCGCGTGGGAGGCCACTTCGGTGGCCACGGTCGCCGCTAATCGGTAAACACTACGAGCCCGACTTAGGTTGCTCGAAGAACGAGAGAGCGCTTTCGATATCCCAATTAGGGAGCGAATGGCCGCCCGCGCGCGAGACGATCGCGTGCGGGTAGCTCTCCTTCGTGAGGTCGGCGTCGAGCCGGCGCATCTCGCCATCGGAAGGGTCTTGGTCGGCGGTGATGAGAAGCACCGGCGGCGTTGCGCCGACCGCCTTCACCGGGCGCGTGGGGCCGCCGTGAGCGACGACGACGGCGTCGAACGGGGCGAGGCCACGCAACGCGATTTGTGCGGCGAAATAAGCCCCATTGGAGAAGCCGAGGAGGACGCGCGGCACCGCGCCGATGCGCCCCTGGACCGCCTCGAAGGACGGCGCCCATCGGGCGACGAACGCTTCGCCGTCTTGCACGTTTCGTTCGTTGCTCGGCCAGCACCACCAGCGCGAAAGCTCCGCGGTCGTGCATTCGCCTTTCTGACCCCGGAGCGCCAACACCGCATAGCCGCGCGCGGTGGCGAGCTTCGCCACGCGACCTTGGCGTTCGAGCTCCTCACCGAGCTGCGCCGGCGCATACATGCCGTGGAGATATACCAACAGGCCCCGTGCCTGCGGCACCGACGCGACCGCCTCGGCGAAACAGCCGCCCGTCGGCAAGGCTTCGAGCCCCGCCGCGCACGTCTCTGCCTCGAGCTCCGCGGGCGCTGCCGCGTAGGCGACACGAGATGTCGGCGCGACCAACACCGCTGCGAGCACCACCGCTGCACCGGCCCAACGAACGACTTCAAGCGACGCCATGGTCGCAACCTTTGCATTGCCCATACCGCCCATTTCGCCGGCAAATAGGGCGCTTTCGAGGCGCTTGGGTGCATACTTCGCACGCCTCATTGGGATCTTTTGGCGCCGGCTTGGCTCACCTTCACCTCCCAAGCCACCCAGCGTCACCTACCGAGGTGCCTTGTTGCGCGCAGGTGCGCCCGCGTCCAGCGGCTTCGACGAGGCGCTCGGCGCCAGTGGGAGCGCCGACACGACGGGCGGCGGCGATGCCACGAGCACCGCGTCGCTCGAGGTCCGCGAGCGCCGAAGCATGGTGAACGAGATGAACGCGCCGACGGCCACGAGCAGGGCGAAGGTGAGCTCGGGGGCACGCCGCGCGAGGCGCCGCGGCAGCTGTTTGAAGTTGAGCGGCCGCGCCCTTCGGGGGCGCGCCGAACGGGCGACCGGCGGGTTCGAGCCGAGGAGCGTGTCCGAGCTGTCTTCGGCCAGAAGCGTCCGTTGGATTTCGCGCAGGCGATTGGCAACTTCAAGCGCGGTTTGCGGGCGGTTGTCGGCCTTCTTTTCGATGAGCTCGGCCACGAGGGCGTCGAGCGCGGGCGGCACCGGGGTGGGAGCGACTTCGGAAAGGAGCGGCGGCACGCGGCGCGCCTGAGCGAGCGTGAGCTCGGAGTCGTTCGTCGTGTCGTCGAAGGGGCTCACGCCGGCGATCATCTCGTAGATAACGAGACCGGCGGCGTAGAGGTCGCTCGCTTTCACAGCGCCCCACCCTTCGAACTGCTCGGGGGCGGCGTACTTGAGAGTTCCCAAAAAGCGCCCGGCCGTATCGCTATCGGCTTGAAGCAGCTTCATCACGCCGAAGTCGAGTAACTTGGCAATCCAGCCGCCGTCGCGATTTCGATGAATGAAGAGATTTTCGGGTTTGATATCGCGGTGAATGACGTCGTTGTCGTGGGCGTGATCGATGGCGTCGAAAAGATCGATCGCCATCCCCGTCGCCGTGCGCGCATCGAGCGGTCCGTGCTCGCGTAGAAGCTGCCGAAGGCTTCGCCCGTCGAGCTTCTCCATCACGTAGTAGCAGCGGCGGCGCGCATCGGCCGTCCACTTGAACGTGATGACCTCGACGATGTTCGGGTGGGTGAGCTGCGCGAGAACGCGCGCCTCGCGCTGAAAGCGCCCCAGGATCTCGGGGCGGTCGATGAGCTTCATGTGAAGCGTCTTCAAGACGAAGCGGCGTCCGACGGAGACGTCCTCGACCTCGTAGACTGTGCCCATCCCGCCCGAGCCGAGCACGCGCACGACTTTGAAGTCGGAGCCGGCGACGATTTCGCCTGGGGCTAGCTCGGGATCGGTCGCCATTTTCGGAAATGCCTACGCTGATGAGGTACCACGGCGCCCTCCCGGGAGGAACGCAGGCGGAAATCTGGTGTCGAAACGCCTTTCGGAAGAGACTGCGCGGCGAAGCGCATGACCTACGAGCCCGAACGCCGCGACGTCGACACCGCGAGGGATCTCGACGTGTACGAGGAGATACGGCGCGGCTTCAACGGCCCGCGCCCCGTGCGGCCGAAGATCACGCGGGTGACGTCGGGGCATTTCGAGGCGGTCTACCAGGGGAGCGCTGCGGCGCCGCGACGGCGAGAAACGCCGCTCCCGGAGCCGCCCGTCGAGATCAACCTGTCGACCGACCCCGGCCTCGGCCCAGGCAACACCGTGCTCCCCACGCGCCCCTCGTCCCGGCCGCCGCCGCGCCTGACCGCGCAGGGCTCGCGCGAGTCCGACACGGTGCCGACGCATCAGAAGCCGTCGGCGTTGCGAGCGTGGCATCTTGCAGCCGCCCTCGTCGCCCTGTTCGTGCTCGTCCTCGCGTGCATCTCGGCGCTCACGTCCGCGCAGCCCGAATAGGACGCGCCGCAGGTCGCCGTGCTCGAGGGGCAAGCTTCTCTACGCTCCACAAGTCTGTAACCCCGGCGGTGGCGTACTTCGATTGGCCTATTCCGCAATTGGGCATTCAAGGCGGCGGCGACACGTTGCTCGGGCCTTCTCCAGACGAAGGCGAAGGTCCACTGCCGCGTATCCGCGTTTCGACGACCCTTGCGCCCAACCAACATCGAGCCGTCCGTCGAATACGACTTTCGTGATCTCGAGAAACCCCAAGAGCTCATAAGGCCAACGGCTGGACCGGATTAAACGCCCGCGCGATGCGGAGCGCCGCGGCGAGGTGAGGTCGCGCAGGACTCTCTTTGACCGCTAGGTCGATTGCGAATTCATGAATCGCACGTACGGGCAGCTCAAGTAGGTACTTGTGCGTTGCGGCCCTCACCAGATCGGTTAACACAGGCCACTTCACTCCTGGCGCGCGCTCGCGCAGCCATTCTCGTCTGGGGGCTTTCGTGACCAAGTCGACACGCAACGATAGGGCATTTCGCGTTTCCGCATTACCCGGGTCGTGCGCTGCGATCGCGCTTATCTCGTCGGCCGGCGTGGGGTGTGGCGTCGACACGAACGGCCTCTTCGATTCCCCCGTGGTCGACGCCGGCACCGGCCCGTTTAACGGCCTCGTCGACGCGACCACCGCCGTCGACACGGGCGGGCGGCCTCTCAATCCACCGGATGAGCGAGACGCCGAGACCGAGGCCGAGACCGACGCGGCCGTCGTCGTCGACGCGACCACTCCCGCGCGCGACGCCAGTGCCGACGCCAGCCGTGACGCCAAGCCCGACGCTAAACCGGATACCGGGACGGGCCCCGTCTCGGCGTGCGACGCCGACGGAGACGGCTTCAAGTCGATCGCATGCGGCGGGAACGACTGTTGCGACCTCGATCCCGAAGTTTACCCGCGCGCCAACGCGCCTTGGTACGGCGGCGCCGATCGATGCGGCTATGATGATTACGACTGCGACGGCACCGTGTTCCTACGATACGGCAAGATCTCCTGCACCATTTTCAATGGGGTGTGCGAGGGTGAGGGTTATCTAAATACGCCCGTATGCGGCAATCAGGCCACGTGGGAAGCGTGCACCCTCGCCTCTGGAACCTGCGCGCCCGACCCCACGAGCGCGCATCCGCAATCCCAACAGTGCCACTGATCGTCATTTAGATATTCGAGAGCAGACCGCCGTCGACGCGCAATGCAGCGCCGGTGGTCGCGCCCGACAGGTTGCTCGCGACGAACGCCACGAGGGTCGCGACCTCCTCGGGCTGAATGAATCGTTTGAGAAGCGAAGTGGGCCGCGCGCTCTTGAAGAACTCTTCTTCCATCTGCGGAACTGTGATGTTTCGCTCCTTCGCGAGCTGCGCGACGAAGGCGCTGACGCCTTCGGAGTCCGTGGGGCCGACGAGAATCGAGTTCGAGGTGACGCCCGTGCCCGCGCAGTCTTTTGCGATGCCCGAGGCGACGGCCATCTGCGCCGTCTTCGTCATTCCGTAATGAATCATTTCGACGGGGACGTTCACGGCCGACTCGCTCGAAATGAAAATCGCACGGCCGAAGCCACGCTTTTTCATACCGGGAATGTAAGCGCGGGCGAGGCGTACGCCCGAGAGAACGTTGACCTCGAACATCTTCAACCACTCGGCATCGGAGATTTGCTCGAAGCTTTTCGGCTCGAAAATCCCCAGATTGTTCACCAGGATGTCGACCTCGGGAATGCGCGCGACGAGGGCCTCGACACCTGCCGCCGTGCCGAGATCGGCGGCAACGCCGTCGACCTTCGCCTCGGGCGCCGCCTTGCGGATCGCCGCCATCGCCTCGTCCACACGCTTCTCGGTGCGGCCGTTGACGACGACGGTCGCCCCTTCGCGCGCGAGGTTCGTGGCGATGGCGAGGCCGATTCCTGCGGTCGAACCGGTCACGAGGGCGCGGCGATCTTTGAGTCCCAAGTCCATGTCGAATCCCTTTCAGCGAGGCTCGTTTCAGAAGCGAGCCCACGAAAGAGGCGCCCGGAGGGCGAGCGCGTCAAGGGGTCCGCCGCCACACGCCGGAGCTCCGCCCTACGGAAATGAGGCGCGACCGTTTCCACGACCGCGCGCACCCGAGGGCGCGCACCTCGGCGAGAAATTCGGGGCCCGTCATCGTGGGCATTCGAGCGTCACAAAGAATGCAGTCGAAAACCTCACCCGCGATGAGGCGCGCGACCGCGCTGGGGCCAGGCATCGTCGTCCACGACGTGATTCCCCCCGGATGGAGAAGGTAGCGCTCGGGTCTGGCGCGACCATCCGCCCTAGGGTTGACCCAGAAGCGGCTCCGCACTGCGCGCCCGTACCTTGTCCCACACCAGTCTCAGAGGCCGTGACGCACGCCTCGATCGCGCGTCGCGCACTACGGCTCGCGGATCGCGCGCCGAGTCTGGTAGAACGCCCGCCGTGCCTCACATCACATCGAGCGCCGAGCTCCATCGCCTCATCGAACGTCTCGCCCAGGCGTTCGCCTACGGTCTCGTCGACGCCGTCGCGGGCGCCACTTTCGATGATCTCACGCAGCTCGCCAGCGACGCGCGCCCCCTCGTGAGGTCGGTGCCGGTCGCGCGGCACTCGTCCCGTCCGACGCAACTCACGCTACCCCTCGGCAGCTCGCCCGCGACCGAGGCCTCCGAAGCGCCGGTGAAGCGTCGCCGCACGGACATGCCGCCGCGCGCCGACGTCCTCGCGTCCATCGTGGCGCACCTCCGCACGCTCCCCGAAGGCGGGCGCGCCGAAGAGCTCCGTCGCGATCTCGGCCTCGACAAGCCGACGTTCATTCGCGCGATCAACGACGGCCTGGCAACAGAAGAAATTCGCAAAACAGGCCAGTTGCGCGCGACCAAATATTTCGCTGAATAGCGCGCTCATCAGCGTGATGCGGCCCTCCTGACGCCGCGTGTCCTCGCGTTCGCCAAGAAGGTCCTCGCGACGGCTGCTGAGCGCGCGATACGCACGTAGGTTCGAATAGAGATTTGATTAGTAATTCACGGCGTCGACGTAGAACGTGCCGCTGAAGGCGCCCGTCGTGAACACCTCGAGCCCGAGCTGCGCGAGGGGGACGACGGCGTTGGTAGGTAGCTTGAGCGTGAGGGTATTCCAAGCGCCGGCTTTGAGCTGCGACGGCGCATACCAACTGCTCGACCACCCCCAATTGCCCGCGGCGCCTTGCATGCCGAACGGCTGAAGCCCCGAGAGGCCGGCGAGCGCGCCGGTGGGGACCCAGACGTTGAACGTGACCGTGGCGCCGGCGGGCGCGTTGGGTAAGAGAACGTGAACGTCGGTGTTGCCGGCGCCCGAGGCGTTCACCGTTAGGGCGAGCGACTTCGAGCCGGCGAAAGCGCGATCCGCCGAGACCGCGGAGGTCGCCGTGACGTTGCCCGTCGTCGACCACCCCTGATTGCCACTTTCGAATCCGTACTTCGACGTATCCGTCGCAGGCGGGGGAGGGGTGGTGGGCGGTGTCGTCGCGGTCGGGGTGGGCGTGGGCGCGCCTCCCAGGAAGCCCGTTTTTGCCGCCTGGAGAAGCGGGTTGCGCTGACCTGCGGGCGCGTTGGGCAAGTACCCCTGATTGATCGTCCAAATGATGGCGCCGCCGAGCCCTTTGGCCTGCGCGTATTTTCCCTTTTCGAGGATCGACTGCTCGTCTTCATAGGAGACGAACGTGCACCCTTGGGAGCCCGTTGCTTTCGAGAAGCTGAGATAAGACGCCTTGGCCGTGGCGTCGAATTGGTAGCTCGCCGCGTTGTAATACTGCGACATGATGTTCGTGTAGCTCATCGTATTGTCACTCGCGACGACGTGCGAGCTACCAAGGTTCTGCCGCGGCCCCGTCACGGGCGCCGACCAGCAGGAACCGTAAAATCCGATTCCGATACCGAGCTTCGCGG
>JANXMC010000045.1 GCA_025354825.1 Myxococcales bacterium
AACTCGGCCGCGTCGGATCGTGTTTCCAAGGGCTACCCCGATGGTTTCTGCACCGCCGTGTAACTAACAAACGACAGATAGCGCCCCGAAAGCAGTCCGAGATTGGTCGGTGGCATGCCACCATTCTCGCGAAACCACCGCCCTCCAACAGGCGGCGACACTCCGGCCGCAAGCGCCGCGTCTTCACTCGTCACCCCGCACGCGATCGCCTTCCAGAACGCCTGTCGGTGTTCACGTCCCCCGGCCATCGGACGCCCAGGCGAACGCATCGGAGCGCGTCCTGCCCGATCAGACTGTCTACGTTTCGATGTACCCATAACAACTCCTCGCTGTCGAGCCGTTGCGACGATCGATTGAATTCACCGTGTACGCCAGCGGCGACTACGGCGACGCGCTCACGACAATCGGTGCCGTCAAGAGCATGAGCCGCAAGGGCGACTGTTGGGACAACGCCGTCGCAAGAGCCTTTTCGCTATCATCAAGGGCGAGATGATCGACCACGAGGACTACCTCACGAGAACAGCCGCAATCGCCGCGATCGCTGACTACAGCGATGGATTCTACAACCCTTGTCGTCGGCACTCGGCGATCGTCAGTCCAATTGAGTTTGAATTGCATTTCATGAACAAGAGAGTTACGCAGTTGGCGGCATAGCCCCACCGTCCACGACAGCGGGGGAGCTCCACTCTATCTCGCTCTACGTAACGTGCAGAAGAACTGGAAGATGGCACCCCACTTCTGGCGTGCCGCGCTCAACCAGTTCGCGATCCATTTCAAAGGGAGACTGCCCACCGAGTGAGCGGACCCAGTTACACGAAATTGCGGACAGCCCCTTCGGCGACGACCGGGAAGCATTCGCAGCGGCACGCGGCTCGCGGCTCGGACTCGACCTCGAAGTCGTCGAGCTCGAGGGAGGAATCAGCCACTTCAGCGCGTACGTGAGGACCCCTGGTGCAGCGAGCTGGGCGCGTCTGGCGGATCGCCTCGCTGACGCGCGAAGCCGCGCAGCGCGCTCACCCCGCGCAGGCGGCGCCCGACGCGGGGATTGTCGGGAGCCCGGTGCACTGGGGAAGGAGCGCGCCGGTCGACCCGTTCACGACGGTGCATACCCCGACGCCGAGTGAGTAAGGCGCGTAGTGCTCGCAGTTGAATCCGCCGCAGTCGGCGTTGGTGCAGCAGAAGCGCAGGCACTGGCCGCTCGCAGGGTCCTTGTTGGCGGCGGTCGCGCGGCACTGATATCCCGCTTGGCACTGCGGACCGAGGGTCGGATTGCAGGCGGCGCAGAGGCCGCCGGTGCCCGCGGCTTGGCAGGTGTGGCCGGTGGTGCTCGGGCCCGAGTCGCAGGCCTCACCGGTCTTGCAGCCCGCGTTCGTCTTCGGGGTGCACCCCGGCGGCGCGGTGAACACACCCGGCGGTGGGGGGGCGGGCGGCGCGGGGACCGACTCGACGTCGGGGGTGATCACGCTGTAGCGCGGACGGTTGAAAGGTATCGGATCGCCGCCCTTGGGCAAGAGGTCGACGATCTCTGCGTGCGCCACGATCCCGAAGATCCGGTCACCCGTCGAGAACAGCAGGGGGAAGTCGTACACGTGCACGAAGTCGGCGAGGTCGGCGGGCGTCCCGTGCACGGCGAAGGAGTCCTCCCAGAGCTGCGTCACCGCGCCCTTGAACACCTTCAGCACCGCGAAGCGGCGATCGGTCCCAGAGAGCGCGAGGCGCTTGACCAGGAGATAGAGGGCGCCGTCGTAGCTCGCGACCTCGCTGAGGACGACGCCCTTCGAAGGATCGACTTCGGGCGGGGCCGCGAGCGACTGATCGAGGACGAGCTCTTCGGTCGCACGATCGAAGCGATAGATGCGCCACGTCTTGGCGGTGAGGTTCGCGACGCGCACCCAGGCTTGGTTGCCCCCGATCACCACGTGCACGTCGAGGTCGTCGGTGTGGCCGATGAAGTCGTCGGCGGGGTAGCGGCGGATGCGCCGCAGCACGCGATTGGAGCCGCCCTCCGGGTGCACGTCCTCCGTCGGCACGTACACGTGGAGGAAATGGCCGCGCGACGCGTCGGGGGGCCCGAGGGCGACGCCGAACGTGGCCAGCTCGAATTTGTAGGGGTGGCCGTCCTCCGGGTTGAAGTAGCCGTACGAGCCCCCCCGCTCCAGGTAACTCCCGTCCAGATCGTGCTCGAGGCGCATCTCGAGGCCGTTCGGGAAGTAGGTGTAGCCCGTCGTCGCGTCGTGGCGCTTGGCGTACAGCACTCCGCCGGAGCCTAAGGTGCCGGTGGCGAGGACGTCGAGCGCTCCGTTGATGGTGCCGTCGAGCACGTTGGCGCCGGGGGCGGAGGGGTAGTTGGCGGAGCCGTTGAAGATCTCGGTGACGTCGGCGCCGTCGCTCGTCGAGATGCGGCGGAGGGCGGTCCGCTTGCAGCCGGGACCGATGCACTGAGCCTGCCACGCGTAATAGTGCGTCGTGTCCCCGATCAGCTGCGCGGGCGGGTAGATCAGCTCCGAGCCGTGAATGACCGGATGCGCGTCGTGCACGAGATCGAACTCGACCCAGCCCGGATCGAAGGCCTTCTTCGCCAACACGGTCCAGCCGAGGTGTCCGTGGCCACCGATCGCGCCGTACCAGAAGACCTGGCTCGGCGCGATGTCCAAATCCCAGAACGTGGCCTCGCTCCGCTCGGGCTGGCCGAAGGAGGTGACCGTCCTCCAGCCGTGGCCTTCGTGGATGGTGCTCGTGGCCTCGCTGCCCGGCGGACTCCCGCCGCCCCCACCCGAGCTGGAGTTGCAGCCCCAGTTCCACCCCGCAGCCCACAGGCTGGTGGCGAGCACGAGCGTCTCGACGATCCTCCCCATCGCTCCTCCACTGCCGCGCGCACGCGAACCTCGCGAGAGTAGCAGTCAGCCGACTACGTCGATAGAGGCCTCCCTCGGTCTGCCTCCGGCGACACGGAGCTGGCGTGCCGACGACAGTACTACGACAGCGACGACGAGGCGCATGGCGATTCAACCATCGACCAGCGCCAAGGTTCCATCGCACGTTTTCCCTGCGCACTCTCCTTTCACCCATGCCGCCGCCCAGCGTGCATCCCTCCCCGGACGCCACCACCGATCTCCAACCGGCCCTCCCCGATCCCACGCTCCCGGGTCACTACCCGGGCATCGTCATCATCGTCGCCAACGGCGCCCTACCCTCCGCGCCGTCCCGATTCGCAGCGCCATCCTCGGCCGCGCCGAGACCGCGACGATCCAACTCCTCGACAACGGCGCCTCCAAACGCCACTGCGAGATCACCTTCCACGACGACGGCGCGCGCTGGAGGGTGCGCGATCTCCAATCGAGCAACGGCACCTTCGTCGACGGAGCAAGCGAACCATCCCGTAGAACCCGATCGTCGCCATCTAGTGCCAATATCCTGCCGCCAGCCACCCGCACGTCATCGTCTTCGGCACCTGGTGCGGAAAGACCAACGACAGCAAGTTCTTCTTCACCCAATGCCCCGCGGCCGGCGCCGAGGCCGATGCGCTCGCCAACACCATGAGCAGGTTGGGCGGCTCCACGTTGACCGACGCGAAGAAGAACTGTCCCTGAGGCAGCGATATCTTCGTCGGCGCGGACGCGGTGCTGATGGGAATCGGCGTCCGTGATCGAACGAGGACGCGAGGGCACGAGGCAAACGCCGTCGCCCATCCCGAGCTGATGGGAAGCAGGTGCGGCATCGATGGCGGGCCGGGAGTTCCTTCGAGCACGATGATCTCGAGCGTGTCACTCGCAGACGGGAGAGGCGCGCTCGTCGGCGACGGGCCTACGATCTTCGTACCCGCCGCGGCCGGGCTCGGCGAGAGCATGTAGTGCGCGCCAGCCAGCCAAGCGGAGCCAAGGCGACGCCGCATCCGAGAAGCCGGAGCGGCGCACGACCTGGTCGGAGACTCGGACCCATCGTCTACGATCATAGAACGGCGGGCGCGCAACGCGAGTCGCGAGCTCTGGGCACGAGGCGTATTCGAGCAAGCGCGCCGGCTGTTCACGTTGTTCACGTCGTTCACGTTGTTCACCTTCGTGAACGCCATGAACACTCGGTGAACACCGCCACGCTCGGCACTACACGAATTCCCGCACAAACTGGCACATCGACCCCTCCGCCCGACACCGGCACGACCGTCGCACTGGGCGACGTTCACCATGCCTGCTCTCCACCACCTCGTGCGCGGACAAATCCTCGTCACCGCCTACGCGCCCGACGGCGATTCGATCCGTTTCGTTCCCCACTCGGAGAATCCGGCGCGCGCGTTCGCCGCGTTGCCGCACGCGCATCGTCTTCGCCCGACCGGCGATTCGAGCGTGCAGCTGCGGCTCCAAGGCATCGACGCGCCCGAGGTGCACTACCTCGGCGCCGCGCAACCGGCCGGTGAGCGCGCACGCGATGCGCTCTTGCGATGGCTCGGTTTCCGCGAGCTCGGATGGGGATCGCCGAATCGCCACTTCTGTCGGATGTCGGAGCCGCACGCGGTCGACGTCACCGTCGCTGCCTCGCAAATCGACGCGCATGGACGGGTGATTGCCTATCTGCTGCGAGGTCATCAGATTGCCGTCATGCGACGCAGCTCACGCTCGAGCTCGACGACGCGCTTCGCCTCCAGCCCTACCGGCGGTCTCGCCTCGATGCCGCGCTTCTTCGGCGCGAGGCCTTTGAGGCCGTCCTGCAGCAGCACCGCGCGCCAAGCAGCAAGGTGAGACGAGTAAAGCCCCTCACGCCGAAGCAGCGCGCCGAGCTCGCCCTTCTTCGTGCAGGCCTTCGCCTCGTCGAGGATTCGCTGCTTGTATGCCGCCGTGAAA
>JANXMC010000055.1 GCA_025354825.1 Myxococcales bacterium
CGACGTGCTCCGCCCCTTCCACGAGCCGACTTCGACGAAGGTTCCGCCGCGAAGGGAACGGGCGAAGCGCGCATACCAGCGCCCTTCATCCTCCGAGAAAAAGCCCTCGATACCCTTCACGGGCCGACATTATCACGATTATCGAGCCCCGCACGGCCACGCGGCGGAGACGTTCGGCCAGAAAGGGCCGGTCTCATGGTATTGGTCCCACCGAATGCCTACGTCTCCCGATTCGAAGTACGCCGCCGCGAGGCGGAGCCTGCTCGACAAAGACATCGCCGATGCGGCGAACAAGTGTCACGAGCTGCTCGCGCGCTCCCCCGAAAATCCCAAGTACGTCGTGCTCTCGGCCGAAGTGAGCCTCGCCATGCGCGCTCCGGGCGCGGCGGTCGATCTCCTCAAGAAGGTCGCGCAGAAAGAGCAGAAGTCCGCGCACTACTACAACGTCCTCGGCGAGGCGTACCGCGCTCTCGGCTGGCGCGAGGCGGCCCTCCGCGCGCTGACCAAGACCGTGCGAATGGCGCCCGAGACGGTCGATGCGCACCGCTCGATGGGCGACATCCTCTTCGAGAACCGCGAGCGCGCGGCGTCGACCGCGTCTTACGAAAAGGCGCTGGCCCTCGACCCTACGCTCGAAGAGGCGGCGACGCGGGTCAACGACTTCTATTCGGACATCGTGCCCGGTTGGCACTTTCCGATGATGAACGACCCGGTTCGCAATCAAGCGTTCGATAAGGCACTTCGAAAAGCGATTCGCCCCGACTCGGTGGTGCTCGACATCGGCACGGGGGCAGGCCTTCTCGCAATGATGGCCGCCCGCGCGGGCGCCGCGCACGTATACAGCTGCGAGGTGACTCCCGAGGTCGCCACGATGGCCGAGAAGGTCATCGCGCGGAACGGGCTCTCCGACAAGATCACGATCATCGCCAAGCACTCGCGGGATCTCGTCGTGGGCACCGATATGCCGAAGAAGGCCGACGTCCTCGTGACGGAGACGGTCGACAACGGCCTCCTCGGCGAAGAGACGATGCAGATCATCGAGCACGCTCGGAAGAATCTGCTCAAGGCCAAGGCGCGCGTTCTGCCCACGGGGGCCGACGTTTACGCCACGCTCATCGACTGCGAAGAGCTGTACCATCGCCACCGCGTCTTCGAGACGAGCGGCTTTCATTTGCAGGACTTCAACAAGTTCGCGAGCCGCCGGTATACGGGATACTTCGTCAACAAATACAACCACACGATGTTGACCGACGACGTTCACGTGTTGAACTTCGACTTCTTCAATCAAGAGAAGAAGCGCGACCTCACGTTCGATGTTCCCATTACGTCGAAGGGGACGATTCACGCCGTCGTCTACTGGTTCGTGCTGCACCTCGATCGCGATACGCATATCGACACTGGACCCCACGCGCCCATGTCGTGTTTCGAGCAGCCCGTGCAGGTGCTGCCGAAGGCTATCAACGTGAAACTCGGCTCCACCGTGCGCCTCCGCGTGCGCCACGACGTGCGCCGTATCACGATGGATGTCGAACGCTGAAGGGAGCCGCCGATGACTGCGAAATTCGAGCCCGTGGTTCTCGAAGCCGAGCGCCTGCGCCTCCGTGAGCTCACAGCCGCGGACGCGCCGTTCATCTTCGAGCTGCTCAACGATCCGGGGTGGATTCGCTTCATCGGCGACAAGAACATTCGGTCCGAGGGCGACGCCCGCGCGTATATCGAAAATGGTCCCCGCGCCATGTACGCGGCGCGCGGATTCGGTCTTTGGCTCGTCGAGGCGAAGACCGATGGGACGCCGATGGGGCTGTGCGGCCTCATCAAGCGCGATTCGCTCGAGGACATCGATCTCGGATTCGCGTTTCTCCCGGCGTTTCGCAAGGGTGGTTACGCTCGCGAGGCGTCGATGGCGGCCCTTGCCCACGCGAAAAACATCGTCGGTGTTTCGCGCGTCGTTGCCATTACGACGCGCGACAACGAAAGCTCGATGAACCTTCTTGGCAAATGCGGGTTTGCCCTCGAGAAGACGATTCCAATGGGCACCGAAGTGCTCAATCTGTTCGGTGTCGCCCTCTAGAGCTCACCGCGCCGCGCTCGGGTCCTGCGCGGCGTGCGTAGCGCTCCTTGCTGCCACGGCGTGCCGGTCCACGCCGAGCGGGCCGTCCCCCGTTCCTGCGCCGCCGACTGCTCGTCCGCGGCTGGTCGCGCGCGCCGTGCTTCCCGCCGAGACGTTCGCGCCAGGGCCCACGTCGGGCGCCCACTTGGGCGAGGCGAAGCTTCACGGCGCCGTCGCGCCGTTCGTCGCGAAGCAGCCGGTGATGGGGTTTTCAGGGCTGGTGGCGCTCGAGAACGGCTCGTACCTCGCGCCCACGGACAACGGTTACGGGACGATCGAGCGCTCGAGCGACTTCGAGCTTCGCGTCTACACGCTCACGCCCGACTTCGACGCGCCGACCCCAACGCCACAGGCTGCGCGGCTGCGCGCAACGTCGTTCGTGACGCTTCGTGATCCACGCGCCCTCGTGCCGTTCGCGGTCGTGAATCAGTTTACGAAGGACCGCGTCTTGACGGGCGCGGACTTCGATATCGAATCGATGCAGCGTGCGCCCGACGGGACGTTGTGGCTCGGCGACGAATACGGCCCTTTCGTTCTCCATACCAGCGCGTCCGGCGAGCTTCTCGACGCTCCGATGGCGCTGCCCGACTTCGACGCCCCCGTTCGCGACGGCGTGCGCGACGAAGTCTGGTCGCCCGAAAATCCCGCGAGCGAGCGCACGGGCGCGCTCCGCGTTCTCAACGCATTTCGTGCCCGTGGCGAGCGCACGGGCACGGCGAGGGCGCCCGCGGTATCGCCCTCCGAAACGCTCGCAAGCGGCGCACTCTTCGATATTCCACTTTTGCGCGCGGCTGGATATTCGGTAATACTATATACCGTCAACGACCCCAGCGTGCTGGCGACGCTCGTCGCCCGCGGGGTTTCGGGCGTGATTACCGACAGGCCCGATCTCCTCCGCCCGCTCGCGCCGTCGCTCGACGTGCAGGGGCACCGTGGCGCGCGTGATCTCCGCCCCGAGAACACGCTCCCGGCGATGGAGGCCGCGCTCGATGCACTCGCGTCGACGCTCGAGACCGATATCGGCATGACCTCCGACGGCGTGCCTGTCCTTTCCCACGACCCCGTCGTGTCGCCCGCGACCTGCCGGTCGACAGCGCGCGCATCTGCGGTCGGCACGCCGATCCGCGCGATGACGCTCGCGGCCCTTCAATCGGGCTTCGTCTGCGATAAAATCTTTCGCGGCCCCTCCCAAGTCGCCGACCTCGCGCGGTCGCCGGCGGCTGTCGCGTTTGCCCGCTCGCACGCCCTCGCGACGCCGTACACGATGCCAAGCCTGGGCCAGCTATTCACCTTTGTCGCGAGCTATCGTGCCTATTACGCGACGGGGCCGGGGCGCGCCCATCCGGACGCCGGACGGCGGGCGCAGAACGCCGAGACGGTCCGTTTTAGTCTCGAGATCAAGGTCGTCTCGGCGGACGACGCGGGCGGGCTGACGCTCGCGCCGGAGCCGTTCACGCAGAGCGTCGGGCGCGCCGCGATCGACGCGGGCGTGGCGCGCCGAACGTCGCTTCAGAGTTTCGATTACCGCGCGCTCCTCGCGGCGCAAGACGCCTTTTCCGAGATGCAGCCGGTCTTCCTCTTCGGCGAGCCGCTCCCCGCGACGGGCAGCCCCGTGCTCGCTGGCGTGCCGTGGCCACGCGCCGTTTCCCCCGGTTCGTCGGTTGCGCACGCCACGCGTGCGGCCCACAGCGGCGGCTTCGAGGGGCTCGGAATCTCGACGGACGGCCGAACGCTCTATCCAATGCTCGAACAGGCGCTCGGTGGCGACGACCCGAAGCTTCTCCCGATTTACGAGTTCGATATTGCGTCGAAGCGGTTTACGAGGCGGCGCGCCTATTACCGATTATCGCCCGAGGCGACGAGCGCGAGTGAGCTCGTCTTCGTCGCCCCGACGCGCGCGCTCGTTCTCGAACGCGACGGCTCCCAGGGAGCCGCGAGCGTGAACGGGAGGGGGTGGAAACGCATCTTCACCATCGAGCTCCGCGGGGACGGCGAGGAGGTCGCAAAGGCGCTGTTCGTCGATCTCATGGACCTCGCCGCCCCAACGACGGTCGCCGCGGGCGGAATGCCGGGCGATGTGGGCCTTGGCCCGCCCTTTGAAATGCCGTTCGAAACGATCGAGGGGGTCGCGTACCTTGGTGGGTCGCGCATCGCGGTGATCAACGACAACAACTTTCCGTTCAGCGTTGGGCGCCACGTCGGGCAAGACCGGCCCGACGACACGGAGCTCGTCGTCATCGACGGCGGACGCAGGGTGGACATCCCATGATCCGCCGCCGCGAAGCGCATGTGCGGAGTGTGCCAGACGTCGACGTGAGTGACGCCCGCGCCCGAGCGCCGGAGTGCCAAGTAGGCCGTGACGGCGCGATTTGCCGAGCGCCCGAGGGGCGGTGCGTCGTTTGCGAAGACCGCCTCCCATGAAGACTACCGACGCTCCCATCAAGTCGCCCTGTACTCTCGACTTCGGCCGGATGACGCCGGCAGACGGCGGGCGCTTCTGCGGCGACTGCAAGAAAGTCGTTCGTGATGTCTCGTCGATGGGCGAGTCGGAGGCGACGGCCCTCTTGCACGGCCCATCTACCAACGATTTGTGTGTTCGCTACCTGGTCGATCGCCACGGCAATATCTTCTTCGCCCAGCCCACGCCGAAGAGCGATCTGGTCGCCCCCTCGCTTCTTCTCCGCGCGAAGCGCGCCGTGAGAACCGCGGTCGCGATGGCCGCCCCGCTCGCCGCGATGGCGTGCACCGTGCCGCAAGGCGACGACGGCGGCGGAGGGGGCGGCACGGGTACGGGTACGGGTACGACGACTGGCCTGCCGCGCAACGACGGCTATCAAGAGATCATGGGCGGCATGGCCGAGCCCCCGGGTGTCGACGCGGGCGCCGACGCGGCCGATGTCGACGGCGGAACGGCGACTGATGCCGACGGAGGCCCTCCGCCCGACGCCGATGCGAGCGACGCCAGCGATCCGCCGCCGCCGGCGCCTCCCAAGACGTGAGGGGACGAGGCATCGGGCAGAGCCGTAGTGGCAATTGTCACCATGTCGCAAAACGGCATTCGTGCGTCGCGGCGTTTCGCTCCGCGTAGGCTGAATTCGGATTTCTGAACACGTTATACACAGCCCTATTTGCGCGAATATTCGTATTTCGTAATCGCGTTGTCCCCACCGCCGAGGGGCGCGTCACGCGAACGCGGCCCGACGCGACACAGCGCGAAGTGAGGCATACGCGTTGCTCCGTAAGCGGGTAGCCGACGTGACCGATCGCGTTCGTGAGGCGTCGTGCCCGCCCGTGTGGTTCTCGCTCCGCGTCGTCGCTGCGGTCGCCGCGGCGCTGCAGCATGTGCACGACGTTCAAGACGAGGCGGGCGCGGGGCTAGGCCTCGTTCACTGCGACGTCACGCCCGAGAATGTGCTCGTTTCGTTCGCGGGAACCTCGGCGCTCCTCGACTTCGGGATTGCCACGGCCACGGGACGCACGTCGAGCGCGGACGGCGACGCGTTCAACGGCAAGCTTCATTACATCGCGCCGGAGGGGCTTCGTGGCCTCGTGCTCGATCGCCGCGCCGACATCTACGGCCTCGGGGTCGTCTTGTACGAGCTGCTCGCGGGTGAGTGCCCGTTTCACGGATCGACACGCCGCGAGGTTCTCACTCGGATCGCCGAAGGGGACGCGCCGCCGCTGCGCTCGCTCGCCGCCCACGTTCCGAGCGAGGTCGCGCGCATCGTCGAGCGGGCGATGAAAATCGACCGCGCCGCGCGCTATCCGCAAGCAGCGGATCTCGCCTTCGACATCGCCGAGCTTCTCGCGATTGCCCACGACGACTGCAGCGAGCGCGAGGTCGGCCTTTACGTCGCGTCCCTCTTCCCCGAGGCGAGCGACGTGCCCGCCGACGTGCAGCGCGAGCTACGTGAGCTGCGCGAACGGCACGGTGCGTCTCCCACCGGAATGCCAAGTAGCAGGCGCATTCCCCTTTTCAACGTCGGTCACGCCGAAGGCTCGTCGCCCATCGAGCGGCCGCGCGAGCGACCGTCTGGAACACTTCCGCGCGTGACCCTTCCGCGCCGAACCGTTGGCCGGGGCTGACGCGCCGCGATTCGCATTACGGAATTACGCAATTGGTGGCTCTTTCGCGCGCCCCGCACGGACGCAGACGGGGCAGCGCCACGCGCCGTCGCCACGCATCGCCATCTGCTCGACGGCCTTGTAGCGGCCGGCGCGAATCAGCTGCCGCCACCCGCGTTTTTCGAGGAGCTCGACGGCCTCTTGGCGCGACGCGAAGACGCTCACGACGCGAATCTCGCGGGCGACGGCGGCGCAGCCGGGGACGTCGCAGGAGCAGCGGTAGATCATCGCGGAGCGCGAGGTGAGCGGCATGGGGTGATGCTGAACGGGCGATCAGCCTTCGTCAAGGGTGAGCGGGCGCTGTTCGTTGTGGGGTAAATGGGAGCCCGATGATCATCGTCCACCACTTGAACAACTCTCGGTCGCAGCGCGTTCTCTGGCTCCTCGAGGAGCTTGGCCTCGAGTACGAGGTGAAGCGGTACGAGCGCGACGCGAAGACGATGCTCGCGCCCGCGTCGTTGCGTGCGGTGCACCCGCTCGGCAAGTCGCCCGTCATCACCGATACCGAGCGCAACGTGACGCTCGCCGAGTCGGGCGCCATCGTCTCGTACCTCGTCGACACCCACGGCGGCGGCCGGCTTATTCCCCCCGCCGGGTCGCCAGAGCGGCTCCGTTATACCTTTTGGCTGCACTACGCCGAGGGGTCGCTCATGCCGCCGCTTCTCTTGAAGCTCGTTCTCGACACGATCGACAAAGCGCCCAAACCGTTTTTCGTCAAACCGATCGCAAAGGGAATTACGACCAAGGTCAAAGCCGGCTTCGTATCGCCGCAAATCAAGACGCATCTCGATTTTTGCGAATCCGAGCTTGGAAAGTCGGAATGGTTCGCGGGGAGCGAGCTCACCGGGGCCGATATTCAAATGAGCTTCCCCCTGGAAGCGGCGCTCGCGCGTGGCGGCCTCGACGGGAGCCGGCCGAAGCTCGTCGCGTTCGTGAAGTCGATTCACGCGCGGCCGGCCTATGCCCGAGCCCTCGCCCGCGGCGGCCCGTACGACTACGCGAAGTGACGCGGCGTCGAAGGTGAGATCCGAATACGTGTAAGGGTGACGACGCGGTCGTTCGCCGTCGGACGCCATGTTGCGTAGTCGACGCGGCCGGGTACTCTGTTTCCTTTAGTGACAGACCACGACCACGCGGGACCGGCCTCGAGGCAGTCGTATCGAGGCCTCGTCGGTATTGCGGACGACATCGCGAAGCACCGCGCGAGCCTCGGAAATGGGCGCGCGGAATGCTACCAGCGCGCCCTCGAGCATCTCGCCGTGCTGCTCACGCCCGACGGCCCCGGGTCGGATCCCGCCCTGGTGGCGAAGCTCGCGCGCTGCTGGAACGAGCGGGCGTTTCACGCATTTTACGAGCGTCCGCTCCTGCTCCTCGCGGCGATCCGCCACGACGTTCTTCTCGAAGGCAGCGCCCACCCGCTCGCCCTCGGCTTCGCGAGCGAGAGACCCGACGCTGCGGCGGTGACGCGTGATCGCGTTCGCGCGGCCCTCGCTCCGTCGCGCTTCGGTCTTTGGATTACGCTCACCACGCGCAAGGTGCAGACGAACGAAACGTCGCGCGCGGTCACGTGGATGTGGCCCGCCCATCTCGCGGGGGCCGATCGTGGCGCGCGGCCGCTCACGCTCATCGACGTTGGTGCGTCGGCGGGGCTGAACCTCGTCGGCGACATGCTGCCGCCCATGTGGTCGCGCGACCGCGGCGCGCGGCTCGACGTCGTCACCGCGCCAACGTTCGATCGTCGCATTGGGTTCGATACCGACCCGCTCGACGTGCTGTCCGAAGCCGACGTGACGTGGATGCGCGCGTGCATTTGGCCTGGCGAGAGCGCGCGGCTCGAACGATTCGAGCGCGCCGTCGAGACCATGCGCGAGGTCGCGGGGAGGCCGGGCGCACCCGAGCTTTTGCGGCTCAACGCGGGGCTCGTCCCGGTGCGCCTGGAGGCGCTCGCCCGCGCGATGCCGCCGTCGGGATTGCTGATCGTGTACCAGACGCTCGTGCGCGGCTACATCGATCCGGAGCGCGAGCAGCACTACGCGCGCAACATGCGCTCGTTCCTCGCAGCGCGCCCCAAGGCGACGGCGGCGTGGATAGAGCTCGAGCTCACCGACAACGATCCGCGCGGCTCCGAGCCTGCCGCGATGACGGCCCACGTGCACGGTGGCGGCGGCGTCATCGTGTCGCTGCCTCTCGCGCGTTGTGGCTACCACCCGACGACGCTCGCTGTCGACGCGGCGGCGGCAAGCGAGCTTACGCGCCTGCTCAAGACTTAACCGGACGCTCTCCGGGCCGCGGCACGTTGCCACGCTCCGTGGCGAACGCGCGCACCCAGACGGCGAGGGGAGCGTTCGCTATTTGGCATTCCGTCGGGGCGCGTTCAGGCGGTGCGAATCCTGCTTACGCAGCAAGCCCCAATGAAAAAGCCCGAAGCCACTGCTGCGAAGACCATTGCAACGCGACCGCTCCACGCCGCGCAGCCCGACCCTGCACGCGCAAAAGGGGCGGCCGAGCCCAACAGCAATGGCAAGCTCGAGGCGCTCGAGATGTTCCGCGACCATCCTGACGGCGCGGTGCTGACGACCGACCAAGGGATTCCCATAGCCGACTCGGACAACTCGCTTCGCGCGACGGATCGCGGCCCGACGCTCCTCGAAGACTTCCACCTTCGCGAGAAGATTACCCACTTCGACCACGAGCGGATCCCCGAGCGCGTCGTTCACGCCCGCGGCTCGGCGGCCCACGGCTTCTTTCAGGTCTACGAATCGATGGCCGAGTACACGCGCGCGGCGTTTTTGTGCGATCCGAGCGTGAAAACGCCTGTTTTCGTGCGCTTCTCTACGGTCGCGGGGTCGCGTGGATCGGCCGATACCGTGCGTGACGTCCGCGGCTTCGCGGTGAAGTTCTATACGAGCGAAGGGAACTTCGATCTCGTCGGCAACAACATGCCGGTCTTCTTCATTCAAGACGGCATGAAGTTCCCCGACTTCGTCCATTCGGTGAAGCCCGAGCCCGCGAACGAGATGCCCCAAGCGGCGTCGGCCCACGACTCCTTTTGGGACTTCGTGTCGCTCGTCCCCGAGGCGGCGCACATGGTGATGTGGGCGATGAGCGACCGCGCCATCCCCCGCAGCTACCGCATGATGGAGGGGTTCGGCGTTCACACGTTTCGCTTGATCAACGCCGAGGGCAAAGCTCACCTCATCAAATGGCACTGGAAGCCTCTCTTGGGCGCGCACTCGCTCGTGTGGGACGAAGCGCAGAAAATTGCAGGGAAAGACGCCGATTTCCACCGCCGCGACTTGTGGGACTGCATCGAGAAGGGCGGGGTCGTCGAGTATGAGCTGGGCGTGCAGATCGTGGCCGAGGGGGACGATCTCAAATACGGATTCGACATGCTGGACCCGACGAAGCTCCTCCCCGAAGAGCTCGTGCCCGTGCGGCGCATTGGCAAGTTGACGCTCAACCGTAATCCGCAGAACTTCTTTGCCGAGACCGAGCAGTCGGCCTTTCATCTCGGGAATATCGTGCCCGGCATCGACTTCACGAACGATCCGCTGCTGCACGCGCGCCTGTTCTCGTACGTCGATACGCAGCTCACGCGCCTCGGCGGCCCCAATTTCGCCGAGATACCGATTAACCGCCCGATCGTGCCGGTGAACAACCATCAGCAAGATGGTCTGCACCGCGACACGATCAACGTTGGGAAGGCCAACTACCACCCCAACTCGATCGGCGGCGGCTGCCCGTTCTTGGCGGGGACGATGGGCGCCGCCAAGGTCACGGGCTTCAAGCACTACGAAGAACGTGTCGAAGGGCACAAGATTCGCGCGCGGAGCCCGAGCTTCCTCGACTACTTCAGCCAGGCGACGCTCTTCTTCAACAGCTTGTCGAAGCCGGAGCGTATGCACGTCATCGATGCATGCCGCTTCGAAGTGAGCAAGGTCGGCCGCAAAGAGATCCGCGAGCGCGCCGTCGCGATGTTCAACGAGATCGACCCGGGCCTTGCGCAGGCGGTTGCGGCAGGTGTTGGCGTCGAGGTGCCCGCGAAGTACCCGCCGCTGCCGCCCGGGACGACGCCGCCAACCCATCGAGGTGACAACGGCGGACTGAAGTCGTCGCCCGCATTGAGCCTCGAGAATCAGCCGAAAACGTCGATCAAAACACGGAAAATCGCGCTGCTCGCGGGGGGCGGCTTCGCGGCCGCGGAGGTGCGTGCGGTGTGCGGTGCGCTCCTCGCGGAGGGGGCCGAGGTCGAGGTCATCTCCAACGTGATGGGCGTGATCACGGGCGATGACGGAAGCACGATGGAGGTCGATAAGACGTTCCTCGCGGCCGCATCCGTCTTCTACGACGCGGTTTACGTTCCTGGCGGCGCGGCGAGCCTCGATGCGCTCGACGACGAGCCTGAGGCGCCCGTCTTCGTGCGCGAGGCCTATGGCCACTTCAAGCCGATCGCCGCGTCGGGCGACGCGGTGAGCTTCCTCGCGGCGATCCCCCTCGGAACGGTGTCGCTCGCCACGAGCGACGCCGTGAACGATGACGTCGGCGTCGTCACGAGCCTTGGGGGCGGCGCGGAGAAAGCGTTCGCGAGCGCGTTCGTCGCGGCCATTGCGAAGCATCGCCACTGGGATCGTGCCGATAAGATCGCAAAGCCGTTGCGCGCAAAGCGCGTTCAGAAGAACGTCACGCCGTGAAGCTGTTCACCTGCACTTCGTGCACGCAAGTCGTCTTCTTCGAGAACGTCGTTTGTACGAAGTGCGGGCACACGCTCGCGTATCTTCAAGACCACGCGGTGATCAGCGCCATCGAGCCGGCGCCCGTCGAAGCGGGCGCTGCGACCGGTGGCGCGGCAGGCGTGTTCGTAGCGCTCGCCCCCGAGGCACAAGGGGCGCGCTATAAACTGTGTGCGAACTCCACGCAGTTCCAGACGTGCAACTGGGCGCTCCCGGTCGATGACCAGGAGAGCTACTGCCGCTCCTGCGCGCTCAACCAGACGATTCCGAACATGGCCGACAACCATGCGCTCGACGGGTGGCACCGCCTCGAAAAGGCGAAACGTCGGCTCGTTTACACGCTCATCGGGCTCGGCCTTCCGCTTGCGCCCAAACGTGTCGACCCGCGCGGGCTCGCGTTCTCGTTTCTCGAAGAGAACGGCGGCGCCAAAGTCCTTACCGGTCACGACGACGGCCTCATCACGATCAACGTCGCCGAGGCCGACGACCCGTTTCGCGAAAAAATGCGCGTTCAAATGGGAGAAGCGTACCGCACCGTCCTTGGCCACTTTCGTCACGAGATTGGCCACTATTATTGGGACAGGCTTATCTCGAAGAGCGACTCGATTGCCAAATACCGCGAGCTCTTCGGCGACGAGACGGCCGACTACGCCCAGGCGATGCAGAATCATTACGACCGCGGCGCCCCCGCCGATTGGCCGCTTCGGTTCGTAAGTGCCTATGCGTCGATGCACCCCTGGGAAGACTGGGCGGAAACGTGGGCCCACTATCTTCACATGGTCGATACCCTCGAGACGTCACGCAGCTACGGCCTCGCCCTTCGACCTAAAGCGGTGGGCGGCGGCGCGCTCCCCGAGGTTGCCGCGCGGCGCCTTCACTTCGACGACTTCGACGATCTGATTTCGGCCTGGGTTCCGCTCACCGTGGCGCTCAACAGCTTGAACCGCGGGATGGGGCTGGCCGATTTGTACCCGTTCGTCTTGAGCGACGCGGCGATCACGAAGCTGCGGTTCGTTCACGACGTGATCGAGGCGGCGGCCAGCGTGATCGAGGCAGCGGCCAGCGCGCCGAGCTAGGCTCGGGAGGGCGTGAAGCATATCGGCATCATCGGCGCGGGGCTCGCGGGTCTGACCGTCGCGTATCGCCGTGCGGTGGCGACGCCGGCCGAGGCCATCACGGTCCTCGAAGCGTCTCCGCGCTTCGGCGGGCAGCTGCTCACCGCCCATCGCGAGGGGTACGTCGTCGACGAGGGGGCCGAGGGGTACGTCGCGCGGAGCGAAGCTGTCCCCGCGCTCGCGACGTCGCTCGGGATCGCCGACGACATCCTTCACCAGGCGACGATGACGTCCTACCGCTTCGACGGCGAGAAGCTCGTCGCTCTCGCACCCGGCGAAGCCGCGGCGCAGCTCGATTTCAAAGTTGCCAAACGGGACTTCGGCGCGGGCATTCACACGTTCGCGGGGGGCATGGGCACGTTGACCGATGCGCTCGCCGCCGCCGTCGCCGCGTCGCCCACGTGCACGGTGAAGCTCGGAACGCGCGCGCTCGCGGTGCGCAGGGCAGGCGACGCGATCGACGTCGAGATTGACGGGGGCGAGGTGCTCCGCTTCGACGGCATCGTCATCGCCACGTCGTCGGTCGTTGCCGCGTCGCTCCTCGGCGTCGACATTGGCGCGCCCGCCGAGGCGCTCGCGACGGCCGAAACGCTCTCGAGCGTTACCGTGTCGTTCGCCTACCCCCGAAGCGCCGTTGCCCATGCGCTCGACGGCACGGGCTGCGTGATTGCGACGCCGTTCGAAGGGTGCCGCGCGATCACGTTCACGAGCTCGAAGTTCGAAGGGCGCGCGCCCCAAGGCGAGCTGTCCCTCCGCGTCTTCTTCCGCCCCGAGGGGGACGAGCTCACCGCCATGGGCGACGCCGACTGGCAGGCGCGCGCGGCGCGGGCCCTGGAACGCGTGCTGTCGCTCCATTCGTCGATGGCGCCCATCGCATCGTGGGTCTCGCGTTGGCCCAACGCGTTGCCGGTGATCACGCCGCAGCACGCCGCGCGCGTCCGTGCCCTCGAAGAGGCGCTCTCAGGCTCGGGGATTTTTCTCGCGGGAAGCGCGTTTCACGGCTCGGGGATCGACGCGGCGGTCCGCTCGGCCGAGGCGGCGCAGCAGGCGATAGGCGCCCTCGGCGCGCGCGTTTGACGGCTTGACGCCCTCGCAGCTCCGCGGTGCGCTCGTGGGATGAGCGCATGGACGAAGGGGATGCCGATTCGCAACGGCGCGGACTACATCGAGAGCCTGCGTGGGCGGGGCCTGCGCGTGTACCTCTTTGGGGAACGGGTGGCCGAGCCGGTCGACCACCCGATGATCCGCCCGTCGATCAACGCGGTGGCGGAGACCTACGACCTCGCGGTGCGTGAGCCCGAGCTCGCGACGGCGGCGTCGTCGCTAAGTGGCAAACGGGTGAATCGCTTTTTGCAAATTGCAGAGAGCGTCGCCGACGTCGTCGCGCAGAACAAAATGCAGCGAAAGCTCGGGCAGCAGACCGGGACGTGCTTTCAACGGTGCGTCGGGATGGACGCCATCAATTCGCTTT
>JANXMC010000172.1 GCA_025354825.1 Myxococcales bacterium
GGCAACGGACGCGTGCTCGTCGGCGGTGGCACCGCGCCGTACATGGACCTCTACGATCCGACCACGAATTCGTGGCCCTTCCGGCCGCCGGACTATCCCCTCGCCGGTTGGACCGATGCGCGTGCGGCGAGCCTGCCGAGCGGCGACGTGCTCGTCATTCCCGGCAACGGCACCCTCACCGACATCGCCGTCTATCAATACAAGACCAACAATTGGGCGACCTACAGCGGTCGCATGTCGGCGGCGTGCAACCTCTGCGCGGTCTCGACGCTCTCCGACGGACGCATCGTCAAGGTGCCGGCGGGCGGCACGGTCGTCGAGATTTTCACGCCGAGCACGCTCGCCTTCACGAAGGTGGCGGCGCTCGGTGCGACTTCCTACTCGGAGGTGCACACGGTGACGCTGGCGGGCGATCGCGTGCTCGCGGTCGAGTGCAACGGCACCGTCGCGCGCGCCGAATTGTGGACGGCGTCGACCAACACCTGGACCACGCTCCCGGCGCCTTCGGCCTGCACGACCGACATGTCGATGACCGTGCTCGGCGATGGACGGGCGCTTTTGACCGGCGAAGCGAACGCGCGCCTCTTCGATCCGACGACGCTGAAGTGGAGCCTCACCTCGGCACCGGCGCGCGCTCGTCACAAGGGCACCCTCGTCACGCTTCGCTCGGGACACGCCGTCGCCCTCGGCGGCATCGACACCAGCGGCTCGACCGATCTCGTCGAGGTCTACGATCCGGGCCTCGATACGTGGACGATCGTCGATCACCTCGCCGAGGTGCACAACAGCTTCGGTGCGGTGCGCGTCGCCGATGGCAGCGTCCTCGCCGTCGATGGCTACACCAACACCTCGACGCTGTGGGTCGGCGCGATTCGCTACACGCCCTCGGCGCTCGGCGTCGCCTGCGCGCTCCGCTCGACGTGCGACTCCGGCTTCTGCGCCGACGGCGTGTGTTGCGACAGCCTCTGCGACAAAGGCACCTGCAACGTCGCGGGCAAGCTCGGCAAGTGTCTGCTCGCCGCCGGTCAGACGTGCAGCGCCTCGAGCAACTGTCTCTCGGGCAACTGCGTCGATGGCGTCTGCTGTCTCACCGCGTGCACCGGCGCGTGCGAGTCGTGCAAGCTCTCGGGCTCGGTCGGCGCGTGCACACCGATCGTCGGCGATCCGACGGCGGCGGGACGTCCGGCGTGTGGCGGCGCCGGTTTGGGCACGACGTGCGGCTCGACCTGCAACGGCGTCACGCGCGCGACCTGCACCTTCCCCACGGCGAGCACGGCATGCGGCGCCGGGAGTTGCACCAGCGGCGTCGAGACGCGCGCGGGCGGCTGTGACGGAGCCGGTGCCTGCACGACGACGACTGCTGCATGTGGCGCGTTCACGTGCGGCGCGTCGGCGTGCAAGCGCAGCTGCGTCGCCGATGGCGATTGCGCGGCCGGGAACTATTGCGCCGGCGACAAGTGCGCGCCGCTCGTCGGGCTCGGCGACGCGTGCACCGAAACTGCCTGCAATACTGGCCTATTCTGCGTCGACGGCGTTTGCTGCGGAACGTCTTCATGTTCGAGCGGGAGCTCGTGCGGGCTCGCGACCGACAAAGGCACGTGCAGGAAAATCGCGGCGTCGACGTGCACGCTCGACGACGAGTGCGGCTCGCGTCACTGCGTCGACGGCGTCTGTTGCGATGTCGCCTGCGATGGACAGTGTGAAGCGTGCGACGTCGGCGGCAAGGAAGGCACCTGCTCTCCGGTGAGCGGCTCGCCCCACGGGAAACGCACGACCTGCGACGACGGCGGCGCCGACCAGTGCAAAGCGCTGCGCTGCGACGGACCGACCGATCGCACCAAGTGCACGGCGTTCACCAACAAGTCGTCGGTGGTGTGCAAGAAGGCCGCGTGCGCTGGGAGCGCGCTACATCCGGCGTCGACCTGCGATGGTCTCGGTGCGTGCGTCTCGCCGCCAGACGTTTCGTGCGGTCGGTACGCGTGCGACGACGCGCGCGGCGACTGTCGCGTCACTTGCGCGGCGGACACGCACTGCGCGAAGGGCTTCGTCTGCGTCAGCGGCCTTTGTCGCGAGGCCACCGAGTGCGATCCGACCGGCAACCTCGCGATCGCGCCCGATGGAACGCGGGCGGCTTGTGCGCCGTATCTCTGCAACTCGACGACGGGAAAGTGCCGCGTCGATTGCAGCTCGTCCGATCAGTGTTTCGCGGGCAACGTTTGTGACGTCGCGACCGGGCACTGCACGACGCCGACGACGGGCAACGACAGCGGCTGCGGGGTCGGCCCGGGCAACGGCAAGAGCGACGGTGGAGACGGCAACGGCGCGACGTGGGCGCTCTCAGCGCTCTCGGCGATCGTGATGCTCGGGCTCAGACGGCGCAGCGCGCGCGGAGGTGTGCGATGAGACGGCGCCTTCTCGCGAGCCTCGCGTTCTCAACATTGCCTACATTTTGCGCCTATTTCGCGATCGGTTGCGACGCCAAGCCTTCGCTCGACACGGAGACGGCCGACGCCTCGCCGCCGCAGCTCGTCTCTCCGCACGCGACGATTTCCCGCACGCGATCGATCGGCGGGCTCTTCGCGGCGCGGCGCGGGCTGGAGAAGATCGACGCCACCGAGGGCGGCTTTCATCTCGCCGAGCCGGCGCGTGCAGCGCTGACGTTCGAGCTGCCGATGCGCGCCGATGGAGCGACCCACGTCGAGGTGCCTGCGCTCGCGGGCGCGTCGAGCGGGACGCGATTCACGGTCACGCCGCTCGAGGTCGCCCATGTCGTCGGCGCCTTGGACGATCGCGCGATCGTCTATCACCACGCCGCGCCCGCCACCGAGCTGGTGATTTTTGGCTCGGGCGCCGGATTCGAAGAGCTGCGCATCCTCGAGACGAGTGAGGCTCCGTCGACCTTCCGTTGGCGCGTCGATCGTCCGGCGCACCTTCGACTACGTGCGCGTGAGTCGCGCATCGAGCTCGTCGACGACACCGGGCTCGTCCGCGCCGGCACCGCGCCGCTGACGGCGGTCGACGCGAACGGCATCGAGAAGACGCTCGTCGTGACCGTCGAAGGCGACGTCGCGACGGCGACGCTGAACACCGTTGGGCTCGCCCATCCGATCGTCGTCGATCCCTCGTGGTCGGCGCTGCCGGCGATGAGCACGCCACGCGCGCGGCCCTTCGCCTTCGTCCTCGCCGATGGACGCGTCGTCGTTGGAGGCGGAAATTCGAGCGCGATCGACGTTTACACGCCCTCGACGAACACCTGGAGCTCGCCGACGAACATTCCTCTCGCGAGCGCGAGCGATGGCACGGGCTTCACCTATGCGCGCGGCGCGCTGCTGGTCGACGGCACCTTGCTCGTCGTGCAACCCGACGGAGCTGCGGCCTCGCGATGGAACCCGACGACCAACGCATGGGCGGCAACCGGCGCCGTCGCGGCGGGCGCGCGCTGTCTCCTCACCAAGCTCGGTGACGGCAAGGTGCTGACGGTCGCTCCCGCCTCGGGCGCGTCGCAGCTCTACAACCCGGCGGCGAATGCGTGGACCGCCGCGCCCGTCCCGACGGGTCCGACCGAGGCCGGACAGCTCGTCACCGCCAAAGACGGCCGCGCGCTCCTCCTCGAGGACTATACCGGCGTCTCCTTCTACGGGTACACGTCGGGCGGCGCGTGGACGTCGCTCACGAGCACGTCGCCGAAGAAGAACGATCCGACGATGCTCACGCTCGCGGATGGGCGCGTGATGGTGACCTCGTCGTTCTGGGGCGCTGGGCTGCCGCTTCCGCACGCGGTGCTGTGGAACCCGACGACCAACACGTGGAGCGACACGCTCGGCTCGGGGCACGCACGTCGCGCCGCAGCCCTCACGCAGGTCGGCGCGCGCGTGCTCGCGATCTCCGGCGCCGACATGGACAAGACGATCGCCTACAGCGATGCGGAGCTGTGGGATCCGACGACCAACACGTGGCAGCTGGTGCTCGGGCTGCCCGAAGCGCACTACCACGGCGCGGCGGTGACGCTCCCCGATCAATCGGTGCTCGTCGTCGGTGGCGAAGAGGTGCTCGGCACCGCCACCGCCAAGGCCGCTCGCTTCGCGCTCCTCGCCGACGGCGTCTCGTGCGCGCCGCCGACACCGAGCTCGGCGTGCAACTCGGGCTTCTGCGTCAACGATCATTGCTGTTCGGTGAGCAGCTGCGCCGCCGGAAAAGTCTGCGGAACCGCCGGAAAATGCGGCTTCGTTCTCGGCACCGCGTGCACCGCCCCGGCCCAGTGCGGCTCTGGAACTTGCGTCGATGGCGTCTGTTGCGACGCGACTTGCACCGGCGTCTGCGAGGCGTGCAACCAAGCGCCGAACGGGGGCACCTGCACCGCGATCGTCGGCAATCCGACGAAGACCGGACGTCCGGCGTGCACAGGCGCGGGCAGCGGCACCACCTGCGGCGGAACCTGCGATGGCGCGTCGCGATCGGCGTGCGTCTTCCCCAGCGCGACGACGACGTGCGGCGCCGGCACCTGCGCTGCGGGGATCGAGACGAAGAGCCCGGTGTGCGACGGCGCCGGTTCGTGCACCGGAACGACCGCCGCATGCGGGGCCTACGCGTGCGGCGCCCTCGCCTGCAGAACCTCGTGCGCGCTCGACGTCGATTGCGCGCCTGGATACTACTGCGGCGGCGACACGTGCCTGGCGAAGGTCGGCCTCGGCACCGACTGCAAGGCGACGAGCGGCTGCGGTGCCACGCTCACGTGCGTCGATGGTGTCTGCTGCGGTGAGAGCAGCTGCGCCGCCGGAAGCTCGTGCGCGACCGCGGCGGCGAAGGGCAGCTGTCGTAAGCTCGAAGCAACTACGTGCAGCAGTGACGACGAGTGCGGCTCGGGCTCATGCACCGACGGCGTCTGCTGCAAGACGCGTTGCGACGGACAATGCGAGGCCTGCGACGTGCCGGGCAAGATCGGCGCGTGCACGCCGATCAGCGGAAAACCGCACGGATCCAAGCGCGCAGCGTGCAGCGAAGGCGCGGGGAGCCTCTGTCAGGCGCTCGAGTGCGACGGCGCCAAGGACGCAAAGCGCTGCGTCGCCTTCGTCAACAAGGGCGACGTCGCCTGCAAGGCCGTGCACTGCGACGGCGAGACCTCGGTGCCGACGTCGTACTGCGACGGCGCCGGCAACTGCCAAACGCCGGCGGCGACGAAGTGCGGACGCAACGCCTGCGACGCCAAACAGGGCACCTGCAAGACGAGCTGCGCGACGACGGACGACTGCGCGGCCGGCTTCGGTTGCCTCGAGGGAGTCTGCGCCGAGGTCGCGCGTTGCAACGCCGACGGGACGATCTCGACGACGCCCGACGGCAAGACGACGGGGTGCGCTCCCTACGTCTGCGACGTCGGCGGCACGTGCAAACGAAGCTGCAGCGCGGCCGCCGATTGCCAAGTCGGCTTCGTCTGCGACGCGACCACGAGCGCCTGCGTGCCCTCGAACGACGGTGGCGCAAGCGGCGGATGCACGACGACGAACCCGCGTTCGAGCGGGGGGTTCGTCGTGGTGCTGCTTGGATTGGCGCTGATCGCAAACCGTTTTCGGCGCTGAGCGGCGAGTATCAACCTGGCCCTCGGACCCACGCCGAGCACAAGTACGCCAGGGATTGTCGGATGGCCTTGCAGGTACCATCGACGCAGACCCCTGAGGCGCACTGCGGGCAGTCCGCTTCCTGTTCGCCGTAGCATAGGCAGGTTGCCCCGGTCGGGAGCGGCTGCTCGCACGTCGACGAATGGGAGCAGTAGTTGCCGTCGCCGCAGCACGCTCCGCAAGACGCGCCCAGCTTCGGTAGCTTCTGGCAGGTGCGGCTCGGTCCGCAGTCGAGGCCAGGTCCGCAAGCGTAGCCCACCCGGGACCTGCCACTCGTCGGCGACGTGCACGGCAAGGTGTAATCACAGGGCTCCCCTTCGGCCGCGTACGCTTCGCAGTGAGGAGTGGGAAGGGGACTGCACCCGAATCCGTCAGCGCATCCGATGGGCGCGCACGGCTGACCAGCCTTCGGGAGCGCGTGGCACGTGCCGTCGCAATAGAACCCAGCCGCGCACACGACGCCGTCGGCCTTGACGGTCGTTGCTCCGAAGGAGCTTCGCCAGCCGGCGGCGTCGACGCTGCCGACGCACGGTCCGTCGCCGTCGGTCCCTTCGTGGACGCGAACGCAGACCGAGGCGCCATAGGGACCGACGCACCAACTGTCCGGTTCGCACAAGCCGTCGTATCCGCACGAATCGCCCGGTCGGAGATTGGGTCGGCGATAGACGCCATCACATGCCCCGGAGACTCCGTGGCTGCAGGCACCCGTGAGGTCAGCGTCGTACGCATTGAGACAGCGTTGCGCCGCATCGGGATCGAACACGTCGCCGTTGGTCGTCTCCGAAAAGACGCACTGGCTCGCATCGATGGTGAATCCAGCCGTGGCGCAGCACTGACTCAGGCGACGACAAAGGGCTTGGCCGAAGTCGTCTCGCGAGAGCGGCTTGGATGACGAGCAAGCCGTGGCGAGGGCAGCGAGGAGGATGGTTGCGAATGAAAGCGAGAGAATTGTTCGCTCGACCGCGCGACTAAACATGCCGTCAGTCTATCAGTCCGTTGGGGAACGCTCCGAGGTCGACCTTCCATTGCATCTCGTATGACGGCTGACTCCCACTGCGCTCGTCGACGCCCGCCGGGCATCCGATTCGTCATCCGGTCACCACGAACTACCCTCTCTGCCAACGTTCGTGAGACACCGCCCCGCATCCTGTTTAGTGTAGAGGGCGAGATCGAAGGATCTCGTGCAGGCTCAGTCGTCCATCATCTCTCGAACGTCGGAGACGCAGG
>JANXMC010000178.1 GCA_025354825.1 Myxococcales bacterium
GCGTCGGGCACGTACCCGGCTCGGCCAAGCGCGTGCGAGCGGAAGGCGCCCTTCGTCGCGCCGAAGCCGCATTCCGCGCGCTGCTCGACGACCTGCCCGACGGCGCGATCGTCCATCGCGCGGGGGTCGTTCTCTACATGAATCGACTCGCCAACGCGTGGCTCGGTTACGACGACCAGACAACGGTCGTAGGCCAGGCCGTGATCTCGATCGTGCACCCGTCCGATCGCGAAAGCGTCTTGCAACGCGGGATGCAGGTGATGAACGGGCAGAAGACGCCGCTCAAGGAGCAGCGCCTTTTGCACCGCGACGGGCACGCCGTCGTCGTCGAGGTCGCCGCGATGCGCGCGGTCTTCGAGGGTGAGCCCGCGATTCTCGCCCTCGGCCGCGACATCACCGAACGGAAGAAGCTCGAGTCGCGACTCATCGTCTCGGACCGGCTCGCCTCGATAGGCCGCTTGGCGGCCGCAGTGGGGCACGAGATTAACAATCCGCTTACCTACGTGATTGGGAATCTCGAGCTCGTTCAGAAAGACCTCGCCCGCGTGCTCGCAACCGCGCCGCCCGACGCGGCGAGGCACGTTCGCGAGCGGATGGCGGTCGTCCGCGAAGGGGTCGAACGCGTTCGCGCCATCGTGCTCGATCTCAAAGCCCTGGCGCGCCCCGACGGCCCCGAGAGCGGCAGCACCTCGCGCATCGACGTCGCTCGCGTTCTCGACGTCTGCGCGAACATGGCGGAGCACGAGCTTCGCGGCCGCGCGCGCCTCGTAAAAGATTACGCCCCGGGCCTCTACGCCGAGGCGAGCGAGGCGCGGCTCGCGCAAGCGTTTCTCAACGTGCTGCTCAACGCGGGGCAGGCGATCCGCAAAAGCGACGACGGTGACGACGCGAACGACGCGAACACGGTGCGCGTGTCCGCGCGGCGCGAGGTGACCGCTTCGGGCGACGGCGTGATTTCAATCGCCATTGCCGATACCGGAATCGGCATTCCGAAAGATATCGAATCACGCATTTTCGAACCGTTTTTCTCGACGAAAGGGGCCGGCAGCGGCGCGGGCCTCGGCTTGTCGATTTGCCACAACGTCGTCACCGCCCTCGGCGGCACCATCGACCACACGCCCAATCTCCCGCGTGGCACTCGCTTCCGCATTCGTATTCCCGCCGCCGTCGACCCCCCACGGGCGTCTGGCGGCGATGACCCGGGCTCTCCCGAGAGCCACGCGCTCCCCTCGCCGCGCGCCGCGGCGGGTGTCGTGGTCGCGCGCATTCTCGTCGTCGACGACGAGCCCAATTTGGCAAAGCTCATTGGCTATTGCTTGGAACCCCACGCAGTCACCGTCGTCCATAGTGGCCGCGCGGCAATCGAAGCCATCGTCTCGGGGCCCCCGTTCGACGCCATCGTCTGCGATCTGGTCATGGACGACCTGACGGGGATGGACGTCTACGAGCATGTCCGCCGCAGTGCAGCAGGCGCCGAAGAAACGATGATTTTCATGACGGGGGGCGCGTACACGCCCGAGGCCCGAGCGTTCGTCGCCGAGGTGGCGAATCCAGTGCTCGAAAAGCCTTTC
The DNA here is from genome assembly GCA_025354825.1 of Myxococcales bacterium. Taxonomy (GTDB): domain Bacteria; phylum Myxococcota_A; class Polyangia; order Polyangiales; family Polyangiaceae; genus JANXMC01. The sequence continues at coordinate 1,572 of JANXMC010000178.1, forward strand.
GAGGCACAGCGAATCGAGTCTCTCATTCGCGAGGTGCTCCGCAAAGGCGCGGCGCGAAACGGCGCGTAGCCCACTTCGCGCCTTGCGCACTTTGTTCGCACCGTCAACTGAATAGAGCAATCACTGTGCGCCTCGCCGGACGGTGCGATACAAAGCACCCATGACTGACGCCCGGAGCGACAAAGAGCTCATCGCCGCGACCCGTCCGTTCGCCGTCGAAAGTCGCGCGCAGAGCTGGTGGGCCCTGCTGTCCACCGTCACGATCTTCGCGGCGCTCATCGCGATCGCCGCCGTGGCGCCCTCATGGATCGCCCGGCTGACGGCGTCCGTCGTCGCGGGCCTCGTCATCGTCCGACTCTTCATTATCTATCACGATTATCTCCACGGAGCCCTCTTCCGGAAATCGAAGATCGCCCGCGCCTTCTTCTACGTTTACGGCATGTTCGTGCTGACTCCTCCGAGCGTCTGGCGTGAGTCGCACAATTACCATCATGCCCATACGGCGAAGATCGTCGGCTCCCACGTCGGCTCGTACATGATGGTGACGCCCGCGATGTGGGCGAAGATGACGACCAACGAGCGCCGCTTCTACAAGATCATCCGCCACCCGCTGACCATCGCGTCGGGCATCTTCACGATCTTCATGTACGGCATGTGCGTCTCGCCGCTTCGCCGCGCCCCGAAGAAGCACTGGCAGGGCGCCGTCGCCTTCGTCGCGTGGTGGGTTCTCTCCGCGGTGCTCGTTCTCACGGCCGGCTGGGCGACGTGGTTTCTCGCCTACTTCCTCCCGGTCGCCATCGCGACGGGCTTCGGCGCGTACCTCTTTTACGCGCAGCATAACTTCCCCGATATCCATGTTCAGCCCCGCGAGTCGTGGAGCTACACGCGCGCGGCTCTCGAGTCGTCGAGCTACATGAAGATGAGTCCGCTCATGGCGTGGTTCACGGGGAACATCGGCTACCACCACGTTCACCACCTCAATCAGCAGATTCCGTTCTACCGCCTCCCCGAGACCATGGCGGCGATCCCCGAGCTGCAGAACCCGCCGCTCACCTCGCTGATGCCGCGCGACGTGATGGCGAACTTCCGCTTGAAGCTATGGGACCCGGAGCGTCAGGAAATGGTCGGCTATCCCTCGTCGGATCAGGACCGCGGCGGGGATGTAGGCGCCGCTCTTATCTGAATTGCCCGTTCGGAGTGGGCGCCCGTGCGCGCCCACGGCCACGTCGTAGACTCGAGGTCATGAGCGCTCTATCGCGTGGCCTTTCGCCGCTGGCTCGTCTCTCTTTCCGCAGCGCGGTCGCAGGCGTCGCGCTCGGGGGCGTAGCCGTTCTAGGCGGCGGCTGCAGCGCCCTCGGTGGCGGCAACCTGGGTACGCTGCCCGAAGGCGTTCACGTGGCGCCGGCGCCCGCCGAGGTCGCCGCCAACCCGTGTCGCTACGGCGATCTCAACGGCTGTTTGGCGCTCTGCAAAACGAACGACGTCGGGAGTTGCAACGCGGTCGGCGTCATCTACGAATACGGCAGCGATACCGAAGAAGATCACGGTCGCGCCGCGAGCTACTACCTGAAGGCGTGCGGCGGCGACTACCCGCCGGCGTGCAACAACCTCGCGTGGCTGTACGCCGTCGGCCGCGGCGTTCCGCGCGATCCGCCGCGCTCTCTCGCGCTTTTCACGCGCGCCTACGACGGCTACCGCATGGCCTGCGGCCACGGCGACACCATCGGCTGCATCGAGGCCGCCGAGATGATGATCGAAGGGCGCGGCACCGACGAAGACGTCGCGGGCGCCGTCGCGCTTCTCGAACGCGCATGCGCGCAGGGGAACGCGCGGGGCTGCACGAAGGCCGAAGCGTTCCGCGAGTAGCGCGCGCGATCTCGGGCGCGCCCGCCGTTCGCGTCAGTAGGATGGCGGGATGCCCTCGAAGCCCGACGCGTCTGCGACGATCCCGTTTACGATTCGCCCTGCAACGCCGGACGATCTCCCCTCTGCGGCCGCTCTCGCGGCGCGCCTCGTGCGGATGCACCACGCGATGGATCCGCTCCGCTTCATGTGCGTCGAGGGGCTCGAGAAGGGGTACGAGCGGTGGTTCCGGAGCGAGCTGCCGTCGAAGGAGGTCGTCCTTCGTGTGGTGGTCGCGAAGGACGACGGCCGCGTCCTCGGCTACGCCTACGGGCGCCTCGAGCCGCGCGATTGGAACAGCCTGCTCGACGCTCACGGCGCGCTCCACGACATCTTCGTCGACGAGTCCGTCCGCGGAAGCGGCGCCGCCGAAGCGCTACTCCGCGCGACCCTCGACGCCCTGAGCGCCCTTGGCGCGCCCCGCGTTCTCCTCGAGTCGGCATTTGGAAACGTCGTCGCGCAGAGGCTCTTCGAGCGCGTCGGATTTCGAAAGACGATGGTCGAAATGACCTACGAGTGCGCGCCTGCCCACAAAAGCGGATAAGCCGACTACGAAATACAGCCGAAACGCGTTTCGAACGCGACTCAAGCGTGGCATCCGGCATATTTGTCGAGGGGGAATGCCGACGATGGGGGTCACGGCATATTCGACAATCGGGAGCGGGGCGCACGCGTGAGCAACGCTAGCGCCATCGAGTCCATAGGCTCGGGCCGCTTCGAGCTTCGCAACCGCATTGGTCACGGCGCCGTGGGGGTCGTCTACGACGCCTTCGACCGCGACCTCGGCTCGCGCGTCGCCTTGAAGGCGCTCCGGACGGTAAGCCCCGAGCATATTCTCTCGCTCAAAAACGAGTTTCGGGCGGTGCAAGATCTTCAGCACACCAACCTCGTGAACCTCGGCGAGCTCTTCGAAGACGGCGGACAGTGGTTCTTCACGATGGAGTTCGTCGATGGGCGAAACTTCCTCAAGTACGTCTGCGAAGACGAGGGCAGCGGAAGCGACGGGTCCGGAGGCGAAGGGTCCTACGATGAAACGCGCCTGCGTGCCGGTCTCGTGCAGCTCGCGCGCGGTTTGTCAGCGCTGCATGCGGCGCAAAAGGTCCATCGTGACGTGAAGCCGACCAACATCCTCGTCAGCCGCGAGGGGCGCGTCGTCGTGCTCGATTTCGGCGTCGCGAGCGATCTCCTGCGTGACTCCGGAAATGCCGAGGACGGCGTCGTGGGAACGGTCGCGTACATGGCGCCGGAGCAGGCGGTCTCCGAATCTGTGAGCTTCGCGGCGGACTGGTACGCCGTCGGAACGATCCTCTACCAGGCGCTTACCGGTCGTCTCCCCTTCGTGGGCACGGGCGCCGAAATATTGGAACAGAAGATCTCGCGCGAGCCGCCCCCGCCCGTCGAGATCCGGCA